>DLKQ01000030.1 GCA_002477805.1 Christensenella sp. UBA7584 | reverse complement strand
AGTGGAAAACAGGGTAATAAATTTGCAACTTTGTGTAAACTTTTATAAAAAAGAGAAGAAGTGTTGACTTCTTCTTTTCATTTAAAAAATATTTACATTGACATTGAAATATTTTCTTTTTGAGAAACGGAATTAATTTTTTGGTTTAATTCTTCAAGAGATTGCTTGTTTTTGCTGAGGACATTTTCTGCACAAACATAAAATGTTTTTCTCACTGATTGCTCTTTATCAAATTCATTTTTTGCAGTAAAAGTTGAAAGGGCTTTTTCTGAAGCGATGTCAATAGCTTCTTTTGTTTGTGGACCAAAATGTTTTGTTGCACCAAAAAATTCCTCTTCAATCTGCTCAGGACTTGTGTTTGATTCAGACCAGTGAACAATTTTGTCCGCCACCCACGAATTGTAATTGCTGTAAAGTTTGTGCATAAACTTTCTTACTTTTTCTTGGCTCTTTGCACTCAGTGGTTTTGAATTATTGTTGTAATCCTCTATGAAACTTTTGAGCTCTTCAAAATTCTTTGGTAAAAGTGTTGCTATTATTTCGTAATCTCTTTTCATTTTCATTTCTCCTTAAACATTAAATTTAAATAACATAATATCGCCATCTTGGACAACATAGTCTTTTCCTTCAAGTCTGACTTTTCCCTGCTCTTTTGCAGTTTGATAGTTTAAAAGTGCGATGAGGTCATCATATTTTACAACCTCTGCTTTAATGAAACCACGCTCAAAGTCAGAATGAATTACTCCTGCAGCTTGAGGCGCTTTTGTTCCTTTTTTAATTGTCCAAGCACGGACTTCTTTTTCGCCAGCTGTCAAAAAGCTAATTAGCCCTAAAAGAGCATAACTTGCTTTTATGAGTCTAGGAAGTCCAAGTTCTTTAATTCTAAATTCGTTTTTAAATTCTTCTAGTTCTTCGCCATCAAGGCTGGAGAGTTCTTCTTCAACTTGTGCACAAATTTCAATCACTTTTGCATTTTCTGCACTGGCAATTTGTTTGACTGCATTAACATATTTGTCTGTGTCCAAATTTGAGAGTTGTTGCAGTGAAACATTACAAAGATATATTACTGGTTTTGAGGTGATTAGAAAACAATTTTTTAAAATTTGTTTATCATCATCATCAAGTTCCAATGTTCTTGCAGGTTTGTTTTTTAGCAAATGGTCTTTTAAAATTTCTAAAATTTCTAATTCGTGTTTGCTATTTTTGTCCCCAGCCCGAGCTTGTTTTTCAACCTTGGCAATTCTTTTTTCTAGGGTTTCAATATCAGATAGTATGAGCTCGAGATTTATGGTTTCAATGTCGCGAGATGGGTTGATGTTTCCGTCAACGTGAATAATATTTCCATCTTCAAAACATCTAACAACGTGAATAATTGCATCAACTTCACGAATATGACTTAAAAATTTGTTTCCAAGTCCTTCACCTTGGCTTGCTCCTTTTACGAGCCCCGCGATGTCAACAAATTCTATTGTGGCTGGAGTAAGTTTTTGTGTGTGATACATTTCGGCAAGTTTGTCAAGCCTTTCATCAGGAACACTCACCATTCCGACATTTGGTTCAATGGTACAAAAAGGGTAATTTGCACTTTGAGCACCGGCCTTTGTCAGGGCATTAAACAGTGTGCTTTTTCCAACATTTGGTAATCCAACAACGCCTAATTTCATTTTGCTTTCCTTTTAAGTATTGCTTACGTATAAATTATATATGGAAAACAAAATTTTGTCTAGTAAAATAAGCACAATTTAATTTTAAATTTTTAAATTTATTATTGCAAAAATATTTGTTTTTATTTTATGTTTTTGGTATAATAATCTTTATTGGAGAATTAGGGTGGAAAGTAAAGAGTTTTTAAAAAGTAAAAATTTTGCACCACACACAATGCAAATAAAGGAAGCTTTTTCTGTATTGGGCACAACTGAGAATGGAATTAGTGATGTGGAAGCAAAAAAACGCCTTGAGCGATTTGGGAAAAACGAAATTTCTCGCAGTAAAAAAGAAAGCAAACTAGTGATGTTTTTTAAGCAGTTTGCTGATTTGATGATTATTATTCTTCTTGTTTCGGCTGTAATTAGTGCTGTAATTGCAATAGTGCAAAAAGATTATTCTGATCTTGTAGATGTTGGAGTAATACTACTTATTGTGCTACTAAATGCTATTATTGGATTTGTTCAAGAGGATAAGGCGGAGGCTTCACTTGAAAAACTGAAAAAGGATAGCGAGCCCTTTGTAAAAGTTATTCGAGATGGAACTGTTTGTAAGGTGTTGGTAGAAGATGTTACAATAGGCGATGTTGTGCTTTTGGAAGCTGGCGATGTTGCCTGTGCTGATATTTTTTTAATAGAAAGTGCAAGCCTAAAGTGTGATGAAAGTTCTCTTACTGGAGAAAGTGCGGAAGTTGAAAAGAGGGCTGGCGAAGCTTTGAAAAGAGACACTCCAGTTGGTGATAGATATAATATAGTTCACTCAAATTCAGTAATTACTTACGGAAGAGCAAAAGGTATTGTTACAAGAGTTGGAGAAAACACTGAACTTGGCAAAATTGCAAGTCTTTTGGGAGGGCAAAAAGCAGAAACGACACCTCTTCAGAAAAAACTTGCTTGGTTAGGAAAATTTATTACTATAGGTGTGCTTTGTATCGCTGTTATAATTTTTGTAATAAATGTTTTAATCGACCCAGCGCACGATGTTATAAAACCTTTAATGCTCGCAATAGCAATTGCAGTCGCAGCCATTCCCGAAAGTTTGCCCGCGGTAATTACAATCATAATGGCACTTGGGGTATCGCGTATGAGCAAGCAAAATGCGATAGTTAAAAAGTTGCACGCGGTTGAAACACTAGGTTCGTGCCAGATAATTTGTAGCGACAAAACAGGAACGCTCACAAAAAATAAAATGCAAGTCCAGTCTGTTTTTACTGGAGGCAAACTTTTAAATTCAATTTCAATGTTTGATGTGACGAGTAATTTCCATTTCGTAAATGCGACTTCGCTTTGTAACGATTGCATTTTAAAAAAGAATGAAATTGTTGGTGACCCAACCGAAGTTGCACTGGTAGAATTTGCAGAGCACTTTGGTCAAACGAAAACTGAGCTAGATAAAAGATTTAAACGCGTTGCCGAACTTCCGTTTGATTCAAACCGAAAATTAATGACAACATTTAATCAAGTTGAAGACAAAATTATAGCTTATACAAAAGGTGCTCCAGATGTGCTTCTTTCAAGATGTAAACAAATTTTTGAAAACGGGAATATTTCGAAACTAACTGATGAAAAAATTTCCGAAATTGAAAAAACTATTTCTAAAATGGCTTCAAAAGGACTCAGGGTTTTAGGATTCGCGTTTAAAACGCATAGCGGGGAAAAATACTCCTTTGATGATGAGGAAAACCTTGTATTTTTGGGGCTGTGTGGAATGAGAGACCCTCCAAGAGAATCCACATTGCAGGCAGTTAGGCTTTGTAAGAGTTCTGGAATGATGCCGATTATGATAACAGGTGACCACGCTTTAACTGCAAAACAAATTGCAAAAGAAGTTGGTATTTGGACAAAAAATTCAAAAATTTTAACTGGCAAAGAATTAGATGCACTAAGTGATGCCAAGTTTAGGAAAATAATCAAGGACGTTACAGTTTATGCAAGGGTAAGTCCAGAAAATAAAGTTAGAATTGTTGAAACGTGGAAAAGCTTAGGAAAAGTTGTTGCGATGACTGGTGATGGAGTAAATGACGCACCAAGTATAAAGCGAGCTGATATCGGTGTGGGAATGGGGATCAGTGGAACAGAAGTAACCAAAAGTGTTGCTGATATGGTGCTTGTTGATGATGATTTTGCAACAATTGTAATCGCAGTAAAAGAGGGCAGGCGAATTTATCAAAACATACAAAAAGTGGTTCAATTTTTGTTTGGAACAAATTTTGTAGAAGTTTTAAGTTTGTTTTTAGTTACGCTTATTTTCCCGTCAATGACCTTTTTAATTCCAATACAAATACTTTTCATAAATTTAGTTACTGATTCACTGCCAGCAATAGCGCTGAGCATTGAAAAAAGTGAAAAAGATATTATGGACAGACCGCCAAGAGATAAAAAAGAAAACATTTTCGCAGGTGGAATTTGGCAGTCTATGGCAGTACAAATTGTCACTCAAACAGTGCTAGTAATTTTGACTTTTGCAATTAGTTTGTCTATTTCTGGAAACAATCAGTACGCTACAACAATGGCGTTTTTAGTACTTTCAATTTCACAACTTGTTCATATCCTAAATGTGCGAACAAGTCATTCAATTTTTAGTTCAAACCCATTCACCAACTGGATTTTGTGGCTGAGCATAATTGTAGGGGTTGGGCTAAATATTCTGCTTGTATCTGTGCCAGTTTTGGCATCGGTATTTGGACTTGTTTGTGTTGGGATAACTGATTGGCTAATTGTACTTGCGCTTAGTTTGATAATAATTCCTGTAATGGAAATTTTTAAAGTTTTCAAAACGCTAAAAACAAATAAAAAATCTAAAGGAAAATAACAAATAGCAAAAGTACTAACATTGCAAAAAACGCGGACAGGCCTTTTAGTAGTGATTAGTGAAAGTCGCAAAACTAAACTAGAAAAAATGAAAGTTAGAAATGTAGTTTAATTTTACAATATTTGTATTGTGTGCTATAATAAAATTTATTTTAGGAGAAAAAATGAACAAACCACCTTTTTGGAAAGAAGAAATTAATTATCTTGAAAATACTTTAAAAGCGATAGACAAGCGAATTGCTGGGCTAAAGCAGAATGTGGAAAAGGAGCGAAACTGGGCACTCGAACTCAAAAAGCAGTATATTCACGACCTCAGAGAGTTTGATGAAGCGGAGTTTGTGGACAACTACAGCAAACTAAACGAACTATTAGACTTTACCGACGAGCAAATTCATCACACCAAACGACTTGAAGAAATCAGAAACAAGCCTTATTTTGGTCGAATAGACTTTTTGGTAAATGGTGATGATGAGCAAATGAAACTTTACATCGGGCTAATGTCTATTGACTGTGACAATCAGCTTTATGTAATCGACTGGCGTGCGCCAGTTAGTGAACTTTTTTATGAAGCTGGTAAAGGAAAAGCAAGTTATGAAGCACCTGATGGCAAAATAGAAGGTGAAATTACGCTAAAAAGACAGTACGATATTGAAGAAGCAAAACTTGTTGATGCTTATGATGTTGACGTAAATATATTTGATGAATTTTTGCAAAAGGTGCTTGCGAAAGCGAAAAAAGGCGAAAACCTGCAAAACATTGCCAGCACAATCCAGTCTGAGCAAAACGAAATTATCCGTAACCTAAAAGATGATGTAATCGTTGTGCAAGGTTATGCTGGTTGCGGAAAAACAACCATTGCACTTCATAGAGTTGCATATGCACTGTATAGATTGCCAAATTTGAAGTCGGCAAATGTTTTACTTTTCTCACCAAATGATGCCTTTTTGTCTTATATTTCAAAAGTTTTGCCAGAACTCGGAGAAGAAAACACTCGTAGCGCAACTTTTCCAAAATTTGTTCGTAGGTTTTTGAAAACTTCGCAGGCTGTAGAATCAAGTGATGAATTTGTGCTTAGGTACATTTCGCTTGATGAAAAAAGTAAAAATATTGTAAATGAAAAACTCAGCTTTTCAATGCGAGAAAAAATGTCAAATTGGCTTCAAAATCTTAATGAAAATTTAAAGTTTGTAACACCTTTTTTGGTAGAAGGTCAAACTACCGAAATAGAAGAATTAAATAACCTTTTAAGTGGTGATTTCAAACACGCAAAATACAAAGAAAAAGTTTTACTCGCTACTGATTTTTTATGTTCCAAATATGGAATTGAAGGAATAGAAAAGAGGGACTTACTTTTTGAACAAATCTCTCAAAAACTCTCTAGTCCAGTTGAACTTTCTAGCCTATATTCAAAATTTTTGGAAGACTTTAAGTTTAAGCCACTTGATGTAGATGAAAAAATTCCGTTTGAAGATGCTGTTTTAATGTGTGTTTTGAAAGAACTTTGCCAAAATGTTGTGCTAAAAATGGATGTAAAGCACATTGTACTAGATGAAGCTCAAGATTACCCACTTTTATTCGTGGATTTTTTGCTCAGAATTTTTAAACACGCGACTTTCTCAATTTTTGGAGATATTAATCAAAAAACTGTTGCGGGCGAGCTTGATTCCTTAGAGGATATTGCAAAACTAGAAGTCTGTGCTGAGAGGTCAAAGTTTGTAGTGTTAGACAAAACATACCGAAGTAGTGAGGAAATAGTAGAATATTCAAGTGCTATTTTGGGAAGCCCAAGACACAGCGCATTTAGATTGAAAAATGGACAAAAAGTTGATGAAATTCAGATTGCAAATAGTGTGGAAGAAATTAGTCGGCAAATTCTATCAATTTTAGAGCCAATTATGGCTCAAAATAAGAGTATTGGTATAGTAACTGGTGACACAAAAACCGCGCGAGAAATTTTTGAATACCTTTCAAAATTTGTTCCCGAAACAAATATTAGTTTTGTTAAAAATGCCTATGTTCCAGCAGGAACTCAAATTCAAATTGTACCAGTATCTTTGTGTAAAGGTTTGGAATTTGATACCGTGGTAGTGGCTGAAAAAGGGCAACTTTTCGAAACAGATAATAGTTCAAAATTCTTGTTTATCGCAACAACTAGGGCAATAAATAAATTGGTTGTGCTGAAAAAATAATGCCCCGTAAACTTTAGCTATGGAAAGAAAGAAAAATAGGAAGAAATAAACTAGAAAGAATCAAAAATAAATAAAAAGGAAGAAATGATTTTAACCCTGCGTGTTATTTCTTCCTCTTTATTTTTGTAATTAAAATTAAAATAATAAAAATACAGTATTAGTTCGTTTTATGTAAAAAGCACTTTTTACATAATAAAAAAGCCATCAATTGATGGTCTGAAGTGAATTTCCTTGTGTTGTTGTAAATTCTCCAAAATTGCGATATGAAAAATAAAGGTCATTTTTACCGATTATTATGTGGTCTAAAAATGTAATGTCAGATAGTGAAAATATTTTTATGACTTTTATTGTAAAATTATTGTCTTGCGTGCTTGGAGTGACTGAGCCATTTGGGTGATTGTGAGCGAGAAATACAAAACTTGCTTTTAGTTCGTGAGTTTTCGCAATCAGCTCTTGTGGAGAAACTGAAACCATATCTTCTTCACTTTTTCCAATCAAAATTTCGTCAATGACTTCATACGATTTGTTCAGACAAAACATATAAAGTCTTTCGTGTTTGATTCCTTTAAAAAATTTACGAGCATAATCTATACAGTGCTTGGTGCATTTTAATACAGGTCTTTGAGTGCGTGCCATAGAAGTGTTGTAAAAGTCAATAATTTTTGGTAAAAGAATAATTTTTTGTGCAGAAAAAGGCCCAACGCCTTTAACTTTTGCAAGTTCACTCAGCGAAGCATTGAGTACGTTTGAAAAACAACCAAATCTTTTTAATAGTCTGCTTGCTATTTCGTTAACATCGCCACGGGTATAAACATATTGCAGGGTTAGTTCAAGAATTTCTTTGTCTGTAAATTTTGATGTTTCTTGGGTTAATGCCCTTTGCCTAACTCTTTGCCAATGACCTTGGTGTAAACTTGCATCTTTTTCCATATCTAAATCCCTCATTATATTGTTTTTCTAATATTATATAAAATTTTTTATAGCTTTTCAAACATTTTTGTGGGTAAAAATAAAATTTTTTTTAAATTCCTACAAATTTTTTACTTTTTTGGGCAAAATTTGAGATTTTTGAATAAAAAATGAGTGCTATTAGCATAAATTTGGAACGCTTGTTAAGAAAATTTTACTCTATTCTCCCCCTAAACGTTTGCCAAAAATAAATAAATTTGATATACTTAATAAAAATTTAGGCAAAAAGAGGGGGAGGAAAATGGAAAGTAGTAAGAAAATGCTAGCGAAAACGTTAGGCATAATAGGAGCGGTGATGATATGTGTAGCTGGTATAGTGCTAGGTACACTATCATCAATGGGTGTATTGAATTTTTCAAAC
>DLKQ01000038.1:7206-83661 GCA_002477805.1 Christensenella sp. UBA7584 | reverse complement strand
GCGGAAGTATTCAATACAACGCACCTCCGAAAGCTCCTTAATTACATAACAAACTCAAGTAATACAGGTGAGACAAATAGTGAGATTTTGTCCAGTATAAAAACCACTCTTAGCACAAATGGTGGTGCTATCACAGTAAACTAAATGTTTGGCGGAATAGAAAAGAGTACTTCTATTTTTTCGAACTTACACAATCTTGGAGTGGAAGTTCTGGGCGAAAATCTTTCAGTGATGGTGGTATTGTTGGTATGGCAGACTATTGCTCGCTTATCATTAAGGATTGCACAAATAGTTCTGATGATATTAGGATAAAAGCAACTTTTAACGTTGGAAATGTTAAACTCGGAGGCATTATTGGTCGATGTTTTGGAAGTACGATAAAAAATTGTACAAATTATGGTAATATAATTATTCCAAGTAGTTTAGTTATTTACCCTGAATTGTTGGAACAGCAGCTGCAACAAACAAATTTTCATATTTTTTAATTGTTAGCTGTAAAAACTATGGAAATATCACGTTACAAAGAGATGATGCCACTACTATGGATAATGGAAGTTTTATCGGGGGAATTGTCGCAAGAATAACTTGGTGCTTCTACTGAGTCTTTATCTACTGAAGGGTCAAAATATGAAGTAGTCTATTGTGAAAATTATGGAAATATTAAAAATTCAATTACTTCAGACCAATACGGTAAATAGTGGTGGTATTGTAGCTATTACAAGATGAACAGACATTCGCTTATGGAATTATTAGTAGCAAATCGGGTATCAGCGAAATCCAAAGCTGGAGGAATTTTTAACTGCTTCAGTGTTGGTGGGATTTACACACTATTTAACACCTTTGTTTCATCTGGTGGTGTTGCAGGATTTTTTAACAAAGGAGATGTTCAAAATAGTTATTTTAATAGTGAAACCATTTCAACGGGTGATTACCATTTGAAACTAGTTATTCACCTAGTCGTATTGTAGGAACTGGGTCGACAGGTTGTTTAATAGATAAAAATTCAAAGACATTAACAACTGATGAAATGCGTTCATCTCAAAACGGAGAGGCTTCAACAGGAATGATTGGGTTTTCAGATAATCAATAGATATTTGAAAACGGGTGTTATCCAAGGATAAGGGCATTAGGTTCTGTTGATAGAGCCACCTCTTGTTCAAATACCAAATCCAAGCGGTAACTTTTGATGGACAGATTTGGAGGAATTTAGTGAAGATGCTAGTGGTGCTGGGTTAGGGACAGTGCAAATTATAGGTGTTAGAAAATATTTTGGACAACTAAATAAAACATTTACTATAGAAAAGTAAGAAGTTGATGTTCCAAGTCTAAAATTAGAATATTTTAGTTTTGTATTTACTGGGGCTCAGTATAGTATTACTGAAAGTATGTTTTGATAATTTTAATACCACTCTTATAAAATTTACCTCAAATACAGGCACAGATGCTGGCGAATACAAGGTTAGATTAGAACTCAAAGACAAAACCAATTACAAATGGAAAACAACCATATGAGTAGAACAACTAGTTTGTGAAAAAGTTACTATGAAGTAAAATGAAAAAGCAAGGCAACGCTAAAAAATACACAAAAAATCTAATTGAGTTATAAAAATAAGATTTAAAAACAAATCACAACAAATATGTTATTAATTACAAGAAATAAATACATCAAAATTAGAATGGATAATAAGATAAATATATTAATTTTTAAGTAAATTTAATATCGTATCGTAACAGCAGAACATATTGTATTTTTTTAATAATTCAAAATTTACATTTTGTTTCATTCAAGTGTTTAACATTCATCAATTCTATATTTGTAAAATAGAAATTTTTTTGATTTTTTTGGCAAAAATTCTTTAAAACTCGCAATAAATTTTAAAAATGACAAATAAATGCACGAAAATTCTTTTCTTTTATGCAAATTTGTTATATAATATAACAATAATTAATTATTGGAGAGTATAATATGTTTGGATTTTTATCAGACAATGCTAGAAGTTTGAGAAAACTAGAAAAAATGGCAAAAAGAGTTGAAGAACTTGAGCCAAAATATCAAAAGATGACCAATGAAGAGTTGCAAAGCCAGACTAACGTTTTAAAGCAAAGGCTAGAAAGTGGAGAGACTCTTGATGATATATTATATGATGCTTTTGCCGCTATAAGAGAGGCAAGTTTTAGAGTTTTAAATATGAAACATTTTCACGTTCAAATCATTGGTGGAATTGTTCTTCATCAGGGGCGTATAGCTGAAATGTATACAGGTGAAGGTAAAACTTTTGTTGCTGTTTTGCCTGCATATCTCAATGCACTAACAGGTAAAGGCGTTCACATTGTAACAGTAAACGAATATTTAGCGACTCGTGACTCCGATTGGATGGGAAAAGTTCACAAATTTATGGGTTTAACTGTAGGTTGTTCTCTTTCAGAAATGAGTTCTGCTGAAAAGAAAAATGCTTATGCCTGTGATATAACTTATTGTACAAACAACGAACTTGGTTTTGATTATCTTAGAGACAATATGGTTCGAAAAGCTGAAGATCGTGTTGGTAGAGGATACAATTTTGCTATTATTGATGAGGTTGATAGCATCTTGATTGATGAAGCTAGAACACCGCTTATTATTAGTGGCAGAGGGTTTAAAAGCAGCGAAAATTATGTCAAAGCTCAACGATTTATTCGAACTCTCAGGAGAGATGAAGATTATCTTGTTGATGAAGAGAAAAAGGCAATTCACTTGACAGAGGTTGGAACGGACAAAGCTGAAAAGTATTTTGGTGTTGAAAACTTAAGTGATATTAACGCAGTTGAACTCAACCAACACATTATGAATGCGCTTCGAGCTAACTTTATGATGAAAAGAGATAGTGATTATATCGTAAAAGATGGACAAGTTCTTTTGGTTGATGAATTTACTGGTCGTGTAATGGAAGGAAGAAGATATTCAAATGGTTTACATCAAGCTATTGAGGCTAAAGAGGGTGTTGATATTAAAGATGAAAACCTTACTGTTGCGACAATCACACTTCAAAACTATTTTAGGCTGTATCACAAACTTAGTGGTATGACGGGAACTGGTAAAACTGAAGAAGGTGAATTCAACAAAATATACAACTTGGATATTGTTACTATTCCGCCAAATTTGCCAAACAAAAGAATAGATGAACCAGATATAATTTATACTACAATAGAAGGCAAATTCCGAAATGTTGTAGAAAGAATAGCTGAGGCTCACGAGAAAAATCAGCCAGTATTGGTTGGTACAACAACAATTGAAAAAAGTGAGTATGTGAGTAAACTATTAAAAGAGAAAAAAATTCCTCACAGTGTTTTAAATGCAAAAAACCACGCTCAAGAAGGTGAAATTATAGCGCAGGCTGGTCGTCTTGGAAAAGTCACTATAGCAACAAATATGGCTGGTCGTGGAACAGATATTTTGCTTGGTGGAAATCCAACTTACTTAGCAAAAGCTAAAATGGCAAAAAAAGGTTATTCGCACGCTCAAATAGAGCAGGCGACGTCTTTCCTTCCCGCAACAACTGAAGAGATTCAAAAAGCAAAAGATGATTTTGAAAAGTTTTTTGCTGAAATGAAAGCGGAAACTGACGCAGAGAAAGAAAAAGTTGTTGAGGCTGGAGGACTCCTTATTATTGGTACAGAAAGACACGAAAGTAGGAGAATAGATAATCAGCTCCGCGGTCGTGCTGGTCGTCAAGGTGACCCTGGTAGGTCAGTTTTCTATCTTTCGCTTGAAGATGATTTGTTAAGGCTTTTTGGTGGTGATAGGCTTAAAAGGATTAGCAATTTCTTTAAAATTGATGAAGATACGCCATTCCAAATTAAATTACTTTCTCATCAAATTTCAAATGCTCAAAAAAAGGTTGAAATTCGCAACTATTCAATCAGAAGACATCTTATTGAATACGATGATGTTATCAACAAGCAAAGAACAATAATTTATGACCAAAGAAACAAAATTCTTGATGGAGAAGATGTTCATTCTCAAATTTTAGATATGTTCCCAGAAGTGGTTTCAAGTGCTATTTTAAAAGCAATCGACCCTGACAAACCAAGTTCTGAGTGGGATATTGAAGAAATTAACCATTCTCTTGAGGATAGGATTTTTCCTAAAGGAACAAACTTTGTAACCGAAAAAATGCTTGAAGATATTGCTCCAAACGAACTCATTGAAGACGTGTTAAATGAAGTGCTAAAAAGATATGAAGCTAAGGGAGAAGAATTCCTTGAAATTGGTCTCAAATTCGATATAGTAGAAAGGCTTGTTCTTTTAGATATTGTTGACAGAGCGTGGATGGAACATATTGATGCAATGACAACTCTACGTCACGAAATAGGAGCACAAAGTTTCGGACGACAAGACCCTGTTATTGCTTATAAAAAAGAAGGTTTCCAGATGTTCGATGAAATGATAACAGCAATTCGTGAGAAAACATCTACAATTCTTTTGAATATTCAAAAACCAACTGTTTCAACTCCGCCTAGACCTCAAGAAAAACCTATGAAAACTGTTGCATCTCAGGAAGGGACTACTCAAGCTAATACGCGTGTACAAAAAGGACCAGCACGCAGTGAAAAACTTGTTGGGAGAAATGACCCTTGTCCTTGTGGAAGTGGAAAGAAATATAAAAATTGTTGCGGAGCAAATTCTTAATCACAAATGGAGAGGAAATGAGTTTAGAACAAATAAAATTTAGGCTAGCTGATGTTAAAAAAGTGCTTGATGATTTGCAAGTGCTTTTTCCTGTTGAAAAACTTGAGCGGGAAAAACAGGAACTTTTAGAGCAACAATCAGAGCCAGAATTTTATAGTGATATGAAACGAGTTGAGAAAGTCGGTAAAAAAATTGCCAGCTTGGAAAGAAAATTAACGGACCTTAAGTTTGTGAAATCGCAATTTGAAACATTATGCTTTATGGCTGATGAATGTGAAGAGGGAGATATAAATTTAGTTTTAGATATAGAAAATGAACTCAAAGATTTAGAAAAAAAGTCCCAAAGTCTACAATTAGAAGGTCTTTTTAAAGGGAAATATGATCATCTTGGTGTTATTTTAACAATTCAGTCAGGAGCAGGGGGTACTGAAGCTTGTGATTGGGCTGATATGCTTTTTAGAATGTACCAAAAATATTGCCAAAAAATGGGTTTTAAAACTCAAGTTCTTGATTTTAATGAAGGTGATGGTGCTGGAATAAAAAGTGTAACTATCAAAGTTGATGGAGAAAACGCTTATGGCTATCTTAAGTGTGAAAAAGGTGTTCATAGACTAGTCAGAATTTCTCCTTTTGATAGTAACTCACGCAGGCATACTAGTTTCGCTTCTGTAGAAGTTATGCCACAAATTGAAAATGAATTTGAAATTGAAATAAAGCCAGAAGATTTGAAGATTGATGTTTTTCGAAGCGGTGGTTGTGGAGGTCAAGGTGTAAATACAACTGACAGCGCAGTGAGAGTAAAACATATTCCAACAGGTATTGTTGTTACTTGTCAGAATGAAAGAAGTCAAATTCAAAATAGAGAAAATGCGATATGTGTACTTCGTTCAAAACTTGCTGAACTTGAAGAAGAGAAAATGCAATCTAACTTGAAAAATATTCAAGGAAATTTAAAAAAAATTGAGTGGGGAAGCCAGATTCGTAGTTATGTTTTCTGTCCATATACAATGGTAAAAGACCATCGAACAGACTGGGAAACGAGTGATGTCCAAAGTTTTATTGATGGAAATATTGAGGAAAATATTGAAGATTATTTAAAAAAGAGTAGTAGTGATTGCTGAAAACTTGGTTGGTTTTAGAACTCTAACATTATAGCATAGTGAGGTTAGGATATGTCTTATTTTGAACAGATGAAAGAAAAAGTAAAGTCATTACGTGCAAAAAGTGTTGTGCGTATTTTAGCTATAGAAAGTTCGTGCGATGAAACAAGCGTGGCTGTTGTTGAAAATGGAAGAAAAGTTTTAAGCAATATTGTGTCTTCTCAAATTGATATTCACACAAAGTTTGGTGGAGTTGTGCCTGAAGTTGCCAGCCGAAATCATATTCTAAACATAAGTTCAGTGCTTGATGAAGCCCTAAAGCAGGCCAACTGTGTGTTAGATGATATTGATGTAATTGCGGTAACCCAAGGTGCGGGGCTTGTTGGAGCACTACTGGTTGGTGTAACAAGTGCAAAAGCACTAAGTTTTGCTACTGGAAAGCCTTTAATCTTGGTTAATCATATAAAAGGGCATATTGCTGCAAATTATATTGCTCATCCAACATTAAAGCCACCATTTATTTGTTTAATCACTAGTGGTGGACACACAGCAATTGTTAAGGTGACTGACTTTAACAAATTTACGCTTTTAGGACAAACTGTTGATGATGCAATTGGAGAAGCGTTTGACAAAGTTGCACGCGTGGTAGGTCTCGGGTATCCGGGTGGGCCAAAAATTGATAAGCTCACAAAAGGTGTCATAGGGACAATAAAGTTTGTAAATCACGATGTATTTGAAAATAGTTTTAATGTAAGCTATAGTGGTCTCAAAACAGCTGTGGTTAATTATGTGCACAAATATGAACAATTAGGACAAAAACTTGACATTCCGAATATATGTGCATCATTTCAGAAAGAAGCTGTTGATATGATTTCTCACAAGGCAATACGAGCTTGCAAGGAAAACAATTTACATACCTTAGTTCTTGCTGGCGGTGTTGCTGCAAATTCGTGTCTTAGAGAAACACTTTTAAGATTAGGTGAGCGTGAGAATGTTAATGTTAAATTTCCACCAATTGAACTTTGTGGTGATAATGCAGCGATGATTGGCTGTCTTGCTTATTTTAACTTGCAGACCGATGATCCAGCAGACCTTTCTGTTTCTGCTAAGCCAAGTATCCCAATTGAATAATTGTATATTTTTCATATTAAATTCTAAAGCCCACATTTTTTCACCTCTTTTAATTTATTTACATATAAAAACAAAAGAGGTGAGTATGAAAATAACAAAAGCAGTAATTTTGGCTGGTGGGCTAGGAACGAGAATGGCACCAGCGAGTCGTTATATTGCAAAAGAAATGCTTCCAGTTGTGGATAGACCTGTAATGGACTTTTTGGTAGAAGATTTGATTAATAGTGGAATAACTGAAATTTTAATTGTTTCTAAAAAGGAAAAAACTTGTATACAAAATTTTTTTACAAGTGAAAGAGTTAAAGTTACCTTTGTATTTCAAGATTTGCCACTTGGCGTTGTTGATGCACTTTTGCTTGCTGAGAATTTTGTGCAAAATCAGCCTTTTATCTTACTTTATGGTGATGTTTTGTTTAGTGCTAAGCCTTCAAGTGTTTCCCAAATGCTTAGTGTATTCGGTAAAAATTATTGTAGTGTTGTTGCGACTAGAAAGGTTTTTGATGAAAAAATTTCATTATATGGGGTTATTGGTTTTCAAGAAATAAAAAATACTAAATTTGTTACGTCAATTATTGAAAAGCCAACACCAAAACAAGCTCCTTCAAATATGGTTCTTGCAGGACAATATATTTTAATGCCCGAAATTTTTAGTTATTTAAAAAAGGTGGGTTCTAAAGGCTTGTTTACCGACTGTTTACTTTCACTTTCCAAAGAGAGTGGAGTTGCTATTTGCGAGATAAAAGGGAACTGTTTTGACGTTGGTAGTAAGATTGGCTATGTGATGGCAACAGTCCATTGTGCTTCTAAACACCCGCAAATTAAAAAAGAATTTAAAAATTTTTTCGCAGATTTTAATTATAAATAGTGTATTTTCTCTTGATTTTTTAAATTTAGAGTGATATCATATTTAATGAGTACAGCGTGTATCTCTATGAGAGTAAGTCCAGTTGTTTCTGGGCTTACTTTTTGTTTTTAAAAGGAGGAAAATAATGAAAAAACATAATTTACCATCAAATTTTAAAGAGGGAATGGTGTTCACTCTTTTAATGTCTTTTTTTATGGCTAGTATAATGTACCTATATAATCAAGCAATTCACACTGGTGGGTTGACTTGGGATACCTTTAAGGCGTATGATTACCACTTTTTAATTTTTTGGGGTATAGCGTACATCTTAGCTCTTTTCGTAGCACACCCTCTTGCTGAAAAAATGGCGTTCAAGGTTATTGAGCCTAGCGAGAAACCATTCATAATAAATCTTGTTGTTTCAACTTTTACCGTTTGTTTAATGGTTGCAATGATGAGTGTGGTTGGGGTTATTACGAATGCAATTATGACAAATACTTTTAATGTAGATATTATTTTGTCATACATAACATCACTTTTTACTGGTTTTATTTTCGCTCTTCCGCTAAATATTCTTGTTGTTGGACCATTTGTCAGATGGATTTTTAGTCTTATTTACTACAGAAAATATAAAAGACTTGAGGGATTAAATATTGTTACAATTAGTTCAGAGCAGTCTGATGAGCAAAGCCAATCTGATGTAAACAAAAAAACACTTTAAAAAGTGCTTTTTTATTGTAATATAAAACCACCAGATAGTCTGGTGGTTTTGTTTAGGTTTACCGATGAGTAGATTTAATTTTCTCTTTATGCTATATTTGTTTTGAGTCTAACAAACATAAAAGGAGAAAATTAAATGAAATACAAATCGGAAAACAATTTTAGTTTAACACATACTACTTGGAATTGCAATTTTTTTAGTATAAAATTGTCTTAGAATAAAAATTACAAATCTAAAAAACTTACAAGTTCAAAATCTTTCCAAACTCCCTCAATAAAAGCTTGTTTTAACGCGACAAGTTCATCTTCTCGCTTTAGATAGTTTGTTTGAGTTTGTGTAAAATCATCAATGTAACCAGGAGTTGTCATTAGTTCGCAAACTCCATTACAGTTTGTTAGTTGCTCTGATATTTGCTCAAGAAGTGATTTTGAAATATTATAACTTCCGTGAAATTGGTCAATAAAAATGTCTGGAGTTTTAATTCCATACTGTTTTGCAATAAGAGTAGTTTGTGGCGTCATAGACCTTATTGGTAAATCATATTTTTTCGCTAATTCCAAATAGGCTGAATAAACATCACGTGAAGAATAAAAATAGTGGTGAAAATCTAGGTGTGATGGTTTTATCCCAAAAGACAAAAATTTTTGAATCTGTGCGTCAAGTTCTTTCCAAACATCTTCATATTTGGCGTAAAAAGGCATAGAGCACATATAGTGGAAATTTCCATCTTGTTCTACTAGGCTTTTAATTCCGTTCTTTTCCAAAACAGGCTTACCATAGGTAAGGTTAAGATGAACACCAACATTCTTTAAATCCATTTCTTTTATCGTTTTTACTGCTTCTAATGTATATTTTCCATTCACAAAAAGAGATGTACTTGTAAGAAATCCCTCCTTAAGACCTTCAAAAATACCTCTATTTATGCCTTCAGACATTCCAAGGTCTTCAGCATTTATAATCAATTTCATAAAAACTCCTTTAAATAGAAAAAGTTGCGTGTGCAACTTTTAATTATTTTTCTTGTTTGTTAAGTAGTTTAGCAAGTTCTGCTTTTTTTCTGCTTGCTGTGTTTTGGTGATATACATTGTCAAGTCTTGCACGATCAATTAAACTAAAAAGTGTGTCTAATTGCTTTTTGGCATTTTCAAAATCACCTTTTGCTATTTGTTCTTTGTATTTACGAACTTCAGTAGCAATACGGCTCTTTTTTGATTTGTTTGCTTGGTGTGCAATTTCGTTAGTAACAATTCTCTTTTTTTGTGATTTAATGTTTGCCACTTTGCATTTCTCCTTCCTAAATTATAAACCCATTTTATCATAAAAAAAAAATTAAATCAAGAGATATTAAACAATTTTTTGGAAATAATCAAAAATATGAGGAAAAAGAGTAGAAAAATTTTTTCAGATTTTATTGATGAAAGTTTTGAAGCTGAAAATGATTTGTGTTTTGGCTCAAAAACTAAAATTGGAAAATATGGGCTTGAAAAATATGAATTTGAAGTCGATAGTCCAATTCTCGCAAAAAAATTATGTAAGAAAATGGGACACTATACTACCATAAATTGTAAATTCTTATACTCCGGACTTAGCGGTGTAGATGAGTATGTTTGTGACGAATTAACTAAAAGCTTGAGGTTGTTTTTAAAGAAAGTAACTTCTAAAAAAAGTCCACTTGTTTTAGTGGTTGGGCTTGGTAACAATGGTATTGTTTCTGATAGTTTGGGTACAAAAGTTACTGAAAAAATATTTGCAACGACTTGTTTACCTAGTGTTTTAAAAAAGGGTCTTGGAAAACTTTGTTATATAAATGCTGGAGTAGGTGGCCAAACTGGAATTACAAGTTTTGATATTATTAAAAGCGTGACTGAAATTGTAAAACCTGATGTTATTATTGCTGTTGACGCACTTTGTACAATTAGTGCAAAAAGATTGGGACTTAGTTTCCAAATTTCAAATAGTGGAATATCACCCGGTGCGGGTGTAAAAAATAATCTTAAAGCACTGAATAAAGAAACACTTGGTGTAGAGGTTATTGCTATTGGTGTACCAATGATGATTTCGGGCTCTGGACTTTGTGAGCAAATTGATGATTCTATTGCTGATAAAATTTTTGCGCCAAAAGATGTGGATATTCAAATTGAAAAATGTTCTAGTTTAATTGGTAAAGCAATTAATAAACTTGTTCACAAGAAAAACATTAAACTAATCTAAATCATAATATATTTTGTATGAAAAACAAAGCAGTAAAAAAACTTATACTTTTCTTTGATAGTGGACTTGGTGGTTTGACAACATTATTGCAAGCCGAAAAGCTACTTCCAAATGAAAATTTTGTTTACATATGCGATTCTAAAAATTCCCCTTATGGTAATTTATCGAAAAAGCAAATTAAAGAAATTATATTTCATAATGTAAGTTTTTTTTGTGCTAAATATAACCCTAAGGCTATTGTTCTTGCTTGCAACACGATTACATCAGTTGCCATAAATGATCTTAGGCATAAATTTCCAAATCTAATCATTATAGGGGCAGAACCTGCAATTAGACCAGCTATTCAAAGCGTTAAAAACAAAATTTTAGTACTTGGCACAAAAGCGACACTTGCTCATAGTGCACTAGTAAAACTATTTAAAGCAAACAATCAAGCCAAAATTATTTTTTATCCTCTTGAAGACTTGGCCTCACTTGTCGATGAGTTTTTTTTAACCAATACACAGATTATATCTGACTATCTTAAAGAAAAACTAAGCAAATTTAATGGGAAGGTTGATGGAGTTGTGCTTGGGTGTACACATTATGTAATTGTTAAGAAAGAAATTAAAAAAATATTAGGAAATGTAACTTTATTTAACGGAAATTTAGGAATTGCTAAAAGACTAAAGCAATGCTTAGGGGTTATGAATTTGCTTAGCAATGGTAATGGAGCAATAAAACTTGTTTCAACTGATTTTCGTTTTAAAACTTTACTGCTTGAAAGTTATACAAAATTATTAGAAAGGAGAGACGAAATATGTGTGGTTTAGTTGGTTATGTTGGAAAGAATATTGCTTCAAATGTGGTGCTAAGTTCACTTAGAAGGCTTGAATATCGTGGATATGATTCGGCAGGAATGGCTTTATGTGAAGGTGATAAAATCAAAATAACAAAAAGCAAAGGATTGCTTGTTAATCTAGAAGAAAAAGTTGATAAAGCGTGTTGCTCAAGTTGTGGAATTGGACACACTCGTTGGGCTACTCACGGAGAGCCAAATGAGCAAAACGCACACCCGCAGACAAGTAAAAGTGGTAATATTGCTATTGTTCATAATGGTATTATAGAAAATTTTAGTAAGTTAAAATCGCAATTTAATAATATAGAGTTCAAGTCTCAAACAGACACTGAGGTTATTGCCTTTATGCTTGACAAGTTTATTTCGAAATCTAGTGACGAAAATGATATTTTGCGAGCAATTAGCAGTGTTTGTCGGCAAATAAAAGGTTCTTATGCTCTAGGAATTCTGGTTGAAAATTTTCCGAATAAAGTTTTTTTTGCTAAAAAGAAGAGTCCTTTAATTATTGGATATGGAAGTGGTGAAAATTTTATTGCAAGCGATATTCCAGCTGTATTACCTTATACTCAAAATGTAATATATTTAAAAGACGGAGATATCGGTGTCATAAGCAAAAATGAAGTTAAAATTTTTGACTCAAAGCTTTCTCCCACAAAATTGAAAATAAAAAAGGTAGATTTAACTTTAGAGCAGGTACGCTTGGGAAGTTATGGAACTTTTATGGAAAAAGAGATTGCACAAGGAAGTTTTGCAATTGTAAACACCATTTTAAAGTTGAAAAAAGATAAGATTTTTACTAAAATTGAAAAGAGTAGAATTTCTGGCTTACTTTCAGAGCACCCAAACATTTATATAGTTGCTTGTGGAACCGCACTCCACGCGGGAATGATTGCAAAATTTTTGATTGAAAAAGAATGTAGAATAAATGTTTCGCTGGATTACGCAAGTGAATTTAGATACAAAAAGCCAATTATCAACAAAAAAAGTTTGTGTATTTTTATTAGCCAAAGTGGTGAAACAGCTGATACATTAGCAAGTTTGGAACTAGCAAAAAAGTATAAAGCTTATTGCGTTGCTATCACGAATGTGCTGGGTAGTAGTATAAGTCAAATTGCAGATTTTGTTATACCGACTTATGCGGGACCAGAAATTGCTGTTGCTTCAACAAAAGCTTATGTTGCACAGATTACTGCTCTTTATTATTTTATAGCACTTCTTGCTAAACAAAATGATATTAAGCTAAAGTTTACACAAGAAGAAATTTTATCCGTTGCACAAAAACTTGGAAATTTTACAACAAAACACTTATGGGTGGATTTAATTCCGACCATATCAGAAAAACAAAGTTTGTTTTTTATTGGGAGAGGTATAGATTACTTCCTTGCATTAGAAGGTGCTTTAAAGCTAAAGGAGATTAGCTATATTCATTGTGAGGCGTTTCCTGCTGGTGAACTAAAACACGGGAGTTTGGCACTTGTTACAAAAGGAACTATTGTAATTGTTATTCTAACGCAAAAAGAACTTGTTGACAAAATTTTAAACGCTATATACGAAATAAAATCTCGCGGTGCAATTGTTATTCTTGTTTCTCAATTTCAAAATCTTAAAAGCTTTGTTGACTTCTTTATACCACTTATAAAAACGAAAGATGTTTTAATGCCATTTGTTGCAATAAAACCACTTCAAGAACTTGCTTTTCTATGTGCAAATCATAAGGGATTAAATCCAGACAAACCGCGGAATTTAGCAAAATCAGTTACTGTTGAGTAAACAAAACTTGACATATTCATTCATCTATGCTAAAATACGAGCGTATAATAAATTAAGAAAGGAATGGAAATGGAAAGTTCGGATTATCACCATAGTATAGTACAAAAAATTAAAGATAGAAAAAATAATAAAATTTTTAGGAAAATGAAAGAAGCTGAAGATGAAGCTTTCGACCTCTTTTATAGTCAATATAGAATTTTTAGGAAAAAGTATTATGATGATTCGATGTTTTTAGAAAGGTTTGACAAAAAACAACTTTATTTAATATCAAACATTGGTTTTATGCTTGAATTTAATGAAAATATATATCCAAAAATCCAACGAGAACTGATTTTAAAGTCTGGTTTACCACTTTCAATTTTGGGTTTGGCAGTTTCTGCTGGGGGAATTGTATCTACCATTACAGATACTATTCTATCAGAATATACAGGAGGATTGGTTTTGTCAGGTGCTTCCATTGCAATGATATCGATGTATTTTGGAGAAAGGGAAAATCCTGCATTAATTAAATTAAAGGGATATACATCTTTTAGAGAAAACAGACTGAATGAAACAATAATAGATAGATGTGAAATAAGGTATCAGCAAGACTTGATTTATAACAAAGATAAAGCAAAAGACAAAAAAATAGTTTCAAAAAATAAGACAAATCCTGAGCATAAGCTTTAGTGGATTGATATAAGTTAATAAAAAAGAAGCAATAATGCTTCTTTTTAGTTTTGTTTAGTTTCTAGCGTTGTTTTCTGAGCTCTTGAATTTTTTGAAAAAGCCTTTGTCATTTATGTCCTTTGTATCCTTTTTATTTAATTCCTGCGCAATGGATTTTTCAAGCTCTTCTTTGTTTGGTTCATTTATTTGTGTTTCTTGAGGCTCTGCTCTCATTTTGTTAGAGATTTTTGTGTTTTTCTCGCAATCTTCACACTTTATGTTTGGGGCAGATGTCGTGACAGCGGTCGAACTATTTGTACCATTCATTAAAGTTGTTGTGTTTCTTGTTCTATCTACAATGTTACTTGGTACTACTACGTTAGTTCCATTTTGTTCTTTAGTTGTATTAGTTGTGAGGTTTGTTTGATTATTATTGTAAGTTGTACTGCTTTGAGAATTTATTGTTTTTGAGCTGTTTAAGTTTTGTACTGTGGTATTTGGACCTAAAATATTGTTGATTTGTACTAATGCTTCGTTCGCACACTCTAAAAGTGCAATTCTGCTAGCTAGGGTAGCTTTAACATCAAGTCTGCAAGCTTCTAAAGCATTAGCTTCACTTTGATCCGCACTCTGCAAAATAGACATTCTTGAAACATTGTTTAAGAAATCTTGGTTTCCAAATTCAACTTTTCTGGCAATGTTGTTTAATGTGTATGCGTATGCACGAAGAGAGCGTACTTGTGCTTGGTCAAGATTGTTTATGTTAGAAGTGTTTATTATAGATTTTGTTTTTTGTATGTTGCTTAAAAGAGAATTTCCTGTTGTTTGAAGTGAGCCTGAGTAGTCAGTTAAGCTTCTAGAAACTGTAGTTTGCGTTGTGTTTTGTGCTACACTGCTAGTTGTGCTACCACTTGTGATTGGTGAAGTGGTAGAAGTGTTTGTATTTGCTCGAGAATTTATTGTTGTGTTAGTATTGAAACCTGATTGTGAGTTGTTAGTGTTATAAGTTGTATTTGTGCCTGTGATTGTGTTAGTATTTGAATTGGAGGTGTTAACATTTTGATTAGAATTAGTGTTTCCATTATTAGATGCCATATTTGATGATGTATGAGGTGTGAGTGGGATATTTACTGTTTGCCCATTATTTGTAACATAAGCACCTCTATTAAGGTTTTGAGTTCTATTAAGTCCTGTGTTACTAATTGTATTATTTTGTGTCGAACTTGTTGTATTTGCGATAAAATTACTATTTGCTAATCCATTATTGGAATTAATATTATTTGCTTTATTATATGTGTTTTGTGTATTGTTTCTTGCAATGTTTTGCATAGAAGTATTGTTATTAAAATCACCAGTGTAAACAGGTCTATTTGGTGTTTGATTGCCAGGATTTGGTGTTGAATAGTGACCATACATCATAAAACCACGAATGTTTTGAAAAGAATAGTTTCCATTATTGTAGAATAGAGAATAATCTCCGTTTAAAAGCATATTTTGCGGATTTGACCAATCGTACGTCATTGTGGCATAGGTTTCTAGTTTGTCCACGCTAGAAGAAATTTGATTTTGTACATCACTTTGGTTATCTGTTACTAGAGTACTACCTCCAAAAGCAAGTGCACAAGCAAAAGTTAGTGAAAGAATTGCAATTTTTTTCTTTTTCATAAATTTACTCCTTAAAATAGAATTACTGCTAGTATGAGCATAATTTTAAAAAATATTTATAAAACTTTGTATTTTTTATTAAAAATCAGGAATATTTGCATTTGGAGGTTATAATGGAAGTTTTTGAGCGAGATAAAAAGTATAATGAATATTTACAATCCAAGATTCCTAAAACAAAACCATGGCCATCTCTTTTTCACGCATTTTGGATTGGCGGACTTATTTGTTGTTTGGGTGAGGCGATAAAAGATGTTTTGGTGCTTCTATTTCCTGATATGACACTCGTTACTGCGGCTAATTGGGAAAGTATTATACTCATTGTTTTAGCTTCGATTCTGACGGGATTTGGAGTATATGATAGGCTGGGTGCCTATGCAGGTGCTGGTTCAATAATTCCTATTAGCGGTTTTTCTAATTCCATAACAAGCCCTGCACTTGAGTTTAAACGTGAGGGGTTGATTTTTGGGCTTTGTGCAAAAATGTTTATAATTGCTGGGCCGGTTATTGTTAGCGGACTTGTTGCTAGTACGATAGCAGGTATTTTGTATTTAATTTTTTAAAGGGGGGGCAGTAAATGAAAAAAATCGGAAAACAAACAATTGTATTTGATGAACCTCCGTATATGATTGGTAATTATTCTATTGTTGGACCAAAAGAGGCAAATGGAAATTTTGCAAAATTTTTTGACGAAACATTAAAAGATGACAAGTATGGGCAGTCTAGTTATGAAAAGGCAGAGAGGAAGATGTTTTTAAGTGCCGTAGAGGGGGCTATAGCTTCGTGTGGACTTTTAAGAGATGATATTGATGTTCTACTTGCTGGTGATTTGATGAACCAAATTATTAGTTCCAACTTTACGGCAAGAGAGTTACAGATTCCGTTTTTAGGACTTTTTGGTGCTTGTAGTACAATGGTGGAAAGTTTAATTGTTGGTTCTATGCTTATAGACGGAAATTTTTTCAAAAATGTTGCTTGTGCTTCAGGTAGTCATTTTTCTAGTGCAGAAAAACAATTTAGGTATCCCTTAGAACTCGGTACGCAAAGACCACCAACTTCTCAGTGGACTGTAACGGGTTCTGGATGTGCTATTCTTTCAAAGACAAAATCTTCAGTTAGAATAACTAAATCAACTATAGGAAAAGTCGTTGATTGGAATGTTTCTGATGTAAATAATATGGGTGGTGCTATGGCACCTGCCGCACTCGAAACTCTTTATACATTTTTTCAAGACACCAATACCAAACCAGATGATTATGATTTGATTTTGACTGGTGATTTAGGCAAACTTGGGAGTGAAGTTTTGCGTGATTTACTTGAATTCAGAGGATACAAACTTGGAAACAATTATAGCGATTGTGGACAAATGATGTTTACAAATAGCCAAAAAGTGTTTCAAGGTGGAAGTGGGTGCGGATGTGTGGCTAGCATACTTAATTCATATGTTGTACAAAGAATAAGGGCTGGAAAGTTGAAAAAAGTTATTGTTGTTGCTACTGGTGCATTAATGAGTACTCTTTCTAGTCAGCAAGGAGATAGTATTCCAGGAATAGCGCATTTAATAGTGCTAGAAGGAGGTAAATAATGTTTGATGCTTTGATGTATCTTAAAGTTTTTGCAATTGGTGGTCTTATCTGTTTGATTGGTCAAATATTAATAATTACAACAAAGATGACAAGTGCAAGAATTTTAGTTACCTTTCTAATTTTGGGAGTGTTTTTGCAAGCAATAAATGTTTTTGAACCAATGAAGGAATTTGCTGGCAGTGGTGTCACTGTTCCAATTATGGGATTCGGGTATAATTTAGCAAAAGGTGCTATTTCTGGAGGGCAAACGGAGGGCTTGATTGGTGTTATAAAGGGAGGACTAGAGTCTGTTGCTGGTGGAATAGCTGCGGCGGTTGTGATTGCATTTATAGTTGCATTAATTTTTAATAGTCGAACTAAAAAATAAGAATTAAAAGTTTGTTAACATTTTTTCCTTGAAAGCATATATTATTTTATGCGAATTAAAAAGCAACACAAATTCAAATTTAAAACAAGGCTAATGTTTGCGCTAATTAATATATTATTAGTGCTAATTTTAGTTTTTTTGTTTTTTACATCTTGTGTAAACCCTGTAATTATCGAAACTAGTGAGGCAAAAATAAAATCCCTAACATCAAGAGCTGTAAACTCTGCAGTTCAAACGGTAATAAATGAAAATAATGTCTATGATGACCTTATTGAGATAATTACTGACAAAGAAGATAAAATTGTGTTTATTCAAGTAAAAAGCCTTATGGCAAACAAATTGTCAAAAGAAGTTGGAAAAGTTGCCAATCAAAACTTGGATTTAATAAGTAGTGAGGGTGTTGCTATACCACTTGGTACTCTTTCAGGTATTTCAGTTTTTGTGGGAATGGGCCCAGAGGTTACATTCAATGTTACGGCGATTTCTACAATCAGTTCAAAGTTTAGTAGTGAATTTATGAGTGCGGGTATAAACCAAACAAATCATAGAATATACCTTAACATTGAAACCACTGTTAATTTAATTTTGCCGACTGCTAGTAGAACAATTGTTGTAAATAGTCACATTTTGATTTGCGAAGCAATATTAGTAGGCGAAATACCTTCAACATATCTTAATTCTGATAGCCTAGATGAAATGATGAACTTGATTCCTTCATAAAATTTTTTATTAATTATTGTTGACAATCTTTAAAAAAGCATTTATAATACTATATGTAATTAAATAAATGCGAAGATGAAAGACTAGTAATATCATTTAGTTTTATACAGAGAGAGGCGGTGGCTGAGATGCTTCTAAAACGGCGATATGAATTCACTTTCTAGCACTTTGTTGAAATAGTAGTAGACAGAGCGTTGGCAACGACATAGCTTAAATTAAGTGCTTTCTTTGATAAGAAAGAATTTAGGTGGTAACACGGAGATACTTCGTCCTAAGGTTTAGGGCGGAGTTTTTTGTTAAAAGGAGATAAATATGGAAAACACAACAAATGAAATACTTACAGAAACGGTAGAGTCAATAAATAAAGCTACAACAAAGCAAGAATTATTTGCCATTAATACTCAGATTTTGGGAAAGAACGGGAAATTGAGCTTGCTAATGAAAAAACTAAAAGACCTTTTACCTGAAAAACGAGCAAAGATGGGAGCTGTGCTAAACAAATGCAGAGAAGAAATTAGTTTACTTTTAAGGAAGAAAACAGATGAAATTGATGAAGCTGAACTTTTGGAAAAATTACAATCTGAAAAAATTGATGTAACAATACCTGTTAAACCGCGTGAATTTGGTACACTGCACCCTATAACACAAACACAAATGCTTCTAATGGATTTTTTTGTGTCTCGAGGCTTTACTATTAAATCAGGTACAGACATTGAAACAGATTATTATTGTTTTGAGGCTTTAAACGTTCCTAAAAATCACCCAGCAAGAGATTCTCAAGATACTTTTTATATTAATGATGAAATTGTTTTGAGAACACATACTTCAGCTACACAAATACACACGTTTGAAACTGAAAAACCACCAATTAAAATGGTTTCGACAGGTTCTGCTTATAGAGTAGATGAAATAGATGGAACTCACTCTCCATTTTTCCATCAATTAGAAATTTTGGTTGTTGATGAAAATGTTTCTATGTCTGACCTTAAAGGAATGATTGAAGATATAGCTAAATTTTTATTTGGAGAAAAAACACAAATAAGATTGAGGCCTTCCTATTTTCCTTTTACTGAGCCAAGTGCTGAAGTAGATGCAACTTGCCCACATTGTAAGGGAAAAGGTTGTGGTCTTTGTAAGGGAACAGGTTGGATTGAACTTTTAGGGTGCGGAATGGTAAACCCAAAGATTTTGGAAAAGCATAATATTGATTCAACAAAATATGCCGGATATGCTGTTGGAATGGGAATAGAAAGAATGACAATGCTTCGTTATGGCGTGAATGATATGCGTGAATTTTATGAAAATGATGTCAATTTTTTAAAACAATTTAAGTAGGAGAAATAAAATGGTTGTTACATTAAAATGGTTAAAAGATTTTGTCAATCTTGAAGGTATTAGTGCAAAACAAATTGCTGATGCTTTTACCTTTTCTGGATTTGAAATTGAGAGTTATAAAGACCAAAGCGAAAAATTAAAAAATGTTGTAGTTGGAAAAATTGAAAAAATAGTAAAACATCCAAACGCAGATAAACTTTTGATATGCTCAATTAGTGATGGAGAAAAAATTCATCAGATTATCACACACGCAACAAATATGAAGGAAGGCGATTTTGTTCCTATGGCTCTAGAAGGTGCCGACCTTGCAAATGGTGTTAAAATAAAACCAACAAATATGCGTGGTGTTGAATCCTGTGGAATGATGTGTGCTGGAGAAGAACTTGGTATAGACAACTCTGTATATGAAGGAGCTGAAACAGATGGTATAATGATTTTAAAGCCTGAGGATTGTAAAGTTGGTCAACCTATTGCAGAGGTGTTAGGCCTTGATGATGTTGTTTTTGATGTAAATGTTTTAGCAAATAGACCTGATTGCCAAAGTGTGATGGGGCTTGCAAAAGAACTGGCTTGTGCATTTAATAGAGAATTCAAGTATCCAAAGCTTGATTTTAATGCTATAGGCGATGATTTACCTTTAAAGTTACAATCTAAAACAGAAAATTGTAAATGTTTTTTAGCGGGAATTGTTAGAGATGTAAAGTTAACAGAGTCTCCAAAATGGATTCAGGCTAGATTAAGGTCGGTTGGTCTTGTACCTCATAACATTATAGTTGATATTACCAATTATGTTCTATGTGAAATTGGGCAACCTCTTCACGCTTATGACTATTCAAGTATTTCTGGAAATACTATTATAGTAAGGCAAGCTGAAAATGGCGAAAAGATTACACTTCTTAATGGTAATGAATATGAGTTAACTGAAAATGATGTTGTAATTGCTAATTCATCTAATGCAATGGGACTCGCTGGAGTAATGGGTGGCAAGGATTTTTCAATAAATGAAAATACTCGAGATATTGTAATTGAAAGTGCTAGTTTTAAAAAAGAAACAATAAGGAAAACATCTAGAGGGATTGGGCTAAGAACTGATGCCAGTGGTAGGTATGAGAGAGGAGTTGAGCCTGTTGGATGTGAATTGGGACTAAAGCGTGCGTTGACCCTTTTTGAACAAGTGGGGTGCGGTAAAGTTGCAAAAACTGTGCATAAGACTAGTGAAGTAGAGAATATAGTTAAGTGGCTTCAATTTGATTATGACAGAATACAAAAGTGGCTTGGAATTGAAATTCCATATGAAAATTCTGTTAAAATTTTAAACAAACTTGGCATTAAGACAAGTTATGAAAATAGGGTATTAAAGTGTGGTATTCCAGCGGAAAGAACTGATATAGAAAACTTTTCAGATATTGCAGAAGAAATAATTCGTTACTATGGGTTCGATAAACTTACTTCAAGCCACAATCTCAACACATCATCTATAAGCGGAGGTTATCAAAAAGCTGTCAAACTTTCTTGTGAACTAAAAAAATTAATGCTTGCTACAGGTGCAAGTGAAATTAAAACTTTTACTTTTATTGGACCTGAGAGTGTAAAAAATATTGAAATGCCACAAGACTGCTATGAGTTTTTAAAACAAGTTAGAATACGCAATCCATTAAATAGTTCAATGTCGGTTATGAGAACTCAAATGCTCTCTTCTGTTTTGTCTGCTGTCAAATATAACATAAATCACAAAAATACAAATTTTTCACTATTTGAAATAGGAAAGGTATTTTTTGCAAATGAAGAATTTCCAATAGAAAAAGAGGTTTTGAGCTATATAACAACAAATCAAAAGGACGATTTTTTCACTGTAAAAGCTATAGTTGAATTGGTCGCCCAAAATATTGGTCTTGTATTTTCTTACAAGCAAGCAAATAATTATGGATTTCATCCAAACATTTGTGCTGATATTATGTGGGCGAACAAAAAAATAGGAACTATTGGTAAAGTTCATCCAAAAGTTTTAGGCAAATATGAAATTTCAAAGGATTGTTACTATTTTGAAATTTGTCTTGAGGGTTTACCAGACAAAAAAGTAAAAAAAGTAAAACCTCCAGCAAAATTCCCATCTTCCACAAGAGATTTTGCGTTTGTTTTAAATGTTGATATTCCTGTTGGTGAAATAATCGAAGTTATCAAAAAATCAGCTGGGACACTATGTGAAGATGTTGAACTTTTTGATATTTACCAAGGTGAACAAGTTGGAAAGGATGAAAAAAGTATTGCTGTAAAACTTGTTTTCAGAAAAACAGATGGGACACTTACCCAAGAAGAGGTAAATTTACAAGTAGAAAAAATTTTGGCAGATATGAAAACAAAATATAAAGCAAAATTAAGGGAGTGATTATGATTTATTTTGATAACTCAGCAACAACAAAACTTTATCCTGAAGTTGCTGAATTTATGCTAAAATATGAAAAAGAAAATTATTTTAACCCATCAGGAATATACAAGCCAAGTATTAAAGTATTTAATGACATTTTATCAGCTAGGAAAGATTTGTTAAAAGTTTTGGGTGCAAATAGTCATAAAGTTTTGTTTACGGCAAGTGCGACTGAGGCAAATAATTATGCTTTAAGGTGTTTTATTAAAAAAAATCAAAAGATATTAGTAAGTGAGGGGGAACATTCGTCTGTATTTGAGACTGCAATGTACCTTAAAAGCAACAACACACAAGTTGAGTTTGTAAAACTAAATAATGATGGCACTTTGAATCTAGATGACCTTGAGAAAAAACTTACTAATGATGTCGGACTAGTATCTTTTATTCACGCGAGTAACGAAACAGGTGCTGTTAATGATGCAAAGAAAATCTCTCAAATAGTGAAGGCTAAATGCCCCAATTCACTTGTTCATTTTGATGGTGTTCAGGCCTTTTGTAAAATGCCAGTTGGGTTATCAAACTTAGGTATTGATCTTTACACAGTAAGTAGCCACAAAATTCACGGGCCTAAAGGTGTTGGAGCTCTTGTGTTTAACGAAAGGCTTTCCCCAAAACCTCTGATTTTTGGTGGTGGGCAAGAAAGTGGGGTTCGTTCGGGCACAGAGAATTCAATAGGAATTTTAGGCTTTGTGATGGCTAGTAAAATAATGTTTCAAAATTTGGAAAGAAATACAAGTCATATTCAAAATTTAAAGAGTTCTTTGCTTGAAAAAATAAGTCATTTACCATTCACAATAAATGGTAATGTAAAAAACACGCTTCCTAATATTCTTAGCTTGAGTTTTGGTGGAATTAGGGGAGAAGTACTTGTTCATATGCTTGAAGCTGATGAAGTGTATATTAGTACAGGTTCATCGTGTAATTCAAAACACACTGGAAATAGAACACTATTTGGAATGGGAAAGACTAAAGCAGAAGAAGAGGGTAATATCAGGATAAGTTTTTGTGAGCAAAACACTTTAGAAGAAGTGTTTAAATTTGCAGACATTTTGGAAAAGAACTTAATTAAACTTAAGGAATTGGGTATATGGAAAAAGTAATTTTATTAAGATATGGTGAAATTTTTCTAAAAGGCGATAATCGAGGTTTCTTTGAGAGAGTACTTTTAGATAATATTAGAAAGTCAATTTCTGATTTCAAATGTAAAATAAAAAAAATTGCTGGAAGAATTTGTTTGTATGAATATGATAATAATGATGAAAATACTCTTTGTGATAGAGTGAGCAAGGTTTTTGGTTTACATTCTCTTAGCGTTGCTCACAAAATGGAAACACAAGCAGAAACAATTTTAGACTTTTGTAGGGGAATAAAACTTAATTTTGAAAGTTTTAAAGTAGAAGTTAGAAGGGCTGACAAAAGATTTCCAATTAAATCTATGGATTTTGCTTGTCTTTGTGGTGATGAAATTTGCAAAGCAAACCCTAACATAAAAGTTGATGTACATAATCCTAAAGTGGTTGTTAATATTGATATTCGCGAAGATGGGTTTACTTACATTTCATCAAATACAATAAAATGCGTTGGCGGAATGCCGGTGGGCACAGCTGGAAAGGGGCTTGTTCTCCTAAGTGGTGGAATAGATAGTCCTGTTGCTGCCTATTATCTTGCGAGAAGGGGAATGAGGATAGATGCAATACACTTTCATAGTTTTCCATACACAAGTGAAAAAGCACGAGACAAAGTCATAGAGCTAGCAAAAAAAATATCAATATATTCAGGAAAAATAAATTTACATATATTGTCTTTTACAAAAGTTCAAGAAGAAATTAACAAAAAATGCAACAATGATTATATGATTATAATAATGAGAAGAATAATGATGCGCGTTGCCGAAAAACTTGCGACTAAAATAAATGCAAAAGCAATTATAACAGGCGAAAATTTAGCTCAGGTTGCAAGTCAAACAATTGAAAGTATTACAGCAACAAATAGTGTGGTTTCAACACCTGTTTTTAGACCACTAATTGGTTTTGATAAATTGGATATAATTGATGTAGCTAAGAAAATAGGCACATATGACATTTCAATACTTCCATATGAAGATTGTTGTACTATTTTCTTACCTAAAAATCCTATAACGAAACCACAAATTGAAAAGGTTGAAGAGGAAGAATCCAAAATTGATGTTCAGACTCTTGTTGATGAGTGTTTAAGTAGTGAACAAGTGATTGAAATATAGTATTATGAAGTACTATGCAAAATGATTTTACGCATAATTATGTATTCAAATAGGGCTTTTTAGTGTAAAGAGAGAATATGGAGTATAAATAGGCAGATAATCTGCCTATTTATTATTAATAACTCCCCAGATTATCTGTGATTAATTTAGCTGTAGTAGGACATTACCTATTATGCATCAGGTATAAGGGTGGATTTTTATTATTTTTATCTTTCTATATTTGCTTTGATCGGAAAAGTTTTTTACATAACTACACTGAAATTAAATTTGTATAGTATTCGTTTACACTCATTATATTCCATAGTAAAACCAATTGAACTACTTTTTAAGTTTTTTGTTTTTCGATAGTAAATTTATATGTTTTTATTTACAATGTTTTATTAACTAAAAAGCCATTTTTTCGAAATATTTTTTACATTGCTATTTATTACTTGATGTTTATACATATTAATTTCATTGCTTTTTGCTTGTTGTTCATTTTTAAATTTACTTTTTGCAATAATATAATAATTAGTTTTTCCTTCCTTGAATTCTGTTTTAAATGGTGAATTTGAATTTTGAGAAATTAATTTTCCATTTTCATAAACATCGTAATTTAAAAATTGCTGACTGTTCCAATGTAATGTGAGTGTGTCACTTTGCTGTGAAATTTCCAGTTTTGGTGGTGTAATAGTTTCAAAATTCTCGCTTTGTGTTTTTGGAAAATGACTAGAAGAAAAGATTTCTTTAAATTTGTATCTGTCTGGAGTATTCTCGCTCGCGATATTAACTAGTTGTTTGTTTTTCCAATCAAACAGGTCAACATAGGCCTCTTCTATACCTTCAGGTTTTTTAACCCAGTTTTGTTTTGTTTTGTCAAAAAAGTTCCACGCATCTTTGCATAGTCCAGCGGAAATTGTTCCACCATTTTGAATTTTTGAGAGATTATTATCTATTTGTGATGTTACATTTCCAACCCAAGCACAAATTGTGTTATTTGCATTATAACTTGCACACCAAGCATCAGTGTTTTCAAAATTATTTGATGAGCCAACAGTTCCAGTTTTTGCAGACAACTTTATGCCAATATTTCTAAGTTTTTTAGCTGTTCCATCTGTCACGCTATCTTTAAGAATGTCGCTGATTAGATAGGCGGTATCTTCGCTAAAAATCTGTGTTGATTTTTTTATATCAGAGTAAATAACTTTTCCATCAAAATTTTCAATCTTTCTAATAAAGCGAGGCGTAGAGAATTGCCCACCATTGGCGAGAGTTGCGTAACACGCGCAAATTTGTAGTGGAGTCACTCCGTATTTCATTGCCCCTAAAGCCAAGGCAAGATGTTCTTCATCTTTGAAATCAATGCCCATTTTTGTGGCAAAAGCTTTTGCATTATTAACGCCTACATAGTCTAAAATTTTCACTGCAGGTATATTTTTAGATTGAGATAGTGCTTGTCTTGCGGAGATAATCCCATCAAATTTTCCATCTACATTTTCTGGTAACCAATTTCCGTAACTGATTTTCTCATCTAGTATTGGGCTTGCAGGGGTGATTATCCCATTTTCCAAAGCTGGTGCATAACAAATAATTGGTTTAATAAGGCTTCCTGGTTGCCTCGTGGTATCTACATTACTTAGTGAAGTCGTTAGTGCTTTTATACCCATTGTTTGATTATCCACAACGCAAATTGTGCCATCGACTTTTTTTCCGGTTTTGCTTAATGCTTTTTGCAGAGATGTATTTATTGTGTTTTGAAGATTGTTGTCAAGATATGTATATATTTTGTACTTTGAAAGAGCTACATCTTTTTCACTCAGATTTAATATTTTCTGTGCTTCTTGAATTGTTTTTGAATAAAACGAACTTGTATTTATTGTGCTTTTAAAATTTACAGTTTGTAATGGTTCTTTAATTGCTTGTTGATATTCATTTTTGCTTATAAAATTCTCTTTAAACATTTCTTTTAAAACAACATCTCTTCTTTTTTTAGACGCTTCAGGATTTGTGATTGGTGAATATGTTGCTGGTGATTTTATTATTCCAGCAAGAGCGGCACTTTGTGCAATTGAGAGGTCTTTTGCACTACAATTGAAATATGTTTGAGATGCACTTTCTATTCCTATAGCACCATTCCCGAAATATATTACATTTAAGTAAGTTTCCAAAATATCTCTTTTTGAGTATTGAGATTCAAGATTGGAAGTAAGATAAGCCTCTTGGATTTTCCTTTTGAATGTTTTATCATTCGTTAGATGAACATTTTTAACAAGTTGCTGACTAATAGTAGAACCACCTTCTTTTGCGTACCCACTAAATAAATTATTTAGCGTTGCCTTTGCTATTCGTTTTAAATTTAGGCCATTGTGGCTATAAAAATTTTTGTCCTCTATTGCAATAAAAGCTTTTGCTACATATTCAGGTAAATTATCAATATTTGCAATCTTTTTACCATTAGTGTTAGAGGGGGTTAAAAGTTTGTTTTCATTATCAAAAATTTCTATTTGTGTATTTAAAGTTCCAAGTAAACTGTGATTTGTAATTAAATTATTGCCAATTTGTGAAATAGAAATATATGTATATAACCCAAAACCTACACTAATACTTGAAATAATTAACAAGCAAATTATTATAATTTTTGCAAATAATTTCATATTTTCCTCTTTTTGTATATTATGTAACAAAATTTTGGGTTTAATTCCCATTTCTGTTGAATTTATTTTTATTTTGTTGTATAATCATTACAAGGAGAAGTTAAATGCAAAACGGAAAATATTTTATATATACTTATGGTTGCCAAATGAATGTTCACGAGTCTGAAAAATTGGCTGGAATTTTAGAGGAAAGGGGATACACTCTTTCAGATTGTCCCGAAAATGCAGATGTTATTGTCTACAATACCTGCTGTATTCGTGAAAGCGCTGAACAGCGTGCTTTGGGAAATATCGGAAATGCAAAACCAATAAAGAAAAAAAATCCTAATTTAATTGTGGCTGTTTGTGGTTGTATGCCTCAACAGAAAAACGTAGAAGCTAGTTTAAAGAAAAAATTTCCATTCATTAACATAATCTTTGGTGCAAATAATGTTGAATTTTTCGGTGAATATCTTGACACTTATTTAAAGCAAAAAAAATATCAGGCAAATATTGTGGAGGACGAAAGTTATCAAAGTAGTACTCGCTCGCTAAAAATTGTCAGAGACAATCAATATTCAGCATTTGTTAATATAACTTATGGATGTAATAATTTTTGTACTTATTGTATTGTACCTTATGTAAGAGGTAGGGAAAGAAGTAGGCCAAGTGAAGAAATTTATGCAGAAGTTAAAAGCCTCATTAAGATGGGTTATAAAATTATTACACTTTTGGGTCAAAATGTTAATTCGTATGGAAATGATTTTCAGGACGAAAAAACTGATTTCCCGACACTTCTGGAAACTATAGCAAATTTTGAAGGTGATTTTGAAATTAGATTTATGAGCAGTCACCCAAAAGATTTATCTGACAAACTTATTGATACTATAGCTAAGTGTCCAAAAATTAGCAGAGCAGTACACTTACCCGTTCAAAGCGGTAGTAATAAAATCCTAAAACTAATGAACAGAAATTACACAAGGGAAAAATACCTTTCTATTGTTAAAAAGTTGAGAGATAAAGTTCCAGAAGTAACACTTTCAACTGATATTATAGTAGGATTTGCTGGCGAAACTGAAGAAGATTTTATTGATACAGTAAAGTTACTTCAAGAAGTAAAGTTTAGTAACGCCTATATATTTATGTACAGTAAACGAAAAGGTACGGTTGCAGAAAAAATGGAAGGACATCTTCCTATTGAAATCAAACGGGACAGAATTCACAGGCTTCTTGAAATACAAAAAGAAATTACTAATGAACACTTTTGTGGACTGGTTGGAAAAATAGAAAAAAGAGTGTTTGTTGAAAGTGAAACAGCTACAATGTTTATTGGAAAAACTCAATGTGGCAAAGTTGTTAAAATTACAGATAATCAAAAACTAAGTGTAGGGCAGTTTGTTGATGTGAAAATTTCCGCTTACAAATCTGGGAATTTATATGGTGAGGTGAATAAGTAATGGCACTAACACCAATGATGCAACACTATGTTGAATTAAAACAAAAACATAATGACACTATTATCTTCTATAGGTTGGGTGATTTTTATGAAATGTTTTTTGAAGATGCACAACTAGTGTCCAAGCTTTTAGGTATTACCTTAACCTCAAGGGATTGTGGACTTCCAGACAAGGCACCAATGTGCGGTGTGCCATTTCATAGTGCTGAAACCTATGTTGCAAGACTTTTAGATCTTGGATATAAAGTAGGTATCTGTGAGCAATTATCAGAGCCTAAACCTGGTGAAGTTGTAACAAGAGATATTGTAAGAATAATAACACCTGGTACTGTTATGGAAGAAAATATTCTAAAGCCGAGCAATAATTTTATTTCATCAGTATTTATGAAAAATAAAAATGAAATTGGTCTTTCGTGGCTTGATCTTTCAACTGGTGAATTTAATATGACTCAATTTAATGGTGATACAGCTATTGCAAATCTAAATGATACATTAACAGGAATTAGACCAAGCGAAATTATTTCAAATTCACTTGCTTTTAGTGAAAGTGATGGCATACCTTGTGTTAGAACAGAACTTGTTCCAAGATTCTATAAATTCTTAGATTTTGCATACGAGTATCAAAATGCTACTAATAACATCTTAAAGCAATTAAAAATTGGAAGTATTGCGGTTTTGGATTGTAAAGATAAGCCATCAGGACTATGTTCAGCTGGAGCACTCCTAGAATATTTGTCACAAACTCAAAAAAGAAGTCTTAGCCATATAAATCACTTAAATGTTCAAAAAGATGAAAGTTTTTTATACCTTGATGCGAATGCGAAACTAAATTTGGAACTTACAGAAACAATTTATGACAGAAAAAGGAAAGGCTCGCTTATATGGGTTTTAGACAAAACTGAAACCACAATGGGCAGAAGAACGCTTGAAAGTTGGCTTAATAGACCACTAAGAGATGAAAAAGAAATCAATGACAGGTTAGATGCTGTTGAAGAGCTTATTTCTGAAAATGTACATAGAGACGAACTTTTACAAATTTTAAAGACGTTTAGTGATGTTGAAAGACTTTGTGGAAGAGTTTCTTACGGAAGTGTTGGGCCACGAGGTTGTGTGGATATTAAAAAATCGTTAAAAAAATTACCACAGATTAAAAAACTAATATCAAATTTTAAATCTAATTTGATTAAAAATTGTTATAATAATATCCCAGACTTTTCCGAGCTTGAAAATTTACTAGAACGAGCATTCAAAGAAGAGGTTCCAGTATCAGCAAAAGATGGGGATTTCATAAAAGAAGGTTTTTCAGATGAGCTAGATAAATTTATTGATGCAAGAAGAAATGGAAAAAAGTGGATAGTTGACCTCGAAAATAAAGAAAAAGAACTTACAGGAATTAAAACCCTTAAAATAAAGTTCAACAATCTTTTAGGTTATTTCTTTGAAGTTCCTCTTGGAAGTAAGGAAAAAGTCCCTTTTAGATTTGTAAGAAAACAAAGTTTGTCGAATAGTGAGCGTTTTGTTTCTGACGACCTCAACAAACTCAACGAAATGATTTTGGGAGCAGAAGAAAATATTTCGAAGCTAGAACAAAAATTATTTAATGAGATAAAAGAAGAAATTAAAACTCACATACAAGATTTACAAAACTCCTCAAAACAGGTTGCAGTACTTGATGTTCTTGCGAATTTTGCAACAGTGGCTATCGAAAACAGATACTCAAGACCTGTGATAAACAGCAAACTAAACCACACAAAAATTATTGGTGGAAGACACCCTGTTGTTGAAAAAATAAATAAAAATTCCCGTTTTGTTCCAAATGATGTTACATTAGATGAAAACTCTAGAACAATAATTATTACAGGGCCAAATATGTCTGGAAAAAGTACATATATGCGCCAAGTAGCACTTATTACAATAATGGCACATATTGGCTGTTTTGTTCCAGCTTCCAGTGCAGAAATAAGAATTTGTGACCGCATTTTTACACGAATTGGAGCTTCGGATAATTTGGGTATGGGACAAAGCACTTTTATGGTCGAAATGATAGAAGTTGCTAGCATCTTGCAAAACGCTACAGATAAGAGCTTACTTATTTTAGATGAGATAGGAAGAGGAACTTCAACATATGATGGATTGAGTATCGCCTGGGCAGTCGTGGAATATATTACAAATAATATAAAAGCGCATACTCTTTTTGCAACACATTACCACGAAATAACGGAACTAGAAGGCAAAATGGATGGTATAAAAAATTTTCACGTTGCTGTTAAGGAGTTTAATAACTCAATAATATTTTTACACAACATTGTTGCTGGTAGTGCAAATAAAAGTTTTGGAATTGAAGTTGCAATATTAGCCGGAATATGCAGTAGTGTTGTTGATAGAGCGAGGGAGGTTCTTCATTTTCACGAAGAGCGTGTTTTAAACACTTCGATTGATGATTTTACATTAGAAAAAAAGGAGAGTGACAACAGCTCTACCGAAAAAGTAATAAAATATCTCGAGATTATTGATCCAAATATTTTGACGCCACTTGAAGCAATAAGTAAACTTTCAGAGTTAAAAGATTTGATAAAGGAGTAAAAAATGGCAAAAATTAATTTGTTGGAACCAAGTGTTTATAACAAAATTGCTGCAGGAGAAGTTGTGGAAAGACCAGCTTCTGTCGTAAAAGAATTGGTTGAAAACAGTATAGATTCAGGAGCTACTCAAATTGATATCTCTATTTTAAATGGAGGAATTTCATTTATTGAGGTAACAGATAATGGTTGTGGTATTGAAAGTGATGAAATAGAAATGGCTTTTATGCCTCACGCCACAAGTAAAGTGAAAAATGAAAAAGACCTTGAAAATATTATGACACTTGGGTTTAGAGGTGAAGCTTTAGCTTCAATTGCTTCTGTAAGTGAAGTTGTAGTGACAACAAGAACACAATATGCTCCATTTGCAACGTGCATTAATATGAATGCTGGTTTCCTTTTTGACAGAACTCAAGTCGGAGCTCCTGTCGGGACCCAAATTCAAGTAAAAAATTTATTTTTTAATATTCCTGTTAGATATAAATTTTTGAAAAAACCAAAACAGGAAGAGATGGCAATTAGTGAAATTGTATCGCGCCTTATTTTAGCAAATCCCAGTATAGCGTTTAAATATGTTGTAGAAAATAAAATCGTTTATCAAAGTAACGGTTCGTGTCTTGAAAATGCACTCTATAGTGTTTATGGTTCTTCAATTTTGGATAAGGTAGTACCAGTAAATGCAAAGAGTGGTGACATAGAGATTAATGGATATATAGGAAAACCAACTTTCGCAAAACCTAATACAACTTATCAAACAGTTGTTATTAATGGAAGATATGTTAGTTGTAAATTAATTTCGACCGCAGTAGGGCGGGTTTTTGATGACTATTTAATGACAAGAGCTTTTCCATTTTTTGTTCTCCACTTAAATGTACCAATGGACTTTGTTGATGTAAATGTTCATCCAAACAAACTCGAAGTCAAGTTTAAAGACCAGCAAAAGGTTTTTAGTGCAGTTAACCACATTATTGATAACGCTCTTATGAGATTTAGAAATGCACCTGCACAAAATGAAGAAACAAGGCAAAAAGCCGAACAACTTTATGCTCCGATTGAGAAAAAAGACACGGAGGAAGTTATTGTTACTTCAGAGCCTAAAAATTTCAATCAATTTAACACAGCTTTTAACCAACAGGCAGATTTTGGTGTTTCACAAAATGAATCATTACTAAATGAAATTATTCTAGAACAAAAAAAATCTTGTAGTGATTTTGATTCAAATTTTGGTGAGGGATTAAATTCTAGACTGAGTGAATTTGAACGTCTATTTGGTAAGGTTAATGAAGAAAGCTTTGTATCCGATAATCCAAAAAAAGAAGAAAAAATCGAGCCTAAAGTTGTCTTACAACAAAATCTTTTTGATGGAATGAGTAAAAATTTTGATTTACTTTCTATTAAAATTGTTGGCAAAATTTTTAATACATTTATAATTGTGGAAATAGAGGATAAAGTTTATATTATAGATCAACACGCTGCACACGAACGAATTTTGTATGATAAACTAGTTGCGGTTTTAAAACGAAAAGAATTTTATGCTCAACCCTTATTAATTCCATTTGTTCTTGAGACAAACAATGTTGAACATCAATTTATAAGTGAAAACATAGATAATCTTGAAAGATTAGGTTTTGAAGTAGAGGATTTCGGCAGCAAAAGTTTTAAGGTTTCAACTATTCCATATAACTTGCAGAACATTGATTTGTCGAGTTTCTTTAGTGAAATACTTAAAGATATGAATACAATCTTAAGTTTAAAAAGTGAGGACATGGCACTAGATAGATTGGCTCAAAGTGCTTGCAAACACGCTGTCAAAGGTGGAGATGATTTAACAAAAGAGGAAATAAGTAACCTTTTAGAAGATATTGCAAGAGGTGGAACACAACTTCAGTGTCCACACGGTAGACCTTTTGTCGTGGAGCTAACAAGAAACGATATTGACAAGTGGTTCAAAAGGGTCTTGTAATGTTAGAAAAGATATTAATTATTGGTGGAAGTACTGCTGTTGGAAAAAGTGAATTTGCACTTACACTATCTAAAAAGTTGAAAATGGAAATTATTTCTGCAGACTCAATTCAGGTCTACAAAGGTTTAAAAGTTGGAACGTCTAAGCCATCAGAAGATGAAAAAAAAATCTGTCCACATCACTTGATAGATATTGTTCCAACCAATTCTACTTTTAACGCTTATAACTTTATGTTTTTGTCGAAACAACTCATCACTCAGATATTATCAAGAGGAAATCTTCCTGTCATTGTTGGGGGAACAGGGCTTTACATTGAATCTCTTTTATATGACTATAATTTCAAAAAAAAGGAAAGAAGCAATCAAGCTGTTTATGATTATACTCTTTTGATATTGAACCAGAATAGGGAAAAGCTCTACAAAAAAATTAACAAAAGAGTTGACAAAATGATTCAAAATGGTCTTGTGGAAGAGGTGAAGATGTTAAAAGAAAGTGGACTTATTGAAAACAATCAATGTTCTACAGCAATAGGATACAAAGAAATACTAGCATATCTAAATGATGAGTACAGTCTTGAATGTGCTATTGAAAAAGTAAAACAAAATACCCGAAATTACGCAAAAAGACAAATAACTTGGTTTAAGCATATGGATGGAATTTGGGTTGATGTAGATAATCAATTAGAAATTGAAAATGCCATAAACCTTATTTGTGCAAACTATAAAAACTATTTAAAGTAATTTTTTTATAAAATTTAATTGAATGCTATTTTTTACAAATTAAATATATTAAATCATATTGAAAAAATAAAATATTTTCTAAAATGTGATATATGCATTATATTATGCAAAAATATTTTACGCATAGTTATGTTGAATTTTCCCTGTCAAAACTGGTTTTATTAGGGGGAAACCATTATTTTAACACAAAAACAAAAAGCCATCATTTTTTGATGGCTTTTTTCACTAAAAAGTTCTAATTAGTCCAACGACTTTTCCAATTATAGACAATTCATCAAAAATCATTGGCGCCATAGTTGCGTTTTCAGGTTGAAGACGATAATGTCCATTTTCTTTAAAAAATCTTTTTACAGTTGCGGAGTCGTCAACAAGTGCTGCAACAATATCTCCGTTTTCAGCGGTATCTTGTCTTTTGATAATAACCTTGTCTCCGTTCATAATCCCAGCTTCAATCATACTTTCCCCTTGAACTGTGAGCATAAACAAATCATCGCCACGAAAAAGTCCTGTTGGCATATAGAAAACATCTTCATAATTTTCTACAGCCAAAATGGGTTGTCCAGCGGTAATATTTCCTAAAATTGGAATAGGTTGATATGAACTGATTGCTTCCAATAATTGAGCGTTTTTTTTGTCAATAATTTCAATAGCTCTATTTTTAGAAGCACCTCTTCGAATTTTTCCTTGCTCTTCAAGACGATTTAAGTAATAAGTTATAGTTGAAGTTGAGTTTATTTTGAGTTCCTCACACATTTCTCTCACAGAGGGGCAAAAGCCATTTTTATTTTTGTAAGATACTAAAAATTCATACAGAGATTCTAATTTTATTTCCATATTTTTCTTCATAAATTTTTCACCTCATTTCTTTATTTTAATATCATTTTATCACAGAAATACTAAAAAGTCAAACATTTGTTCGAAATTTTTCATTTTCGAAGTTTAACCTTATTTGCAGCATCTCTTCTTATATCATCACTCATTGCTGCATAGTGTTTTTTTGTTGTATTGACATCTTTATGTCCTAATACATCTGCAACAACGTAAATGTCTTGAGTTTCTCTATACAAATTTGTTCCGTAGGTGCTACGCAATTTGTGTGGACTAATTTTCTTTAAAGGAGTAACAATTCTGCTATATTTTTTAACTAAGTTTTGAACTGCTCTAGTTGAAATACGTTTTTTTTGCAGTGATAAGAACAATGCATTTTCGTTTGGATCAAGACCTTTTATTTCGCTTCGCTCTTTTATCCATTTTTTTAATGTATCAGCTACTTCCTCTGAAAAATATAGAACAACTTGACTACCACCTTTACGAATAACCCTAAAGCCATTTATATTAAAATCTATGTCTTGGACATCAAGCCCTACACATTCACTGACACGAATACCTGTACCAAGAAGTAAGGTTACTAGTGCAAAATCACGAATATTTGTATGCCTATGAAAAGCTTGCTGAGTAGGGGTGAGAGCGTACCCTGTTTCAACTTGGTCAAGTAAATCAACCATTTCGTTATCTTCTAATCTAACTATTTCTTTGTCGTGTAACTTTGGCAAATCAACTTTTGCTGTAACATTATTTTGAATTTTTTCCTTCCTAAAAAAATATTTAAAAAATGACCTTATAGTTGATAATTTTCTGGCTTTTGCCTGCTCGTTATTGTGATAGGTTATTCCTCTGTATTCATAAACAGTCAGGTAGTCTAAAAAAAGTTCAATATCAGAAGCTGACACTTCATTTAAATCCATAAGGCTAAATTGACTCACTTTTTTACCTGCAAATTTATCAATTTCTTTTGTTAAAAAATCAAAAAATATTCTTAAATCATAAGCATAATTTAATCGTGTTAGGGGAGTTGTTTGATTTTCAACTCCTAAAAAAAATTCACTGCAAAAATATGGCAAGTCTTTTCTTAATTCTCTTAATCTTAATGTAATATTATCTTTGCGTTCAATATAATATTGTTCAGACATTTTTTCACCTCAGAGTAATTATAACAATTTTCAATAAAAAAGTCTAATGATTTGCAAAAATATTTTACGCATAGTTATAAAAAATTTAAAATTCAGTGAAAATCACATTAAAATAATCGCACTAATGCAATATTAGCAATTTAGCTTAATTATATTATTTATATAAATTAAACTTTTTAAAATCTAGATTAGCGCGTAATGGATTGAAGATATATTCAATAAAGTATAAGATAGCAGAATATTTGTAAAAACTGTTTAGTTGTTAATGAAAAAAGTATTGGAATTGTTATTATAAGTAAAGACAGGGTAATTTGTATAAAATTGAAAAAATACCCGTGAAGGATTATTCATAAAAGATTCAAGTTTCGCGTCTGAATGAAGATTAGAAAGGGGTAAATTTGAAAAAATGTAAGCCATTTAAGTTTTAAGACTTCATTTATTAACTAAACATAAAAAATGTAACTTCATTATAGAAAATCTAAAAAATAATTGAAAAAATCTATAAAACAAATTTGATTGTTAGAAAAAGTTTGTAAACATACATTGTTCTAATAAAACATTAAATTTGGAGAAACTAATATTAAATTGCATAATACAAATTTGAATAATAAAATTATAAAAAAGTGTAAATAAATGCCAAAATACTCGCATTTTATGGGTAATTATGCGTAAAACTTGTCTTTTACGCATAATTTTTACACCTTTTTTATCCATTCTTCCCTCTCTTTCCTGGTATTTTATCTATATAATTCAAGCAGATAATCTCCTGTTTTTAGCAAATTTCTTCTTGTTTTATAGTCTGCTAAGATACTTTCAACCACTTTCCAAAAAATTTTTGAGTGATTAAATTCTAAAATATGACTTAGTTCGTGAACAATTACATAATCAATAATATCAGGTGGAAGCATCACTAGCCTCCAATTTAATTTAATGTTTGAAAATTTGTCACAACTCCCCCACACTCTATGACTGTTACTCAATGTTACAGAATTTGGCTTTAATTGCATTAAATTTGCGAAATAAGCTACCCTATTCCTAAAAATACCTTGAGCCTTAAGTTGCAAGCATTTTGCGATAACTTTAATTTGTTTTTGTTTATCCGATTGAAATTTGATTGGAATCCAACAATTGCCTTCATAAAACTGTGCCGTTTTTATTCTATCAGTAAAAGCTAAGTTGTGTGTATACCCCAGATACAGAATTTTTTCATAGGAAATAATTTGGCTATTCACCGCCCTATTCTCTTTTATTCTTTGCTGATGTAAAGTAATCCACCCCTCTTTTTCCTTTAAAATTTTTTCAATTTTTTCATATGAACAATTTATTGGAATACGTACAATTAAATTACCTTCTGGCGAAATTTGAATTGAAATACTTCGCCTTTTTGTTCTAAGTAGCATATCAATTTGCATACAAAATTCCTCTTTTAGCAAATTATAGCATCTATTAAGAATTTTTTGTATAAAAAAGTGTAAAATTTTTATATAAATTTGTAATATTTTAAAGTAAGTTTTTCTAATCACCTTCTTTTATTTGATTGACTTAATAAATAATATTAGATATACTATCTAATATTATTGGAGGAATTTGATGACAAGTGATATAAACACCCTTATTTTAAGTTCGCTAGTTAATAAGAGTTTATATGGTTTAGAGATAATAAAATATGTTAAAGACGAAACAAATGGTGAAATAGTCTTAAAACAACCTAGTTTATATAGTGCTTTAAGAAGACTAGAAGCAAAAAAACTTGTTTCTTCTTACTGGGAAGATAGTGAGCTTGGAGGAAAAAGGCATTACTACACAATTACAAGAATTGGAAAGGAGATTCTTGAAGATAAATTAAAAAAAATAAACAAAAACAAGCTTGATGAACAGGAAAAAAATTTAATTCAAAATCAATTAATAAAAAGGTACTCACCTTCTCAAAAAATGACAGGGAGTTTTAGTGAAACTGTAATGCGATACTCCATACCTAAACAAATGTCTTCGAACCAATCAAAAGATGAAAATCTAGCAAAAAATAATGGAGAATTATTTGAAGAAGTACTTTTTCCAGATGTTGATGATGACCTTGAATTTAATGATAATTTAAATTTGGAAGAAGAGGATGAACAATTAGAAATAGACAAACAAGTTCCAAAATTTAATACTCAAGAAAAAAATGAAATAAATTATAAAGACATACTTGGAGATCTGTTTCTTGAAGAAGAGGATTTTAGCACCTCACCTAGTTCAGTTACAGAAGAAGCCATCTCACCTCGCCTCCCATTGTTACCAGAAATTGAAACTACGGAAAAGGTAAAAAAAGAAGATTCGGCAATTACAAAAAGTAGAGAATATGCAAAACAGATTTCCAAAATTTTAGCAACAAAAAAAATTGAGAATCCATTCCTTCAAGATGAAAACACTCCTAAATCACCTCAAAGTATAGAATTACTTGAACAAATCAGCAAAAGACATTCTGTTAGCGACCAACGAAAAATAGATGAAGAAAAAAACGATTTTAGAGCACACCAAGAAGAACCTCAAGCAGATGAAAATAATATTGAAACAAACAATATGCCTGATTTTATTCCAGTAGCAAGGGAGAAAAAACAATATATCTTAATAAATAAGTTGAATTATAAAAGTCAATTTATTATATTTTTTCTAATGCTAATTGAAATTGGTGCCTTATTTGCTTATTATTTTATAAAAGAACCTGTAGAATTAGAGCAGTATATCCTATTTGGTATTTCAATACTCTTTGATGTTATTTGGCTGTTAAACTATGCAATAAAATATAAAAAATTTCCTAATAAAAAAATTCACAAAAGAATAAAGTGGGGTCTTAAATTTTTCTACCGATTTTTAGCAACAATTATTTTAATTGCATTTGTAATTTCAATCAATTTAATAATAGGAATGGAAAATTTGGCTGAGCCAAACCATATATTAAGATGGCTGTTGCCAAGCATAGTATTTTCTAATGTTTTAATAAAATGGTTTGTAATGAGGATTTTGGCAACAAAACAAAGATATCAAAACTAATTTATAAACGTTGTTTACCAACCTTTCTCGATAAATTTAAAGAGCTCAACGGAGCTCTTTAAATTTAGTTTTTTTCATCTTCATTATAAATTTTATTATTTATTTTTGATTGTTCTTCTGCGTCATCAGATTTATTTTCAACAACTGGAGTTTTATCATTTTCAGAAGAATCACATTTTTTTCCTTTGGACAATTTTTCAGAAATTCTAATTACGAATTTTTCGATTTGTGCTTGATATTTGTAGCATAAAATAAAAAGTATTGTGACAATAACAATAATTATTCCCCAAACAATAAGTCCCCAACCATAATATGGGATTATGGTTCCCCCTCCCAAGTAACACGTTGGAATGATTGCAAGTGGTCTGGAAATAAATATAGTTACACTAAAAAATCTGACGCTCATTGTTGTAATTCCAGCAATCATACAAAGTATATCATCGGGAAAAATTGGAAAAATCATCATTAAAAAAAATAAATATTTTCCTTTTTCGTAAAGTAATTTGGAATATTTTTCGCACATTTCTTTTCCAATCATCCAAGAAACAACTTTTTCCCCTAGTACCCTTCCTATGAAAAACGCAACATAGGAACCAATAATAATTGCTACGAGGCTTAAAATCATTGCTGTTGTTGGTCCAAAAAGTATTGCACCAGTAATGGTTGTTATCATTGAAGGAATTGGTAAAATAACTACTTGTAAAAACTGTATAAGCATAAAAACAACCATACCCCAAGCTCCAGTACTTTGTATAAACTGTTTCATTGCATCAACAGATTCAAAAATTTCTTGATAACCGCAAAAAACTAAGAGTTCATACCCCCAAGTAAAAAAAGTAACTAATATTATTCCAATAAAGAAAAGTCTAAACCAACCAAATTTTCTAAAAATAAATAATAAAACGCTTACAATAAGGGCTAAAATAGAACAAGTTATGACTGTTATATGAATCCAACCACTAAAATGACCTAACCCAAAATAAGCAAAAAGATTCAATAATGTACAAAGAATCATAACACCTAATAAAATTATATTTGTCTTATTATATTTTTCTTTCATAACCTACTTTCATTATAAATTATAATTTTAACCTTGTCAACCATACACTTTACATTAAAAATAATATATGATATAATATATTATATAGAGTTTGGAGGTAAAAATGCCTTTTAAATACAAATTTGTTAAACCTGTTAAAGAAATATTACAAGTTAAAAGTGTTTCCAAGGTGTACAAGAAACGAAAAGTTTTAGACAATATCAATTTTAATGTCTACCCTGGTGAAATTTTTGGATTTTTAGGGCCGAATGGAGCAGGAAAAACCACTTTAATACGCATAATCTGCGGTATGACATCTCCAACTTCTGGAGAAGTTATTATATGTGGAAATTCTGTCCAAAAAAGTTTTGAAAAGGCTGTCATAAATCTTGGAGCGATGATTGAAAACTGTCAAGTATACAGCTATATGACAGGTTATCAAAATTTAGTTTACTATGCTAATTTATATGGTAAAATTGACCACGAAAGAATAGATGAAATTGTTGATATTGTAGGAATGACAAGTCGTATACATGATAAAGTTAGGACATATTCGTATGGTATGCGTCAGAGAATTGGATTAGCACAAGCACTACTCCACAACCCAAAACTCTTAGTGCTTGACGAGCCAACAAATGGACTTGATGCCAATGGAGTCGTAGAACTTCGGCAAACTCTAAAAATTTTAGCAGCAAAACACAAAATTGCAATTTTAGTAAGTAGTCATATTTTGTCAGAAATGGAACAATTATGTGATACTTTTGCAGTAGTTGATAATGGAAAAATTCTTGAAATTCGTTCTATTGCTGAAGCTAAAAATACAAGCGACAAGGACAAACACTTGTCAATCAGTGTAAATTTTCCAAATTATGCTTGTCAGGTTCTTAATACGCATTTTGGCATATCTCCAGAAATTGCTGGCAGTAGGATTTTACTACCATATAATAAAAATGAAACAGAAAATATCTTAAAACTTTTAAAAGAAAAAAATATAATGATTTATGATACAAAAATTGAATCTAAAAGTTTAGAAGAATTATACCTTGACATATTAAAAAATAAAAAAAGTAGGAGAATTTAATGAATTTTTTTCTATTACTAAAGGGTGAATTAAATAAAATTTTGATGCGTCCGATTCTGTATGTGATTACCGCAATCATTGTTTTTGCGTTGTTTTTATCATATATGTTTTTCACACCTTCAGAACGCATTGATGGTCAAGTGAATACTTATGACAATTGTAAGAATATAAGCGAACTTTACACTACTTTTAAATCCAACACCAATCAATATGGGAAGCCAGCTACTGATTTACTTGTTTCCAATAATAAAAACGCACTGCTACTAGTAAAGCAAAACAATGAAAGCACTGCTTTGAGTGAGTTTGAAAGTTTACTTAATGACATTTCTATCAACACAGGCGAATATGCTGCCTTTGATAATGTTCCACCTGCTGAAGATGATACAGCCTCTTCTCAAGAACAAGCAACTTATAGTAATTTAAGAGCAAAATATGAACAACTTCAAACAAAGTTCAAAACTTACCAAGATATGCTTTACTCCCCTATGCTTATTACTTCAGATGATAGTTTTAATCTTTTACAACTTTTTTCTAGTACACTAAATGCTTTTGAAATCAATAAAACAAGTCATAAGTCAAATGTAGAACTTCGTAAGACGCTTTCCGAAATGCGGTATTTTGAAAAGATATATTCACTATTTTCAAACATCATACCCAAAAAAGTTGATGACTCACAACTAGAAAGCTTGAGTAACTATGGAAATCTAGTTAGCGCACAACTTGTAGAAATTGAAGAAGAAATTGAACAAATAAACGCTAATGGGAATGCGGAAAAATTTGATGAACTAAAGAGTCTTGCTTTAAGATATTACCTTACAGGCTCAAACCTAAACACTTTAACATCAAATGTATTAAAATATTCTTCAATACTTAATAAGACAGATTCACAAATAAACAGTTACTATGGTTACGAAAAAACATATAGTTACGAAGTTAAAGAGAAAATAACAAAATGCAAATTTTTAATAGACAACAACGCTGTTTCAACTGATTATGCAAATGTTTTTTCATCAAATAAGACATCAAATCAAACTAAAAATGCTTTTGATTTTGTATATTTCGGACTTGAGATTACAAGTTTTATAATAATAGTTTTTACGGTAGTTCTTTCGGCTGGTATGCTTGCTGGTGAACAATCAAATGGTACTTTAAAGCTTCTTTTAATTAGACCATACTCAAGAAATAAAGTGCTAACTAGTAAACTACTTGCTTCACTAATTTTTGGAGTAATATTTCTGATATTTAGTACTATTGTTTTGTTCCTAATAGGATTATTTACAATGGGTGCTAATTTCACGCCAGTCCTTTGCGTGTTTAATGCTAGCTTAGCATTTACTTGTTCTCCGTTTGTTCTTTTGCTTATTTATTTGTTATGCTTAATTTTCAAAATTCTTATATTTGCTCTTCTCTCGCTTGCTATATCTGCTATATTTAAAAGCAATGTCGGAGCTGTTGGTGTTTCTATAGTTTTATACTTCTTACTAAGCGTTTTAGGAATAATTCTTTCAGGCTCATATTGGTATGGTTATTTACCTTTTAGCAACATTGATTTATTTAAATATTTTGGTGGTGCTTTTGTAGGAGGAACCACTTCCCCAATTTCAATGATTAGCTCTAGTCCAATGTTCTATGGAGGAAACTTCCTATACAGTTTCTTGATTACCATTGGCGTTGGTCTTATATTTGCTATTCTTACCTATGAAATTTTTAAAAGAAGAGAAATTAAATAAAAAACCACTATGTGGTTTTTTATTTTTAAAACATAGTATAAATGGGGATAACTATACGCAAAATTGTTTTGCATAGTACTAACATACTACCCTTTTTATGCCTCTATAAATATTTTTTCATCATCGTAAACATAACCAAGGTCCCATCTTGCTCTATCTTGCTCACTATTTTTGATATCTTCTTCCGAAGGTATTTTCTCAATTTTAGAATTGATTTCATTTAATTGACTATTCAAATTATTCTCTTGACCTTTAAGTACAGAAAGGGTGATAAATTGAGCAATAATAACCGAAATTAAAATAATTGCAATAACTAAAATAAAAATAAAGCGTGACTTTGAAAGATTTTTAATCATAAGCTTCTCCCCCTCTATGAAATATGTTTTTCTATTTCAGTTCTAGCAAGTTTGTCACAAATGTTGTTATACTCGTTATCTGAGTGCCCTTTTACCTTTATCCACGTGATGTTATTTTTCTTTGATAGCGCAAATAGTTCTTGCCAAAGCTCCACGTTTTTCACTTTTTTTTTACTAGATGTTTTCCAATTTTTAACAACCCAATCATCTATCCATTTTTTCTGAAAAGCATTTACAACGTATGCAGAATCACTATAAAGCAAAACATTGCAAGGCTCTTTCAGTTGTTGCAACCCCTTAATTACTGCTAATAACTCCATCTGATTGTTTGTTGTATTATCAACAAATCCGCTCAATCGCTTTTCATAACCTTGATATATTAGAACCACTCCCCACCCACCAGGGCCGGGATTATAACTGCAAGCACCATCGGTGTATAACTCAACTATTTTCATCATTACCTCTTTATGTTATTATAATAACTTTTAAAAATTTTTGCAACAATTTTTACTATTTTATTGACTATTTTGAAAAAATTTTGTATAATGAAAAATATACAGGGGAGTGGCTCAATGGTAGAGTAGTGGTCTCCAAAACCATTGGTTCAGAGTTCGAGTCTCTGCTCCCCTGCCAATTATCACATAATCTGAACAATTATTCTACGAAATACTTTATTTGATTTAGATTGTGTACAAAATAAAAAGATAGTTAGTTTTTTCTAACTATTTTTGTTTTTTTCAGTCTATCATCAGTCTATCAGCAGTGTATTTTTGGGTAAATATCCTTTAAATACTGAAGGGTATCTAATTTTTGGTGGTATAGCATTAAAGATAGTGTAATTCTGTATATGGGTAGTTAGCTCTTGAAAAATTTGTATATCTTACTAGCTTTTAAATCTGCCTTCAAAAATCCAAGAAAAGCTCTCTGAGATTTATCTACTATTACTATTCATAAAGTGCATTAAATTCCCAGAAAATAATGAGTCAACTTCTTCATCACTTGCACCCATTCTTTTCAATTTAATCGCAATTTTGGTTAAATCATTGTAATTTGTTATATCTTTTGGCAATACTTCAATACCATTAAAATCTGTTCCAAATCCAAGTGTTTTTGTTCCGAACTTATCCCAAAACTTGCAAATAATTTCACAAAATTTGTTTGAAGTTATTAAATAGTTTGAAAAAAAGTACGGATACATTGCGAGTCCGATATACCCTCTGCTCCGAACAATTTCCATTATCTGACTATTAGATAAATTACGTTTGTGTGTAAAGAAAAAATTAAAACCCGTATGAGAATTAAATAATGGTTTTGTACTCAGATTACAAAAAGACCAAAAACTTTTCTCGTTCATATGAGCTGTATCAACAAAAATATTATGTTTTTCAAAAGAACGAATGACTTTTCCCCCTAATATAGTTATATCACCGTTCCCAAGAGCTCCGCCACACAATTTGTTGTCAGTATTATGCGTTAAAGTGGCACAAAATGGCCTACAGTGTATAAAGTCATATAAGTTTGCCTCATTAACAAACCAACAATTTTCGACGCTAGGAATCGCATTTTTGAAACTTTTTAATGATTGGAATTTTTTTGCTATATCCTCAACACTAGCCCATTTTTCATTATCATAAGAAAAATATGCACAAAAAAGCTTTTCTATACCCTTTGGCAATGTACCAAGGTAGTTTTTAATATCATTATCATTTTTTAATTTATATAATAAATCATTGTGTGAATCACAAATTTTAATCATAAAGTTATATATGAGAGCACTTAGATAAAATGTCCTTTATTATTTAATTCCGTTAACAACTTCTTGTAATGTTATTTGCATAATATTAATAAACTAATTAAATACATTAAAATAATCAATTATACAAGAAAAAATAATGACTTAAAGCCATTATTTTGCATATTCTATTGACCTTGTCTCTCGAATTACATTCACTTTTATTTGTCCTGGGTAATCCATCTCTTTTTCAATCTTTTTTGCAATTTCCTTTGCTAAGAACAAAGCCTGAGCATCACTTACTGTTTCTGGTTGAACAATTATCCTAATTTCTCTCCCAGCCTGAATAGCATAAGATTTTTCTACACCCTTAAAGGAATTCGAAATTTCTTCAAGCTTTTTAAGTCTCTTTATATAATTTTCCACCGATTCTCTGCGAGCTCCAGGTCTACTACTTGATATAACATCTGCAGCTTGAACAAGAACTGCCTCCATACAATTAAATTCAACATCTCCGTGATGTGCTTCAATACAATTTATAACTTTAGCATTTTCTTTGTATTTCTTTGCAAGTTCCACACCAATACTTACGTGAGTACCCTCGACTTCAAAATCAACAGCTTTTCCAATATCGTGTAGCAAACCACCTCTTCTTGCGACATTAGCATCAAGTCCAAGTTCTTCTGCCATTTTTCCGGCAAAATATGATACTTCTAGACTATGATTTAACATATTCTGACCATAACTTGTTCTAAATTTCATTCTTCCCAAAAGCTTTACAAGTTCATTATTTAGTCCGTGAATACCTGATTCAAGTATAGCTTGTTCACCTGCTTCTTTTATGTCTTGTTGAATATCCTTTTTAACCTTTTGAACAGTTTCTTCTATTCGTGCAGGATGTATTCGTCCATCTTGCATAAGTTTTTGTATAGATATCCTTGCAATTTCTCGCCTAATTGGGTCAAATCCAGAAAGAACAATTGCTTCCGGTGTGTCATCTATAATTACATCAATTCCAGTTGCTTGCTCAAGTGCTTTAATATTTCGTCCTTCTCTACCAATAAGCCTACCTTTCATCTCCTCATTAGGTAAAATCACAGTTGAAGAAGTAGTTTCACTAGTAATATCGGCTGAATATTGTTGAATTGCAAGGGAAACAATCTCTGTTGCTTTTTTAAGTGCTGTATCCTTAGCATCTTGTTCAATATTTTTTACAAGAATAGCTGCATCATATTTTGCATCTTGTTCAATTGTTTCCATAAGCATTTTTTTTGCATCTTCTTTTGATAATAATGAAATTCTTTCAAGTTCAGATATGATTTCATTATTTTTATTTTCTAGTTCAAGTTTTTTATTTTCAAGCTCTTGTTCTTTTACAGCCAATTTATCTTTTAAAATTTCAAGGCTTTCACTTCTTTTTTCAAGATTTTGTTCTTTGTTATTAATAAATTCTTCTCTTTGAAGATATCTATCATTGAGTTTTTCTATTTCGTTTCTACGGTTATTTATTTCATTTTCGACTTCAGATTTAATATTTAAGGCCATCTCCTGCGCAGATAACTTAGCCTCTTTCAATATAGTTTTAGCTTCTTGACAAGCTTCTTCTAAAATTTTAGAAGCATTTGCTTTTGTTTTATTTATATTTTTGCTTATGATAAATTTTATTAAAAGTATTCCACAAGTTATTCCTACTATAATCGCCCCAACAAGCGATAAAACAAAAGCAGCAGTTCCCACGCCAAGCATTCCAGTGTTTATGGTGCTTAGCATACGTATCTCCTTTAATTTTTTAGTATATCTCTATACAATCTAATTTTAATTCAAATAATGCTCAATGTCAAGTAAAAAAGACCTTTAAAGGTCTTTTAGCTTACAGGATTGGTTTATTCTTAACAATTTCTCTAATTTTATTTTCCAATTCAGCACAAAAGTCTGGATTCTCAACAAGGTATTGTTTTGCATTTTCCTTTCCCTGACCTATTTTATTGTCATTAAATGAAAACCAAGCGCCACTCTTTTGTATCAAATTATTTTCTATAGCAAGGTCAAGAACGCAACCTTCTCTTGAGATACCTTTACCATAAATAATATCAAATTCCGCAGTTTTGAACGGTGGAGCAAGCTTGTTTTTAACAACCTTAACTTTTGTTCTGTTTCCGATTGCATCAACACCTTCTTTTATTGTATCAGATTTTCTCACATCAAGACGAATACTTGCATAAAACTTTAAAGCTTTGCCTCCTGTTGTTGTCTCAGGATTACCAAACATAACACCAACTTTTTCTCTGAGCTGATTAATAAAAATAACACACACGTGCGATTTGTTAATTATTGCAGTAAGTTTTCTCATTGCCTGACTCATTAATCTAGCTAAAAGTCCAACATGGCTATCACCCATTTCTCCATCAATTTCAGCTCTTGGTGTTAGTGCTGCCACAGAGTCTACTATAACCAAATCTACAGCTCCACTTCTAACCAAACTTTCAGTTATATCTAGTGCTTGCTCTCCGTTGTCAGGTTGAGAAACATAAAGGTCCTCAAGATTTACACCAAGTTTTTGAGCATAAATAGGGTCAAGAGCGTGCTCTGCATCAATAAAAGCTGCAACACAACCTTGTTTTTGTGCTTGAGCAACAATGTGAAGGGCAACAGTTGTCTTACCTGAACTTTCTGGACCATAAATTTCCACAATTCTACCGCGTGGTACTCCTCCAATTCCAAGTGCTAAATCAAGTGTCAAACAGCCTGTTGGAAAAACGTCTATATTTTCATATACTGTTTCACCTAATCTCATAATAGAGCCTTTTCCAAATTGTTTTTCAATTTGTGATATTGTTTGTTCTAAAACTTTTTCTTTTTCAATCATAACGAAATTTCCTTTAGTTCATTTGTTCTAATAGTATCACATTTTTTCAAAAAAGTCTATCATTTTTTTCATTTTTTTTATTAATTTAAAAATTGAAGTCTGAATCATTATATTGTTTATTAAAGAATGAGTGTGATTAAAATGAAATTTATAAAGATGAATAGCTTCACTATCTCCCACTGCTATAAAAGGTCTTTCAATTGTACCAGCAAGAACTAAAGCAATATTACAAGGTGTGTTTTCAATTAAAGACGTAGCCATTTCATAAATTACTTCAACCGAATTAAGTTCATATCTTCCTAGAAACTGAGGACTAATTTTTAAATCATTAATATAATCTTCCGTTTTGTTGATATTATAAAAAGTTATAACTTTTTGGTTGTAATTTCTTAAATTATTAATCATCATTGTCTGAAATATACCATTAGTGAGGCTATCACAAATAGAAAGTTTTGTGTTGCGCACTGATAAAAGCTCTTCTAACTTGTCAAATAAGGATTCATCATTGTCTGAGTAGATATAATCAGAAAGTATTTCGTAAATATGCCGTATATAGCTACAAATTTGATTTGAGTTATAATAATCAGCTTCAGCGAGTATACTTATTTCACAATCTAAAAAATTTGATGTAATATACCACTCAAAATTCTCGGGATTTGGAATAGAAAGAAAAACTTTTTTAATTTCACTTTCGTCGAGTCCGTAAGTTTTAATAAGGGTCAAAAATTTCGTAGGTGCAAAAATCTGTTTTAAAAATTTTGTATCAAGTTTGTTCACAAAATCAACCTCATTCATATCAAACATTATACAAGTTCTACTTACATTTTGGTCAATCCATATTTTGCCCTGCGAAAATTGATTTGCTTGTGTCCCATAAAACTTGTCAAGTTGATTGAAGATAATGCCTATATTTTCTATAGACATATCAACCACAATTATAGAACAACTTTCAAGGAGCGCAAAAAGACTTTTATTAAACTCATCAGAACTTTTAAATATTATTGTTTTAGAAATCTCCACACCGTTTTGAGCCATTTTCCTTGTTAATGTTGGCTCAATTGATGTATAGAACGCTTCTTGACTCTCTTGTGTTTTTAAAACTATGAGATTTGCTTTCATTTTTCCTCATCAATTTGTGCTTTTTCCTCTTTTCCGTCTTTCATTATATCTTTATTTTTTACATAATAATCCACAACAGACCAAATTGTCACAACTGTTGCTGCAGCAAAAATAACAATAGCAAGTATAAATAAAACATAATTAAAAGTATCCCAAAATGCCCCTGAAAAACTTGATGTTCCAGCGAGAAGAATAAACATTGGAATGTGTGTATAATGAAGAATTGCCTTAAGTTTTCCACTCCACACTGCAGCAACAACTACGCCCTTACTGGCTGCTATTTGCCTTATTCCGCTTATAATAAAGTCCCTAAAAAGTAATATAGCAAGACCAATAACACCATATGGCATTGGAATAGTTCCATCAGCAACCACTAAGAGTAACCCACAGTTATAAAGTAATCTGTCAGCGGTTGGGTCAAGTAATTTTCCAAGGTCTGTTACTTGATTGGTTTTTCTCGCAATTTTCCCATCAAGTAAATCTGTAAGTGCAGCTATTATAAAAATAGCTGCTGCAACAAACTTACCCCAAGGGTTTATGAATGTTGCAAGATAGAAAAACATCATAATTGGAACTAATATAATTCTTAGCATTGAAAGTTTGTTTGGTAAATTCATTTTTATATCCCCTTAGTTTAATTTTCTTCTCCAAAAATTTCATTATATTTGTCTATTGTTATTAGAACGCTACGCATTTGTTTTGCGGGGTCTTTAGGAGAAATAAACCCTGCATTTTCCATTTGGTCAATAATTCTTCCTGCTCTAACATAACCAATACTATGTCTTCGCTGTATCATTGATGCAGACCCCTCTCCGGCTTGGATAAAATCCAAAAGTGCTTTCGGAAGCAATGGGTCCCAACCATTTGAATCTGATGATGTATCTCCACTAGCTGGTGAATTTGTCTTTTCACCATTTTTAATATAGTTTGAAATAGTGTCATCAAATTCTGTTGTGTTGTGCTCTTTAATAAAGTTTGTAATATTTACGACTTCTTTACTATCCACATATGGACATTGAATTCTGATAGGTTCGGGTAAATTTTGTGGAGCATAAAGCATATCACCACGACCAAGAAGTTTTTCCGCTCCACCTTTATCCAAAATAGTTTTTGATGAAGCAAAATCCGTCACTGCAAACGCTATTCTTGATGGAAGATTTGATTTAATTACTCCAGTAATAACATTGACAGATGGCCTTTGTGTTGCTAAGATTAGATGTATACCTGCAGCCCTTGCTAGCTGTGTCAACCTTTGAATTTTCTCTTCCAATTCGTGACCAGCAAGCATCATCAAATCAGCTAACTCATCAATAACAATCACAATATAAGGAAGCTTATCTTCTTCACCCTTGTAAACCTCTGGTAGAGCATTATACTCTTTGAAGTTCTTAACATTCTTTTCACTGAATATGTCATATCTACGAGTCATTTCTTTTATCGCCCAATCAAGAGCATTTAATGCTTGCTGTGCTTCGTTTATAGCTTTTGGAATAAGCATATGTGGAAGATAATTATATGTTACAAATTCAACACGTTTTGGGTCAACTAAAATAAGTTTCAAGTCATTCGGTCCAAGTTTATACAAAAGACTAATAAGTATTACATTAAGGCAAACACTTTTTCCGCTTCCAGTAGAACCAGCTACTAATAGATGTGGCATAGTTTCAAGATTACAAACCTTACATTCGCCTGCAATATCTTTTCCAAGTGCAAAAGTTAAGGAAGCCTTGCTATTAAGAAATAACTCAGTATCTAAAACATCTTTTAGACCAATAGTTGCAATTTGCTCGTTTGGAACCTCAACCCCCACTAAACTTCGACCAGGAATTGGTGTTTCAATTCTGACACTCCCCCTACTTTCAAGCATCATTGCTATATCATCGGTATGTTGAGTTATTCGTTTAACAGGAATACCTACAGGCATTTGAAGTTCATACCTAGTGACAGCTGGCCCTCTTGTTATGCCCATTACTTTCGCAGGAATTTTAAAACTTTCCAAAGTTTCTTCAAGCGTTACAGCTTTTGTCTGAAAATCTTCTTCATTTTCTTTAAACTGAGTTGATTTTGTTGTCAAAAGGTCAATTGGTGGTCTAACATATGGGACTGGCTTGTTTCTCTTCTTCGGTTTTTGATTTTCAGTTGCGGACATTCTCGTTTGCTCTGGCTTGATTTCTGGTTTTGGTTTGCTACTATAGATAGGAATTGGATTTGCTGCCGGTTGCTTTGGCGCAATAATTTCACTTACATCATCTTTTTCATCAAGGTCAAGTTCATTTATATCAATAATATTTTGTGGTTTAAAATCAGCTTCAAAATCTTTTGTTATATTTTCATTAATGTGAGTGCTTGCTTGATTATTTAAGGAACGTTTTTCAAAATCTCTTTTTGGATTTTTAAAATCATTTATCGGTTCTTCAAAATTTTTAAAATCCTGAATATTAGATGAGGTTTCACTTCGCTGATTTTTAAAATTCTCAAATGAATTGGCATTTGTAAAATCAAATTTATGTTTTAAAGAAGGTTTTTCTTCATTGTGTATAAATCTGCTGGGCCCTTTTGTTAATTCTCTTGTAAAAAGCATATCTTCATTATTCAATTTCTTTTTTTCTTCGTAAAGCTCTGATAGTGTATATTCCTTTTTTACTTCACTACTTCTTGTATTTTTTTCATTACCTTTAATAGAATTAACAAATTCTTCACCGAAAATAGAAATAGCCATATCATCTTCATTTTTATATGAAGTTTTATCTAATAATGATTTTTTAGCTTCTTCTTTTTTGTCGATATAAGAATCTAGAGTTATTTTTGGCTTTTCTTCTTTTGTCTTTGCTATATTTTCTTCCTTGACAAATTTTTTAATTTTTATGTTTGATTTACCCTCTTCTTTTTCGTTTGTAGGAAAACTCAGTGTTCTTGCTGATATACTTTTGTATTCCTTCATTTTCAAAAAGTGATCTATAATTAATGCCACACATACAATTACGCATATTATTTCAAGGACTATTGTTCCCCATACCCCAAGACCAGCATTTAGTCCATAGACAATAAGACCAATAATAACGCCTCCAGCAGTATTTTTTGAACTATAGCACGCTGAAATATAATCTGAAAAATTTAAACTTAGGTTAGTTAGAACAAGTTGAAAAAAACAAACTAAAAGAAAAAACAAAGTAATGATTGTAATTAAATATATCTTTTCAACATAATATTCTTTTTTAAGCATAAGAAGAACACCTGTTCCCATAAGAACCAAAAGAATAGGATAAATACAGAGTCCAAATACGCCTAAAATAAAATCGTGAACTGGTACAATAAAATTGGTTGCAACCAAAAATAAAAGCACAAACGAAACAACAAATAGAGAAATACCCCACTTTGTTTTAGTGGAAAGTCTTTTGTTGCTACTCAAATTATGCGATGTATATTTTGCCAATCTTTTCTCCTAATTTTTAATTTTTCCCTAAATTATTTTAATAATTCCAAAACATTCAAGTCGTTTTCATTTGCACAAATGCTAACAATATAATTTTTATTTATCAAAATATTTCTAAAGTGACTGTTTAAATCTTGCAGTGCTAATGAATCGATTTTTTGTATCTCTTCATCAATATCAAAACATTTTCCTTTGTCTAGAATATAAGAAGCATTACGGATTGTTCTTGTACTTAGATTGTCATTTGATATTTTTAAATTGGCTTTAAGAAGTGTTTTCCCATTCTCCAATTCCGATTCAGAAAACCCTTTTTCTAGAAAATTGTCTATTTCATCTTTAAAGGCTAAAATTGCCTTTTTGGCATTTGATTTATTTGTAATTAAAAATGAAGTAAAACAACCACTTACAGCCAAACTGTCAACACTTGAACTAACTGAGTATACAAGCCCTTCTTTTTCTCTAAGTCTTTGAAACAATCTAGAACTCATAACCCCACCAAACAAAATTGAACCAATCCTTGAAAGAATAAATTTTTCATTATCAATTCTCTCAATTGGACAACCGTAAAAAAGATACACTTGTTCTGTTGTTTTTTGTGTAAAAACAAGATTTTGTTTAGGTTTAAAAATTGTCTGCTCGGCGTTTGAATAAACAACAGGTTCGCCTACTCCTTCAAAATTAGGGAGGACATATTTTTTTACAAATCTTTCAATTTCCTCTGGACAAACTCCACCAGCAACAGAAATTATCAGATGTTCTGCAGTATTATTTTTTTTACGATACTCTTTTAAATCCTCTGATGTTATACTCATAACACTTTCTTTACTACCCAATATAGGATGAGAATAACTAGTTCCGTCAAAAAATATTTTATTAAAAGCTTCTATTGAACAATCTAGATAATCGTCTTGGTATCTGTCTATCTCACTGCAAACTACACCTTTTTCAGTCCTAATCTCTTCATCAAGAAAAAGTCCGTTAAAAAAACAGTCACTCAGTAGTTCAAAAAGTTTTTCAGTTTGATCTGTTGTTACCTTACTATAATAACAAGTTTTGTCGTGCCCAGTGTAAGCATTTCCACCCGCACCCAAATTGTCAAGCTGTAAGTTTACATCATAACTACTTCTATTTTTGGTACTCTTAAAGAACATATGCTCATAAAAATGTGCAATTCCTTCTTTATTTTCTAAATCATACCCCGCACCCGAAGCTACAAAAAAAGCAACATTTTCAACTTGTCTGTCCGGTAAATAATCAATAACAAGTCTTAGACCACAAGGATAGGTTTTTAAAGTTAACATAATTTCACCTCTACATACCTATCATTATAGCAATTTGTATAAAAAAAATCAATCAATATCGGTGTAAATATTTTTAGAAACTGTAACAATTTTAAAACCTTGTGTTTGCAAACTTGTAATTATATCTTTTAAAGCCAAACTTGTACACCTAGTTGGATGCATAAGAATTAAGTCGCCGTTTTTTATTTTGGTTGTTGCACGCTTAAAAATTAAATCTTTATCTTGATCTCTCCAATCTATTGTATCTTTACTCCACATAATAGTATCATATCCAAGTTCATTTGCAACTTGTAATGTGGTTGACGAAAAAGCTCCAGATGGTGGAGCAAACAATTTCATATCCTTATCAGTGTATTCTTTTACTATTTTATGATTTGCTAAAATTTCAGTTTGATTTTGAGTATAATTTAGTTTATCGTGGTCCTTATGATTAAAACCGTGATTACCAATTTCGTGACCATCATTATAAATTCTCATAAAAAGTTCTGGATACTTTGCAACCCAACTTCCACCTACAAAAAAAGTTGTTTTTATATCATATTCTTTTAGAGTGTCAAGCATTTCCTCAAGATATTCATTTCCCCAATATACATTTATCATAAGCGAAACATTTGGGTTATTTTCGTTTCCATTATAGTATAGTCCCTCTGTTTCGTTCACAAAAACCGTTTTACTTTGGTTTGTAAAAGTCAGTACAGAAAGCATAGCTAACATAAGAATAATTGCAAAATTGCTAAATAGTGGTACAAGCCACTTTTTAATTTTCTTTTCCATATATTAAAGATATGACGTTCCCGAGTCTTATATACCACATACAACTCATAGTAAAAAAATGAAAAGTACTTTATCAGTGCTTCATTACTTCAATTAGCTTCAAATCGATTCTTGATTTTTCATCTATATTTATAACTTCAACCTTAACTTTGTCTTGCACCTTTACAACATCTTCAACCTTTTCAACTCTTTTGTCTGAAAGTTTAGAAATATGTATCATTCCTTCCTTATTAAATCCAAATTCCACAAAAGCTCCAAATGCTGAAATTTTAGAAACAATCCCATCATAGATTTTACCTTTCTCAACTGGAGTTACAATACTTAGAATAATTTCTTTTGCTTGTTCGCACATAGCTTGATCTTGACTTCCAATATCAACCTTTCCTTCATCAGAAATATCTATTTTTACACCTGTTATGGCAATTATCTTGTTAATAACTTTTCCATTTTTCCCAACAACATCTCCAATTTTTTCAGGGTCAATTTGGAAAGTTATTATTTTAGGTGCATATTTTGATACACATAACCTAGGTTTATCTATTGCTTGCATCATTTTATCAAGAATAAAAGCCCTGCCTTGTTTCGCTTGATTTAAAGCCATTGATAAAATTTTTTCATCTACTCCATTTATCTTTATGTCCATCTGTATAGCAGTTATTCCTTTTGGAGTCCCAGCAACTTTAAAATCCATATCTCCAAAAAAATCCTCTTCGCCTTGTATATCACTAAGAATTGCAATTTTACCGCTCTCACTATCTTTCATAAGTCCCATAGCAATACCACTAACTGCAGACTTAATTGGAACACCAGCATCCATCAGAGCAAGAGAAGAACCACATACAGCAGCTTGGGAAGTTGACCCATTACTACTTAAAATCTCACTAACCGTTCGAATCGCATATGGAAATTCTTCTTCAGAAGGCAAAACAGGCAAAATAGCACGTTCTCCTAAAGCTCCGTGACCGATTTCACGCCTTCCTGGACCTTTTAATCCTCTTGCTTCACCATTCGCATAAGCAGGCATATTATAATGATGCATATACCTTTTTTGCTCTTCCTCATCAATACCTTCAATACTCTGAGCCTCATTCATCATTCCTAATGTACAGGTAGTTAATGCTTGAGTTTTACCTCTTGTAAACACCGCACTACCATGAACTCTAGGTAAAAGACTCGTTTCACACCAAATAGGACGAATTTCATCATATTTACGGCCATCAATTCGTCTTTCTTTTATTAGTGTATTATATCTTACTATTTCTTTTGTTATTTTAAACAACTCAGCAAGTATTTGCTGTGTTTTTCCCTCATATTGCTCAGAAAAATACTCTAAAACATTTTCTTGAACAATTTTACACTTTTCTGTTCTACAATCGTTATCAACTTCTTCCAATGCTTCTTTTAAAAGAGGAAAAGCATATTCACGTACACTTTTTTGCATCTCTACAAGTTCGCTATCATCTTCAGAAAGTACTATTTTTTCTCTTCCAACCTCTTTCATTATCTGTTCTTGAAATTCAACTTGTTTCTTTATTTCTTCGTGAGCAAACAAAATTGCATCTATAATTTTTTCTTCGCTTACTTCGTTTGCACTAGCCTCAACCATCATTACAGCCTCTTTTGTCCCACTTACTGTAAGATGTAAGTTACTTTTTTCTCTCTGACCAGCATCAGGATTGATAACAAACCCATCATCAACAAGACCTACAACAACGCTACCAGTAGGCCCATTAAACGGAGCTTTTGATATCGACAATGCAATAGAACCACCAAGCATCGCAAAAGGTTCTGGAGAACAATCTGGGTCAACAGATAAAACTGTTGCCACAACTGTTGTATCACAATAAAAATTTTTATGGAAAAGTGGTCTTAATGGCCTATCAATGAGACGTGAAACAAGAATCGCACCATCAGAAGCACGCCCTTCTCTGCGTTTGTAACCACCAGGAATTTTCCCAACCGCATACATTTTTTCTTCATAATCAACACTAAGAGGTAAAAAATCAACACCTTCACGAGCGTTATTTGCAATATTTGCATTAACCATTACCACGGTATCTTGGCATCTTATCACGCAACTTCCATCACTTTGTTGAGCGTATTTACCAACCTCAACAGTAACTTCTTTTCCACCAATAGTAGTTGTATAAATTTTATGATTTGTCATATATATGATTCCTTTTTATTTAAATAAAAGCGAAGATTGTTAAAACCTTCGCTAAAAACTATCTAAGTTCTAATTGTTCTTTCAACAAGCGGAATTTTTCAAGGTCTGTTTTTTCAAGATATCTAAGCAAGCCCTTGCGTTTTCCAACTAATTTCAAAAGACCACGACGTGTGTGATTGTCTTTTGGGTGAACTTTCAAATGCTCTGTAAGATGTCTAATTCTGTTTGTAAGAAGAGCAATTTGAACTTCTGGAGAACCTGTGTCTCCCTCTTTACGTTGAAATTCTTGAATTACTTCTAATTTTGCTTTCATTTTTTATCCTCCATATGAAATTTTTAATCCAAATTCAGAGTAAAAGGAGGAGTATTCCTCTAACTATGAATAATGTACAATTAAATATACCATATACCAATTGTTTTGTAAAGGGTTTAACTAAAAAATTCGTGCTTTTTTTCTATAATTTCATTAATGCCAAAAACATATAACGATATATCATAAGGATTTTTCATAGTTTCTTTTTTATTTCCAATATTATGTACTAGCAAACTTTCAGCCTGAGTTCCAAGCCCAATCGTTGTTGAGACCATTTCAACTTTATCTTTCATAAACGTACAAGCCATTCCTGGCAATGCCCAGCCCACATTTTCAAAACAGCCATCTTCAATTTCTGACATATACAAAAAGTAAGGCTTGTATCCACGCTTTAACATAAACTTGTTTGCCACATCAAAAAGTCTTCTTTTTTCCTCAATAAATTGCTGTTTCGTGATGTTAGCTTCTGTGATATTTCTGCAATGATTAGCGTAAATATCTATATTACTAGCCCCTAAATCACAAGCAAGTTCAAGATTTCTAGTTAGTCTCAATTCTTTTTCATCTAACAGCCCAACAACCATCTCAAAACTAGTCTCAAATCCAAATGACAGAATGATTTTGTATGCTTTATAAAAATCCTTAAATTCAAATCTTCTACAAAGTTTTCGTAACGAAATGGTGTTAAATGTAAGGGCGTTTATAATAATTCTGGAAACATTATATTTCTTTAAAATTTCTAATTTTTCTGGAACAACAAATGTCGGTGCCCCTAGTTCTACAAAAATATTGCAAAATGTAAAATTTAAACTCTTTAATAGCCATTCAATCTTGTCAGTTTCAAGAGCAAGCAAATTTCCTGTAAAACACAGATTTCTAACTATATAATAATTGTTTTTTATTATCTCTTTTGTTGATTCTATTTCTTTTTTGAGTGCTTCAAAAAAATAAGGATAAATGTCCTGATTTTTGTCTTTTTCATACATCACATTATTACAATTAAAACATCTAAAGCCACAAAAAGGGATATTAATAACAATATTGATTTCTTGATCATTTTTTATAAGCTTTGTTTCATTTAAAACCGCTTCTTTTACAAGTTCTGCTTTATCCCTATCCCAATTACGATAAAAATGAAGATGATTAACAAGTTTTTCAAGAGAAATCTGTTCACTATCCATCATTTCAATAACTTTTTGCACAGGATATTTGCATCTAAACTCTTCCGTCCAAGGAAATTGGCTATAATCTTTAGGTTTGGTTTTTGCTTTTGGCAAATGAAATCGTGCCATCATTGCTCCTTAATATGTTTTTAAAATAAGTGATAATTTATTGTAAAAGTTTGATTTTTCAAGTGAACTTGTAGTACCAGAGTTCACTTCTATAAAATAGTTTCCAACAACGTCATAAATATTGATAATTCCAAGTTGCTCAAATGTATTTACACTTGCAACAAACTGAACATAATTAATATTTTTGTTAAGGCGTTTTAATTTGTTAAAATAATTAAAATCATCAAAACCAACAACATTTTGTTTGTTTGCCATTTTAATAAGGTTAAAATACTCGCCAAAAACTTTCCTTGAGAGATCTATTGACTTGAAAGGTGCATACAAAAAAGGTGAATTTTGTGGAAGGAAAATTTCTGCATTCGTTTTGTTGTTAAGGTATACAAGATATGCTTCATCAAGGACGCTATCAAGTAGAATTACCCTATTAAAGTTATTTAAGTTGTTAAAAATACTTGGACACAAACAAAGTGTATTGAATCCATTTGAATTTGTTAGAGTCAAATACTCAAAACAAACCACATTTTTTGTACATTTTTTTTGCTCAATAAACTGTTTATAACTCTGAAGCGTATTGGCAATTATTAATGTTCCGTAAAAAGAGTCATTTTGATTAAAAAGTTTACAAAGATTGTGCTTGTTATATGTTGTAAATCTTGGCTTTTGACCATAGCTAGAAAGCGTTAGTTGCTTGATATATTCTCCACCAATTCGCTCCGCACTGACATTTGGACAAGAATTTAAGCACACAGCTTTAATAATACCTTTGGAACTCTTGTTCCCCCTATATGTATCAACCTGAAGTTCTACAAGAGCACTTTTTTGTGAGTGTTGGCTAATTACATTGTAAAATTCTGGCTTATTAAAAGCAAGAAGTGTTACTGTTGGAAGTTGAACCATAAGATGGTGAGAATTATTTTTCATCGGATTGCAAATACTTTTATCAAAATTAATTTTAAATATTGGAACAGGATTTTGACAACCATATGGTTCAAGCCTTGAAAAGGCTTCAATAAATTTTGCATTAATATCTTTTGTATTAATTTCAAGGTCATAATCACTATGTGGAACAAAAAATATGTCTGGAAAATCCTTCTCAACAATTTCTTCAATTGTACTTTTGAATTTATTCAGATTTTTACAAGCAATTGTAATTCCCGCCGCCATTGTGTGACCACCATAACTAGTTAAAAGGTTTTCAAGTTTTGTAAGCAAACTATGAATATTCATCCCCATTAAACTTCTACAAGAGCCTTTATAAAACTCACCTTCTTTACCTAAAAGGATAGTCGGCCTGTTGTATTCTTCAGCAATTCTAGCAGCAACAATACCTAATATGCCGATATTCCAGTTATCTTTTGCTAAGACGATAACCTTGTAGTTTGCTAAGTTTATTTTTTTCAATTCAGTCACACAATCTTCATAAACAAGAGTACAAATATCTTGTCTTTCTATGTTATATTCCAAAAGTTTAGCAATAAGTTTGTTTATTTTAGACTTGTCTTTTTCTCTATAAAGTTGCAAACTATGGTCAGCATTCCCCATTCGCCCAGCAGCATTTATTTTTGGTGCAAGCTTAAAGCTGACATCTTGGCTTGTTAACTTGCCTGTAATTTTTAATTCCTTCGCCAGGGTTGCAATTCCAAGAGGAAAATCTGAAATACTGTGGTCAAGCCCAAACTTTACAATTGCTCTATTCTCATCTAAAAGCGGAACAATATCAGCGACAGTAGCAAAAGCTGTTATAGGAAGATATTTCATTGCTGTTTGTCTGTTTGATAGTGCTTCTACCAATTTAAAAGCAACACCTGTTCCACATATTTCGTTAAACGGGTATTTTTGATTTGGTTTTTTCGCATCAATAACTAGACAATCAGGTAAAATTTCTGGGCAATCGTGGTGGTCGGTTATTATAACATCTATACCTTTACTTTTTATATATTCGACTTCCTTGTACCCACTTATTCCACAGTCAACAGTAATTATTAGGTCAGGGTTAAATCTTACTATTTCACGGTCTAATGCACCAATTGTAAGCCCATAACCATCAACATATCTATTTGGCAAAAAAGCGTCAACTATAGTACCAAGACTTTCAAAATAGTCAAGTAAAATATAACTTGCACTTATCCCATCAACATCATAGTCACCAAAAATTAGAATTCGTTTATTATTTTTTATAGCTTCTTTTATTTTTAAAACAGCCTCAGGCATATCATCAAGAAGCATTGGATTATGTAAATCATTTAAAGAAGGATTTAAAAACTTTTGAATTTCTGCATCAGTTTTAATATTTCTACAAACAAGCAACTCAGCAACAGGTTCTGTTACTGAAAATTTTTGAGAAATCTCTTTTATTCTTTCTGATTTTATTTCACAATTTGATATTTTACGAAATTCCATATTCTTCCTTTTTTCGAAAAATAAGCCCTAAAAATTAGGGCTTACTATCTTATTTAATTGCTTGCGCCTCAGCTTCAATCACGCGTGATTTTTCTATTTTATTTTGTTTTTGCTTGATTTTTCTTTTATCAAAACGAGAATTTGTTATAATAGTAGCCCAAAGTGGTGCGGAAATAAATATTGCAGCGTAAGTTCCTACAATTAAACCAAAAATTATAGGAATTATAAATTCACGAATTGCAGAAACACCAATAATTGCCAACAAAATTACCGCTAAGAGTGTTGTAAATGAAGTATTGAATGTTCTTGTTAGAGTTTGTCTTACTGAAATATCAGCTATCTCTTTGTTAGATTTTCCTGCATAAATATCTTTTTTAGTATTTTCACGAAGCCTATCAAAAACAACTATAGTATTGTTTACAGAATATCCTAAAATTGTAATAATAGCCGCAATAAATGCTGCGTTTATCTCAATTCTAAAAATAACAACAAGTGCACACATTAGTATTACATCGTGGAATAGCGTAATAACTGCTGAAAGCCCACCTATTAAGTCAAACCTAATAGCAACATAAATAAGAATTGCTATAATAGCTATTCCAAGTGCTAAAAATGAATTTGTTAACAATTCTCCACTAGCACTTGCACTTTTACTTTCAGAAGCTTGAACCATTGAAGCAACATCACCAGCAAGAACACTTGCGAGTTTGACTTTTAAGGCTTCAGTAATTTTTGTGTTTATTTCAGCCATTTCCTCTGTGCTTTTTCCAGCAATATTTTGATACTGAAAACTTAAACTAGCATCAGCCCCACTGTTAACAATTTGAGCTCTCTGTAGGGTAAGTACTCCACCATATTCCTGCGCAACTTCATTTAGGACTTGTTGAATAGCTCTTTCAGTATTTGCTTTTGTTTCAGCATTCTCAATCTGTGCCCCAGCCTTAATTTCCATAATGTTTCCACCGGTAAAATCAAGACCTAAATTAAACCCTAGAGTGCAAAGCATTATAAAACCAACAAGAAATATTGTAGCACTAAGTGCCCAAAAGTACTTGCTTAACTTTGAAGGTTTAAATTTTTCACTTTTTAAGTAGGCACTAATTTTATTTTCTTTACATTTGCTGGTTTGATTCATAAACTCCTACCTCCCTTTTAAGTGAATATAGACTTGCATTCGAGCTGTTGATTGGATAATACATATTCAATAGCCCTCTTGTTACAACTAAAGATGTGAACATAGATACAGCAACACCAAGGAAAAGTGTTATTGCAAATCCCTGAATTGAACCTGTACCGAAAATCATAAGAATAATTGCTGCAATAAATGTTGTTATGTTTGAGTCAACAATTGCAGGAAGACCTTTTTTAAACCCAACACGAATTGAAGTTGAGAGTCTTTTCCCTGTTGCGTATTCTTCTTTGATACGTTCAAATATAATAATGTTTGCGTCAATCGCCATACCAATAGAAAGAATTATACCCGCAATACCTTCCAAAGTAAGTTGAACAAATGGAATTGCTTGAAGAAGGAACATTAAAATTATTACGTAAAAACAAAGCGCAAAAGATGATAAAAGCCCCATCATTTTATATCTATAACACATAAATGCAAATATAAGCACGAGTCCAATAATTCCTGCAATGAGTCCATATTTTAGTGCATTTTCACCAAGAGTAGCACTAATTACCGAAGTTTCTCCCCACGCGAGATCAACAGAAAAGGTTCCACTCATAATTTGAAGAGCGAAATTGTTAGCCCCTTCTTCATCATAACTTCCTGAAATAAATGTAGAACCTCGTATTGCTGACTTAACTGTTGGTTCAGAGATTTCTTCACCATTTGAGTAAATATAAATTTTCTTTTCGCTTGTATCTAAAGCATCTTTTGTTAAATTATAGAATAATTGCTCGCCCTCAGTTGTAAATTCAACAACAACACCCCATTGATACTCACTTCCACTATCACTGCTTGGCCTATAACTTGCATAGACATTTTTAATTTGTTGTCCTGTTATTCTAGCCTCTGCATTGTCATCACTGCTAAGCTTAAATTCAATCTTTGCAGGAGTACCAATCAAATTTAAAACAGTTTCTGGGTCATCAATGTCTGGTACTTCAACACGGATTTTCGAACCCTGTTGAATTGTTACTTGTGCCTCTGTATACCCCTCTCCAGAAAGTATGTTTGAAAGTCTAGTTACAGTTGAGTTAAGTTGAGTCTCAAAGTCTGCATCATTTTGACCTTCAAGAGGTTTAGCTTCCCCAACTAATAAAACACCACCCTTTATATCCAGTCCAAGCTTTATTGAATTAGCAAAGCCTGAATAGGTGTAATTAGTAAAAGGAATGTTAAATGTGCAAAATGTTAAAGCGAAACCTATTAACATAAACACTACTAAAAATATAAATCTTTTTATTGCTGTTGGCTTGTTCATTAAGTAGCTCCCTTTATTTATGTTAGTAATTATAACCCAAAGAAAGGTTTTAGTCAATTAAAATATTGAAAATTTTTCCTTTTTTAACTATTATTGACACTTTTTCCAATTTAAAAACAGCATAAATCTAATTTAACACTGCATACACTAATCAAAAAACAAGGAGAAAAATAATGATAAACACCTCTTCACTAAAAGAAATTAAAAAACACTCATCGGTTTTAAATGTAATAAAAGGCTCTTTTTGGGGAGTAGCTTTTTCACTGGTTTGTGTTTTAATATTTGCTTTTGTAATCAAATTCACTTCCATCTCAGAAAATGTAATACAGCCAGTAAATCAAATTATAAAAGGGGCAAGCATTTTGTTTGCTTGCTTTGTTGTTGGTAAACACGTACAAAAGCAGGGCTGGATTGTCGGAATTTTCACTGGACTACTATACACATTCCTTGCTTACATTATTTTTTCAATTTTAGATGGTAGTTTTTCATTTGGGCTAAATGTTTTGAATGACATAGTGTTTGGTTCTGTTATGGGAATGATTGCAGGAATTATTTGTATAAGTTTAAGAAAAAAATAAGCCTTTTGGCTTATTTTTCTTCTTTTTTATCTGTTTCTGAAGCAGTTTTTTTCGCTTTTGCATTAGAAGTTTTTCTTTTCTTCGGAGCTTCAGTTGTTTTATCTAAAACTTCAGTCTTCTCTTCTATTTTCTCCCCCACATCACTTTCTTGTTTGGATTCTTCTGTTTTAACATCTTCTTTCTTTACGCTTTCGGTTTTTTCTTTTTCATCAATAATATTGCCGTCTTTATCATAGACAACATCTTCTTTTTTGTCAATACCATAAATAGCATTTACATCAACAGTGGTATAACTAACTTTGTTTCCCTCTCCTGTTTCGAGTAGTACAACTTTTCCATCTGTTGTTTCTTTTATAGAAACAATTTTTCCATAAAATCCACTATAAGTTTTCACTCTCACACCAGGCTTGAGTTCGTTTAACATTTGCTGTGCTTGCTCACCATATTTTTTCCTTCTTATGAAGCTAAACACGTAAAGTACAACAATAAGAATAAGCAAAACAAAGATTAGCCAATATTTTTCAAAAAATGAACCTGCACTAGCTAGCATTGAATAATTCATAACAATCTCCTTACATTTAATGCTTTAATTATATATCATTTAAAAAATTCTTGCAAGCATAATTAAATAGGTTGTCAGAAATTTTTGGCATTTTTTGTAGATAATTCTAGTTTAGCTCAGATTTTTGAAGTTTTTCTAACATTTCAACTTTTTGCTGGTCAAGTTGTTTACCTAAATGTCCATACGCCCTTGGAAGAGCAATACGACCACGACTTGTTCTAGCAATAAAGCCTAATTGCATAAGATAAGGCTCATACACATCTTCAATGGTTGTAGCCTCCTCTCCTGTCGATGCTGAAAGCGTATCAAGACCAACAGGACCTCCACCAAATTTATCTATTATGGCATTTAATATTCTATGGTCAACACTATCCAGTCCAATATTGTCAATTTCCATCATTGAAAGTGCACCTTTTGCCATTTCAAAAGTAATAACTCCAGTACCTTTCACTTGAGCATAATCTCTAACTCGTTTTAAAAGTCGATTAGCTATTCTAGGTGTACCCCTAGACCTTTTTGCAATTTCAAGTTCCGCTTCTGGTTCAATTTCTATTCCTAAAATACTAGCAGAACGATTAATAATCGTAGACAAATCCTTGTCATTATACATCTCAAGTCGTCCAAGAACCCCAAATCTATCCCTTAATGGTCCAGTAAGCATACCAGCTCTTGTCGTAGCACCGATAAGAGTAAAAGGTTGTAATTTAATTCTAACACTTTTAGCTGATGGTCCTTTTCCAACTACAAAGTCAAGCGCAAAATCTTCCATCGCAGGATATAACACTTCTTCAACCGACCTATTTAATCTATGTATTTCATCAATAAAAAGAACGTCATTTTTTCCAAGGTTTGTAAGAATTGCCGCCAAATCAGCAGCGTGAGAAATAGCTGGGCCACTTGTAATCCTAATTTGAGAACCAAGTTCATTTGCAACAATGTGAGCAAGAGTAGTTTTTCCAAGTCCTGGAGGCCCAAACAAAAGAACGTGGTCAAGTGCGTCATCACGACGCTTTGCTGCATCTATATAGATTTTTACACTTTCCTTGATTTTATCTTGTCCAATATATTCATTTAAGTTTGTTGGCCTAAGACTTAGTTCTATGAGTTCATCTACTTTAGTTTTAGAACTGGTTATAAAATTTTCTCCATCCATACCCTATCTCCCCATATCTCTAAAGGCTTTTGCAATAAGTGTTTCTAAATTGTCCTCATTTGAAATATTATCTGAAATAATTTTTTCTGCATTTCCTTTTTGTACACCCCAATCCATCAAAATCGAAACAGCACTGTTAAACAAATCTTTATTTCCGGAGTTAGTAATAGAGATATTAACATCATCTACTTGACCCATTTTTTCTTTTAATTCAAGAATAATTCTCTCTCTAATTTTTGTTCCGACTCCTTTGATACCCTTTAAAAACTCACTCTTACCAGTTGCTATAGCAACAACCAAATCCTGAGCCGAAATTTCTCCCAAGATTGCAAGAGCCATTTTTGTTCCCACGCCATTAACAGATATAAGCTTTCGAAAGACTTCTCTTTCTTGCAAACTTTCAAATCCGACCAAACTAATTTCATCTTGTTTTACAGCCAAATGTGTCCATAGTTGAACTTCATCTCCTATAACACCTATTTTATTGTAACAAATTGTCGAAATTTGCATTTCATACCCAACTCCGTTGCAATCTATAATTACCACATTTTTATTTTTATAAGCTATTAAACCTTTTATAAATCCAAACATCTTTTTTATCCTCTTTTATTTCCTTAAATACTTCCAGCCATTTGTAAATTTGTTTGACTATGACAAATAGCAACAGCAAGCGCATCTGCCGCATCATCTGGCTTTGGGGCTTGTTTCAATCCTAAAAGTGTTTTTACCATAAATTGCATTTGAGCCTTGTCTGCATTACCCATACCAGTAAGTGCCATTTTTATGTTTTGTGGAGTGTATTGATAAATTGGAATATTTCTTTCCTGTGCTGCTAAAATTATTACACCCCTAGCTTGAGCAACAGGAATGCCTGTTGTAATATTTTTATTAAAGAAAAGTTTTTCAATCGCCATCACATCAGGTTTCCATTTTTCAATTAAAATTTGCATACAGTTAGAAATAATCTCAAGTCTTTCAGATAATTTCTTTTCTTTTGGTGTTGATATACAGCCGAAATCCAAAACTTTCACATTTCCACCATTTTTTTCAATAACACCAAACCCAACCAATCCATAACCTGGGTCAATTCCTAATATTACCATTTCAACCCCTTTCCAATAAGAATAGCACAAAATAAAAAAAAAGTAAAACAAATTTTCTAGTTTATAAAATTTTTTCACTTTCAGTTTTTATGTTGTCATAATTTCAATAAAATAATTACAAAATCTTTTTATAATTTTAAATTGGATTAAAGAAAGTCTAAACACCTCATTTACAAAAGAAATTATCATTTAGATTTACCTAATATAAAAAAGAGAATATTGTAACAATTCTCCTTTTTAAAGTTTTTTAATTTCATCAAATAGTGCTTGATTTTGTTTTTTCGACCATAAACCGAAACTTTCATTAAAACTTGTAAATAGTCGTTCTTTAGTACAAAGATGGCGATTTTCGCAAAAAGTTTTAAATCTCTTGAGTAGCGTTAGATAAACGTTTTTATCATTTTTAATAATGTTGAAGCAATTTTTCTTCCATTGTTGATTAGTTTCCCAACCACTATAGACATCGTTTAATTCTGGAACAATAAAATTGATAACGCCACCAATTCCAACAACTTTTCCATTGCAGACAACAATTTTACACCATTATCTTTTAATGTTTTTTTGTATTTTGCAGTTTTATATTTGTTTCTTGAAAATCTGTCTAGTTTGTAAACAATTACATATTGCCATTCATGATTAGAACTCTCTTTTATCATTTTTTGAAAGTCGGGTCTATTATCATTTGTTCCTGTCATTGCTCGGTCAATATATGTGTTGAGTATAACTAAATCGTTCCTTTGAGCAAATTCTTCACAGACTCGTAATTGTCCTTCAATACTTTGCTCGGTTTGACTATCGCTTGAATATCTAGCATAAATTACTGCTGTTTTCATATTTTTTACTCCTTTAACTATTTATTTTTTGCCTTTCGACAGAGATAAAAAAAACGAAAATGGCTTAATAGATTTTTGTTTGTTATCTTTATTTTATTGTCAAGGGTTGAGAATCAATACATTTCACCCTTGACAATAAAGAGTTTTCGTTTATCATCTCAAGGCGAAAGAAAAGTGTTTACTTGTACAAGACAAGCACACGCTAGAATCCCAATTTTAAATTTTTACTTACTAAATATGGTCGTATAGAATGATTAAAAATTCTTCGTTAAACACACAAATATCTATTTCATTTGTAAAAATAACTTTTAATTTTTGCATTTTTTAACTCCTTATTACGAAAATTTGGAATTAAAAAGGACATAGAAAAAACCTTGTTTTTCTACGCCCATAAAATGCAATCACTGGCTTTTATTTTTGGCTAAAAGCAAAACCTATAAACAAAATCTCAATTTACATTTTTGCGTTGCCTTTTTAACTCATTGTAAACATAACATAATCACTTAAATTTTAGAATGACATTGTTTGACAATTACATATCTAAACTATGACGCATTTTTGATTTAACCTAACTTTATTTGACAAAATATTAGTTTACAAAGAAATGTTAATACGCATTTTTGAAAAATACAATGAACTAAATCTATACTTTACATATACAAAAAGTAAACAAAACCATAACTTTGTGTATAGTTTATATACAACAAAGGTATCAAGTGGGCAAAGAAAAAAGGCGGTTCACTTTTGCTTTAGCATGTGAACGCCTTTTGCCCACTTGATTTTGTAAAATGTTTTTGCTTGCTGGCGTGTACTTGTCTGCTGGAGCGAAGCAACAGCCTTGTATCAAGGCAAGCACACGCCACGATCTCAAAAGTTTTAATTTTTACATTTTGGACATCTGTATTTATATCTATCAGAAAAGTGGTCTGGTCTATAGAACCATTTATATCCACACATTAAACATTCATATTCCGCCTTTTCTCTTGCTCCATTATAACTAATTACTTTTATATTTTTGTTGAGATTTAAAAGCTTATTACAATATTTTTCAAATAAAATTTTCTTTTTTTCTTCTTCAGTCAAGCATGGTTTTGACTTTTGTTTTTCTTTTTTTAATTCAATCTTTCGTTGTCGTCTTTCAATTCCCCTTTGTTCAGCCTTAATTTGTTTCATTTCTTCGGGGTTAATAAGTCCACTTACAATTAGTCTGCCACTTTCTTTTGTGCTGTTGGTAGCAATAGTATCATTCCACAATCGAACTATATTATTTTTTGTAGTATACTGGAAACTTTTTAATATCCTTGAAATTCTATACATTTCAGTTCCAGGGACAAGTATTTTCTTATTGCTTTCTTGTAAATTATTATTAAAAACAATTAAATTTTTATTATTCCCATGTTCTAATAATTTAATATAATTTCCATATAGTTCTTTATTATGTGCTTTTAATAAACTTATCAAATTTATATAGACATATTTATCAATCATTGAATAAGCAAAGTATGGTGTAATTGTTGCATCAAGCGGATTAACATATAAGTGATTATAAAAGTCAATATCGATTATACTTCCGTGTATATAACCACTTCCACCAATTTTTTTAATTTCACTTGATAGTTGTTTTTGATAATTCTCATAAGATTCTAAAAACAATTTAACCGAATTAGAATAATTTACAAGATTCTCATAAAAATAATTTATATCGTGTTTTTCAACATTTTTAACAATTCCACCATTTAGTAATTTTAAATTATTACAATTGTTAGTTTTTATTAAAAAGCAATATATTCCATTTCTTTTGAGCATAAAAAGTTTTTCAAAGTCACGATTAAAATCTATTCTAGAGCCAACTCCATAGTAAAACAATTTATATTGTTCTCGAGTAATTTCGTAAATACCATCACTATAATCCTGAAAAATATCAAAATCTTTTGATGTCATTAAATATTTAAAACCATATGAATCTCCCGAGTATCCAACCTGATTATCTGCATAAATTTTAAGTTCTTCATTTTCAATATACTTATTTTTGTGCGTATGCCCTGAAATATAAAACCAGTTTTTATTATAATTACTTTTTGACCAATCTTCTTTTGGCATATGAGTAATAAAAAATATTTTTTTATCACCAGCTATTTAGGTTAACCTTTTATGTAGGGTTTCAACTTTATTTGACCTTTCTTTTTCTTGTTCTCTTGTAATGTATTGAGTTCTATATATTCCTTGATTGGCATTAAATTCTTCATTCATACCAGCATAGCCTATCCCACCAAATATTGCATAGCCATTGCACAAAAATTTTTGTCTTAAGATGTTTTTGTCTAGAGTCAAGATATCTTCTTGAGAGTATATTTGTTGCTTATCATTTGGCAAGAATAATTGATTTTCAAGTAAATAAATTTTACATTCAAAAGAATTCAAAAATTTTCTATAACTTTCAATTATTTCCTCTATTGATTTACAATTTTTATTTAATTTTGTATCCCACAGCTCGTGATTTCCAAGAACGACAAAAGTTTTTTGATATGGTATTTCTCTTCTAAAAGACTTAAAAAACAGCTTGAAAATTTCAAAATTATATGAAATATCTCCAACAAACACAATACTATAATTGTAAGAAAAAGTCGGTAAACTATCTTTTAATTTTTCTACAATTTTTTTTAAATATGATTCTAATTCAAATTTGTTTACACTATTTTTAAACTTGTTTATTATTTTATGATTTAAGTGTGGGTCACTAATATAGCAAAGAACAAGATTATTATCTTCAATCAATTCAAAATTAAAAAGTCTGCTAGGAACTAAGTCTAGCGAAGTAGAAGGTGTTATGTTCGCCAAATGACTATCTTTAGTTATTGACTTAAAAAGAGAGTTGTTGTAAATTCCAAGCTTAATCATTATTTCCGAAGAAATTCTAGCTTTTGTTAAATCATACTTACTCAAGTCAACTCCTTGAAAATCATAATCTAATAAATCAGCATTTGCTAAATCCTTATCTGATGCTTTATAAAATTTGTCAAACATGGCGTAAGTTTTTTCTTCTCTTTCAAAAGAATATTTCTTTCCCCTAATAATGTGAAATAAACTATCTTCTTTTGAATAGTATTTATCTATTATATCAAAATCCATATTTAAAACCTCTTTATGTCAACATTATAGCATATTCTTATAAAAAATCATCATATTTTATAAATATAAAAGAACTAAATCGGTTTCGATTTAGTTCTTTATTGGTGCCGGGGATCGGACTCGAACCGATACGGGATTACTCCCGAGGGATTTTAAGTCCCTTGCGTCTACCAATTCCGCCACCTCGGCACGTGGAGGCGCCAACCAGATTTGAACTGGTGCATAAAGGTTTTGCAGACCTTGGCCTTACCGCTTGGCTATGGCGCCATATTGAAATGACTTTTTTATTTTACCATAACTATTATATGTTTTGCAAGTATTTTATGATAATTCATTAAAAAAATTTAATTAAATCAATGTTTTTATGTTATTTTTCAATTTTTAGTAAAAATTATTAAAAATTTTATTAAAAACGCTTGCTTTTTTTAAAATTAACTGATATAATGTGGATGTTCAAAGATGAACAATGTGGGAGTTTAGCTCAGTTGGCTAGAGCATCTGCCTTACAAGCAGAGGGTCATAGGTTCGAGTCCTATAACTCCCACCATTTTTATATAAGTATATCTTATATGCGAAAGTGGCTCAGTTGGTAGAGCATAACCTTGCCAAGGTTAGGGTCGCGGGTTCGAGTCCCGTCTTTCGCTCCAGAGAAGTTAAGCACTTGCTTAACTCTTTTATTTTAAATTTATATTAAATATATGTAATTTCTATAACCAACAAATATAATAAAATCACCAAGCATTAACAAGGTGATTTATTTTATCATCAAAAACTTCAACAACATCAAATCTAATTCTCTTACCAACAAGCCTCTTGGCCATTAAGTAAGATGTTGCCACTTGTTCTATTTTGTATATTTTATGTTCATCTACCATTTCTCTTGGCAAACCAAAAAAATCAGAAGATTTTGTTTTTACCTCCACAAAGACGATACTATCCTCTTTTTTGTCATAAGCAATAATATCAATCTCGCCAATTTTGTTAGAGTAGTTTGTTTCTAAAATTTTATATTTATTTTTCTTTAAAAATTTTTGAGCAAGTTTTTCACCTGCATTACCAATTAGTCTTGTATTCATTTTCAACTCACAAAATGTTTAATAAAACTTTCACGATGCAAAGGGCATTTCCCATATTTCTGTAAATTTTGAATATGCTCTTTTGTTCCGTAGCCCTTGTGCTGTTTGAAATTATACTCAGGATATTCTTTGTCCATTTCAAGCATAAATCTGTCTCTAGAAACTTTTGCCAAAATCGATGCACAAGCAATATTATAACTCAAAGCATCACCGTGTACAATAGACAGGTACGGAATATCTATGTTAAGCCCCTTTACAGCATCAACAAGCACAAAATCAGGCTTTACAAACATTGTTTTTACACAAATTTCCATTCCCTGTTTTGTTGCTTGAAGAATATTTTTTTCATCAATCACCTTTTGGTCAATAAAACAAACCTTAAATGCGATAGCCTTTTCAATTATCTTATCATACAAAAATTCTCTTTTCTTTTCCGTAAGTTTTTTGCTATCATTTACACCTTCAACAATATCATCAAGAGGCATAATAACTGAAGCGCACACCACAGGCCCAGCCAGAGGCCCTCGCCCAGCTTCGTCTATTCCTGCAATAAATTTGTATCCATCGTTTTTATATTTATTTTCAAACTCGAACAAAGATGCGGTTTTAGTTGCCATAGTCCCCTACCTTTTCTAAAGTAATTTTCCCAAGCCTACCCTTTCGAAAATCATCAATTAGCGCCCTACTTGCTCTATCATAATCAATTTCTCCACCTCTAAGCACAAATTTTCTGTAATTTCCAATTTGTTCCAAGATTTCTACTGGCTCAGCATCTAAATCGACTGCATAACGATTTATTAAAAACTCAGGATATTCATTTTTAAGTTTTGCAATAAAATCAAGTGAAAGTTCTGGAATATCAATAACCTCATCGCGAATACTTCCGATAAAAGCTAAATTTTTTGCAATTTCTTGATTTTCAAATGATGGCCAAAGCGTACCAGGCGTATCTAGTAGTTCAATATTTCCGCCAATTTTTACCCATTGAGTATTTTTGGTAACACCAGGTTTATCTCCCGTTACCGCCTTATATCTACCACACAGATTATTAATGAGCGTACTTTTCCCACTATTTGGAACACCCAAAACCATTGCTCTGTTAATCATAGCTACACCTTTACTATCATATTTTTTTATTTTTTCAGAAAGTAAATTGTGAATTTTTTCAACAAGAATTTTGCCTGCATTTGTTTGCGTTGAGTTAAGAGAAATACACGCAGAATTTTTTGTGGAAAAATATTTAGTCCAGTCTGCATTTTTCTTTTCATCAGCAAGGTCAGCTTTATTTAAAACATAAATAATAGGCCTGTTTCCAATAACTTTAGTAAACTCTGGATTAACACAAGAAAAAGGAGCTCTTGCATCAAGAACATAAATAATTAGGTCTACTTTTTTTACATCATTTTCCATATTCCTTAGCGCCTTTGTCATATGGCCAGGAAACCATTGTACTATCATATCTTACTCCTTGTCTTTTAATAAATCAGGTCTGCGTTTTCCGGTTAAAATTAGGCTTTGCTCCAATCTCCACTTTTCAATCTCTTTATGATTACCATTAAGTAAAACTTCTGGGACCTTTAGCCCCATAAACTCACTTGGTCTAGTGTACTGAGGAAATTCTAGCAAACTGTTTGAAAATGTTTCATTTTTAAATGAATTTTCATTACCCAAAACATCTGGAAGAATCCTCGCAACACTATCCACAACAACCATTGCCGGCAATTCTCCACCGGTAAGCACATAATCACCTATTGATATTTCTTCATCAACAAATTTGTCTATGATTCTTTGATCAATTCCTTCATAATGCCCACAAATCAAAATCAAATCTTTGTAACTTGCTAAATTTTCAACTTTCTTTTGAGTCAGTGTTTCTCCTTTAGGCGAAAGATAAATTATGTGAGAATCTTGAGTTTTAACACTTTCAATACACTCCCAAAGAGGCTGTGGCATCATAAGCATACCTTCACCACCACCATAAGGTTCATCATCACATTTCTTATGCTTGTCTTTAGAAAAATCTCGAATGTTTATCACATTTATTTCAATTTTATTATTTTCTCTAGCCCTACCAATTATACTTTCGTTTAATGGCGAAAAACTATTTGGAAAAAGCGTTAAAATACTAATCTTCACTTTTTGTAACCTCCAAAAAGCTTTTCTTGCAAGCAACTATTTTTTTATTGTTAACATCAACTTCAGTAAAAATATGGGGTAAAAATGGACACATAATTTCTTCTGTTCCGTTTTGAATCACTAAAATATCACTAGCACCATAGTTTGCAACCTCTACAATTTTACCAACTTTTTCGCCCGTTTCAAAATTTATTTGACAATTTTCAAGTTCATCAACATAATATTGCCCTGATTTTAAACCAGGTAATGAGCTATCATCAACCGAAATAATTTTATCCCTAAGCTCCTCAGCTTTATTTCTATCTTGTATTGAAAGCAAGGAAAGATAAATAAATCCTTGATGTAATCTTAGATCTTTTAACTTGTATTCAATTCCATCAATAAAAACACTATCAAAGCCTTCGAACACAGACAAATCAGAAACCAGAGGTTTAACTTTAACCTCTCCGCGAATACCTTGTGGCTTTACAATAATCCCAACTTCTCTCATAATTTCTCCTAAACACAAAAGGAAGGTTTTGCCCTTCCTGTTATTCAAATTTAACAACATATTTCATATTTGAAAAACCTTGTTTGCCAGCAAGTGAGCGAACTATTGTCCTAATCGCTTGAGCATTTCTTCCGTGTTGTCCAACAACACGCCCCAATTCAGATGATGCAACCTTTACTGTAATAATACATTCATCATCTTTTTTTGCGCTTGAAATATTCACCGCTTGCTTGTCATCGACTAGTGCTTTGACAATATATTCCACAAGTTTTTCCATAAAATATCTCCCTAAGAAAATTATTCAGTAGGTGTTTCAGTTTGACCATCAGCCACTTCTTCTGCTACAACTTCTTTTTTAGCAGGAGGCATTTGTTTTGGCTTTGGTGCACGATATGGTGTTTTTGCAATAACTTCTTGCTTAATTAAAAGTTCTTTTGCTGTTTCTGTAAGCTGTGCTCCAATTGAAAGCCAGTAATTTACTCTTTCCTTATTTAATTTAATTTCAGCAGGTTGAACAAGTGGATTGTAAGTTCCTAAAACCTCAACAGAATTTCCATTTCTTGCACATCTAGAATCTGCAACAACGATTCTGTAAAAAGGTGATTTTTTATCTCCCATTCTTGTAAGTCTAATTTTTAACATTTTTCTTTTCTCCTTAAAGTTTATTATTTTATATTAAATTCCACTAAAATAGCGGTAATTTACCCTTTTTCTGGCCAAATTTTTTCATCATTTCTTTTGATTGATAAAATTGTTTTAAAAGCGTGTTTACATCTTGAATAGATGTACCACTCCCTTCGGCAATTCGTTTTTTCTGACTAGCTTTGATAATATCAGGATTTCGTCTTTCTTTTGGTGTCATAGACTGAATAATTGCTTTGTTCCTTTCCAAATCCTTTGGGTTTATTGACACATTTCCAAGCTTTTTCCTCGCTCCAGGAATCATCTCTATGAGTTCATTTATATCCCCCATTTTATCTAGATTTGAAAATTGTGCCAAGTAATCTTCCAATGTGAAGGAATTTTCTCTAAAGGCCTTTTCCATTTTTGCCATTTCTTTTTCGTCTACAGCCTGTTTAGCCTTTTCGACAAGAGTAAGCACATCGCCCATTCCCAAAATTCGTGATGCCATTCTATCTGGATAAAATGGTTCAAAATCTCCAAGTTTTTCACCCACACCACAAAACTTTATCGGCTTGCCAGTTACAGCCTTTACCGAAAGAGCAACTCCACCCCTAGTATCACCATCAAGTTTTGTAACAATTACCCCAGTTATATCAAGTTTTTCATTGAACTCTTTCGCAACAGTGACACTGTCTTGACCTGTCATTGCGTCAATGGTGAGCAGAATTTCACTTGGCTTTGTTTCTTTTTTAATGTCAGCCAATTCTTGCATAAGTTCTTCATTAATATGAAGCCTTCCTGCAGTATCCAAAATTACAACATTAAAATCGTTCTTTTTAGAATATTCAACAGCTTGTTTTGAAGTTTTTACTGGATTTTGAGTTCCCTTTTCAAAAACCTCAACTCCAGCTTGCTTTCCAACAACTTGAAGCTGATTTATCGCAGCTGGCCTATAAATGTCGCACGCGACAAGCAGAACCTTTTTTCCTTGGCTTTTTAAATAAGCCCCAAGTTTACCACACATTGTAGTCTTTCCAGCACCTTGCAAACCACACATCATAAGCACTATCGGTGGCGTACCTGAAAGATCCAATTTTGCCTGAGCATTACCCATTAAGGCAATCAGTTCATCATTAACAATTTTGATAACTTGTTGCCCTGGAGTAATGCTTTTAATGATTTCTTCACCAACAGCTTTTTTTGAAACATCTTCAATAAATTTTTTAGCAACCAAGAAATTTACATCAGCTTCAAGTAATGCAACTCGGATTTCACGCATTGCTTCCTTAATTTCAAGTTCGGTAAGCTTTCCACGTTTAGTCATTTTCGAAAAAATGTGATTAAGTCTTTCAGATAATCCGCTAAAAAGTGACATCTTATTCCTCCATAATTTTAAATGTACTAACCAATTCCTTTTCTTGCTGTGATGTCAAACAAAATTTTTTGGATAACTCGCTAATTTTTAAGTAAATTTTGCTCATTTTTTCACAAATTCCAAGTTTTTTTTCATAATTTTCAAGTTTGCATACTGTCCTTTTGATGCTATCAAGTACAGCTTGCCTCGAAATCCCCGTATCTTCAGCAATTTCACTTATTGAACCATTAAAATTGACATAACTATTCAAAATTGCTTGCTGTTTCTTTGTTAAAAGCTGGCCATAAGTATCCAAAAGCCTTGCTACTTCAAATGTTTGTTTAAGGTTCAACTAACACCTCGTAAAGTAAAATCACTTGACATTAGTATAACAAGAATCGTTAATAATGTCAAGTGTTTTTTAATTATTTATAAAAATTTTAACTTTCTTACATAAAACTCAATTACATTTATATTTAACTATAAGAAAATATTTTATGTGGTTAGCCATTCGTAATTACTATTTTTTAGGCATAGCCCAAGAGTTACCGCTACCGTAGTACCAATCATCAGACTAGTCTGAGTATATCAATATATCCGTAAAAGTTCACCCTAAGTTTGTGAACGGTTTTTGAAAACATCTTGCACATTGTTTAAGAGCCATAGTGTGGCTATTACGTTACTGCTCATATCTTTGGATAAGTATGTAACTATCCAATCTAGCCCACCAAGGCGAACCACCACACTTTGCGAACTTGTT
>DLKQ01000038.1:0-7033 GCA_002477805.1 Christensenella sp. UBA7584 | reverse complement strand
CCTTACTCAAACACTTTTGCATTGTTTTGTCTTTTTACTCATACTTCTTACAGGTTTTTATCAATTTTTTGAATTGAAACTAATGAGTTTGTTAAAATTTAGCAAAAATCTCTTGCTTACGATATTAGTATATCTATTTTTTCAAAAAATTTAAATTAAACTAATGACATTTGTCTATTTTTATATTATACTATTTGAAATCTAAAAAGTGGAGTTGATTTTATGATTACAAAAATACAAAATGTAGGATTTGCTGTTTATGGAGAGACTATTGGTGAGCTTTGGCTTGATATGGTTGAAACAGTTTTAAAAAATGGCGTTTATGAGCTAGATGAGAATCGTGGTAGATTTGCAGTAAAAAATCTGCGTTTTTCAGCAGGAAGCACCAACCCAAAAGACTCACTTATTGAAAAATATGGTGATAAAAAGAAGATTGAAGCAATGAAAAAAATTTTTTTTGAATCTGATGTAATGGAAGATTTTGATATAACACCTTCGTTTCGTGTTGGTGCAAAAAGTTATAAAAAAAGAATGGAAGAAGGAAAACTGCAAGAATTTGTGATAAAACGCCTTTCAAAAATACCTGAATCAAAAAAAGCTGTTATGGTATTTCCTACTTATGAAGATTATACTTCTGTATTAAATAGTCCGTGGAACGATTACTTACCTTGCATTACTGCATTACAATTTAGAATATCCAAAAGAAATGAAAAGAATTTTTTAGATTTAACATTATTTATGCGTTCTTGGGATTGTTTTCAAAAAGGGGCTGGTGACTTAACTGTTATCTGCCTACTGGCTGAAAAAATTAAATTCGAACTTGAAAAAAACTTGGATATAACTATTGATTATGGGCGCTTAGATGGCTTAGTAACTGATGTTCATATTTATGAAAACACATTTGAAAATGCCCAAAATGTTCATTTTGCTTATAAAAAGGACAAGGAGATTTAGTCATGGAATCAGAACAAGTTTTTAATAATGAAATTTTAAAAATCAGGGATTGGATTTCAAAAATACCTGAATCTAAAAAAGCGGTTATGCTTGTATCTGGAGGTTATGATTCAATCGTAACTTCTGCAAGGCTTGTAAAAGATTTTGATATGGAACTTTTTCCAATTTATTTTGACAGAGGAGCACGAAATCGTGAGGCAGAATTACAGTCAATCGCTTTCTACACGCAATACATACAAAACAAATACGGCAAAAACAAGTTTCACAATGTTTTTATTCCTAAAATAAACATACCTCCAACTGAAATAAAACAAAACCTTCAAGAATATGCAAAAACACATAGCTACCCTATGCGTGATGTAATTATGATTATGTATGCAGTACAATACGCAGTCTCTTTAGGTGAAGATGTACGCACAATTTGCAATGGTATGCTTGTCAATGATTTTGAATCAAGCCTCGCATTAAACAGAATAAACACTCTTTCAATTTTAAATATGACAAGGGAAAAAGATTGGAACATTTTGTCCATAAATTTGGATACTGAGGTATGCAAAAAGACATTTCGAAAGCGTGATGAAATTTTATGGGCACAAGCAAATGATTTTGATGACAGCCAAACTATAACTTGCTGGACACCTCAGACAATAGGAAACAAATTTTATCATTGTGGAAAGTGCTCTGCCTGTTTAGAAAGAAAAGAAGAATTTGTTGCTTCAAAAGCTTTGGACAAGACCTTGTATATACAGGAGAATAAGTAATGAAAACCGTTATCTGCAGAGATGTTTTTGGAAATAAGTACCAAACTCCAGTTGAAGATTTAGAAATAAGAGTTGGAGTTTATGCAGTAATAATAAAAGATGAAAAAATACTACTTACCCACCAGTGGGACGGTTTTGGCATTATTGGTGGAACAATGGAAAAAGGCGAACTTGTTGAAGAAACACTAATTCGAGAGGTAAAAGAAGAAACTGGACTATTGATAGTCCCTGATAAAATAATTTACCAAACTACAACATTTTTTAAAAGAAACAAAGATTCTGTCCCACGCCAATCAGTCCAACTCTACTTTTCACATTCCAAGCTTTCGGGAAAAATTAGTTTAAATCACATAACCGAAAGTGAAAAAGCTTATACTCAAGGCAAACCCGAATGGATAAGCTTACGTAATATTGATAAAATCGTTTTTCGCCATAGTGTAGACTTAAAAATACTTTTAAATGCTTACAACAAAATTTATAAAAACAAATAAAAAATCCATCAGTATGTGAATTAAACCTTTTAGAGGTTAATTCTTATCTGGTGGTTTTTTATTTATAAGTAGCCTACATTAAAGCTTATGCAAAATTTAACACAAACCTAACTATGGCTTTTTTGTAATGCGTTTAAAACTTAAGTTTTCCGTTTTTTAGTTCAATTTCTTTTATTTCTTCATAAACTTTGTCAACTTGTTCTTTTTCTCCCTCAATTGCCATTACCTTGTTTTTAGATTCGTGGTAAAAATCCATTTCAAATTTTACCTCATTTTTTTCGTAAATAATTCTTGTTCTTGTGTATTCGCCATTTGGCACTACATAACCTAAAAATTCTAAAATAGACATAACAGCCTCCTCATCTTCAAATTCAAGAGGTAGCGACTCTCTTCTATTTTTTACTAAAACCGCACTATCATCATCTTCTTTAAAATCCAATATTTTTTTGATTTTACCATCGGCAGATTTCTGAATTTTTATTCTAGCAACAGTTGTGTTTGGGCCTTTAAACTCCTTTCCACTTTGCTCAGTATCTTTTGTTTTTGTATAGCCATTTTTTTCACAATACTCAATATATGGCTCCAATGATTTTACTTGAAAACTATATTCATATTCCATTTTTACTTCTCCATTTTGATATTTTGTTCTTTTACTTGTTCCATATTTTTAGCTATGAGTTTTGGATTAGGGTACATAAATCTTGTCATTATCTGATATTCGGGATAATCCATCAAGAAATGCATACCAGCCTCAACTGCATTATCTGTTGAGTGTACAAAGTTTGTAGACCACTTTTCCCAGAGTATATTTTCTCCATCAAACCACTTTTGTATAGTGCCATAAAGCCCCTCACCATATTTTACACGCAAATTCTTTTTTTCTTTTTTTATTATATCAGCATCTCCTTTTACAAGGAAAATATCACTAGGCCCAGTCATTTGTCTTTCTATACAAAGCCCTACTGAATGAGAAAATAAAAGTGGTTTGATTGCTGTTAAAGGCCTTTCTTCACTTAAATTAGTACTGTAGTGGCACAAAACATTATCCGCTTTAGCTAAAATTTGCCTTGTTATCTCATCTTGCTTGCCTATGCTATAAGAAGAAGGTTTTATCATTACAACATTAAGGTTGTTTTCATAGCAAAATCTAGGCGTTATTTGTGACGCTAATATCTCTTTTCCTTCAATCATAAACTTGGGTTCAAGATTTTTATCAATTTTAATTAATTCGCCATAAATATTTTGTGCTATTTCAATTTGTTTTTTGGGACTTAAACTAAAAACGAAATCTGTTTTATCATCACTTAGACCCAGTATACTATTTTGCCACTTATCAATTTGCATATAGAGTAGCAAATCTCTTTCGGTCTTTTTCGCAATATCTTGTTCATTTTGAGGGCTATCGACATTTATGTAAGGGTTAATTTGTTTGGCCTTGTCCACATAAAAATTATAATTTATTTCATCTAAAAACGCAAGCGTTTTGAAACACCTTGATGCTAAATGAGAATATTCGGGATTTTTTTCAAAAGATAAACTGTCTAAAAGCCTGACAACGTTTGCCATTTTTTCGCTACCTTTTGTGCACAAAAATTCTCTTAATTTATAAAAATTATCAAACTGCTCTGGTGAAATTTCTTTATACCTAGAAAAGATTTTTTCACTACTTAACTTTTTTACCCTACCAAAGCCATAACCAATTTGAGGCGTGGCATCAAACAAATATTTTTCACCATTTTCATCTTCTACTATAACAGCAAAACGCTCACTAATGTAATCTTTTGGGTCATAACATTTTTTGTCAAGCCAAACAACTTTTTGATTTTGTCCAATTTTTAAATTTTTTAGATAATTAACACTCGCAAGCGCGGTAGTGTAACTATCACCCACAAGCATTTTAGTGTCCTCAGAGGGATTTGGAGTAGCTGAATATTTTATTGTTTGTCTTAAAATATCATTAATAGTCTGAAGTTTTGCAGTAAAAGATAAATCAACAAAATCTTTTACAAAAGGACAATGTGAAAAAGTCCCTTCTTCTTCCAAAATAGGTTGTAATTCATCTTTTCTTGGTAACAAATTCATAAACACTCACCCTCCTTTAAATAAATTTTTCTAAAAAGTTTTTCATATTTTTGTATAGGTCATAATTTTTACGCAAATTTTTTTGTGCGTTAGTATTAAACTTTTGCATATCACTTGCATTAAAATGCTGTAAAATCTTTTTCGCACTTCTTTTTATATCACTTAAGTTCACAACCAGTCCATCTTTTTCATCTTGAACCTGCTCTTTTAAACCGCCCGAATTATTCACTACAAGCAGTATGTTATCTTTACACAACCTTCTACACTCATTGACCACGAGCCCCATTGGCTCATCAATAGATGGAACAAGAAATATCATCTTTTTTTGATAATTTTCCAAAATATATTGCGATGCACTAAAAGGTGGGTCAATAACAAGTTTTGAATTTGTCTCTGTCGCAACTGATTGATATTTTTCTACAAACGGGTCATAAAATCCATAGGTTCTACCTAGTACTACTGCCTTTATGTTTAGTTCTTTACCTAGTAGCATTGTGGATTCAAGATTTTTTGCTTTTTCACATCTTCCAAAACTAAAAATTATATTTTTGTATTGATTTATCTCATTAAATAATTTCTTAGCCTCACTAGGATAATTTCGCTCTGATTTTTTATCAAAAATTTCGCCATTATGCAAATCTACAATTTTGTTGTTATCTAATTTATAGTTTTGCATTATGTGCTCTTTCATAAAAGTTGAAATTGCACCTACATAAACATTACTTAATTTTTTTATAATTTCAAAAGCTTGCCTTTCAAAAGCTTGCTCTTTACTCATTGCAATGTCGTCATTTTGGGTTGGAAATATTAGATTTGTCGAGTGTGGAATATAAATTAAAGTGTGATTAATTTGCAAATGTAAATTTCTAGCAATATCGCAGTAAGGAATATCATTTGCAATTGTTAGCACTTTGTCAAAACTAGCAATTTTTAAATTGTTAATTAGATTTGCTGTGTTTTGTGAAAGCAATTTCCAATTTTCATAACTACCAAAACTATTGTCGCCTTGAGTGCCATTGTCAACTTGAAAAATCTGAGTTTTCGTTAAATTAGTATGCTTGTTTAATAAAAACTCATTGAACCCAAAACTTTCTTTGTTATAAATTGTGGTAAATAGATTGAGATTGTAATCAAAACCTTTTTCTTTTAACATTTGAGTAATAACTTCTATATATCGTGATGTCATAGTACCAACACCCGCGTAGTGACTCACTATCCCATCGTTAGCACATAAATTTATTAATAATCTCATCAGCAAACTTTTCCATTTTATTATAAGAATATTCTTTTACTATTAAATTTTTAACATACTTTTTAGAGTTGTAAAAAGTAATCTGCTCCATTAGTTTTTGATTCTCCAGTGTTCCGTGAGGATTTGTAGGAGTCTCACCTTCTCGAAACCTGTAATTCTGGTCTTTTAATAAGTATACAAATACATTATCTTGCTGAAAAAAAGAAGTAAATTTTGCAAACCATTTTTTCAATTTTCTAATGTCAAAATCATAATTTTCATCAACAATCATCTTTGTTTGGTTATACGAAAGGGTGCTGATTGGTCCTCTGTCAATAAAAAGCAAACCACTTTTAACAGAATTTATCTTGGCTACATCATTTTCCATAAAATCAAATGTGTTTGATGATTCTAACCTTGATTTTTTGGTAGTTAATTCATCAGCAACAAATACATCTGGTAAATTTTTATTTTTTATGTAATTTATGAGTGTTGTTTTACCAACTTTCGGCAACCCTTCAAAAAAAATAATTTTATGCATTTTTTCACCTAAAAATTTATTTAATATGATTTATTTTCTTAAAAAGTGATACGAACTGCTTTTTGTCAGATATGAGAAATTGTGCCTTTTTGAGCATTTTATCAAATTTTGGTTCAAAAAAATAATGTTTGTTTATGTCTAATCCATTTTTACCATAAAGCACACGCATATATTTATATGAATCTTCAATTTTTTCATTTGTGCTCATTTCACTAAAGTATGCTTTTCTAAATTCGTAAAGTCTTTTCAATACAACATTCAAACTATCTGTACAATCTGCTGTTCTTAGTATTTTTGCATAAATAGATATTGCTTTATTATCAACTTTTGAATCGTGTTCTACTAAAATTTTTTTGATTTTAAAACGCTCTTGCTCACTATAATAAATAGCCAAAAACTTGTCACCTTGCAAAACTTCTCCCGCCAATTTTTCGTGATTTTCCATACTAATGTGGTACTTGGAGTCGTGAAAAACTGCCAAAATGCAAATTATGTTATAATCCAAACTTTCGCCGAATTGTTTGGCTAGAGAAAAACTTCGTTTTAATACACAATGCAAGTGGTCAAGGTCGTGTGCCTTGTCATTTTTTCTATAACTAGGTACAATTTTATTTTGCAAGTAGAAAATAATATCACGATTTAATTTGCTTCTATTTTTATAAAACAACCTTTTAATTTTTGCAAATGAACCACATTTCATAAATTAATTATATCAAAAAATATGAACAATGTCAATTTGTAAATATAGACCTTAGATTTGAATAAAAATATGAACAATAGTTTGCACACACAACTGTGAATATTTATATAGAATACAAAGATTGTTACAAAAAAATTAAAAACAGGAAAAAATTTCTTCCTGTTTTTAAAATAAATTTATCAATTATATTGTTAATGATTTTGCTTGTCTTTTACTCATAACTCGAATTTCATTTTTTACAACTTAGGTTGTTTTCCACTTGTAATTAGTTTT
>DLKQ01000002.1:20260-45342 GCA_002477805.1 Christensenella sp. UBA7584 | reverse complement strand
GAAACTTGGTTTGATAATTTTGATAGTGACCTAATGCAACTAGTTGTAGGAGATGACTATACATATTCAGCTACAAATGCTGGTAATTACAAAATCAGAATAGAACTCAAAGACAAAATTAATTATGAGTGGAAAAATAGTTGATAGTCTTTATAAAAATTTCAAGTATATTAGTAATTCTATTTGAGGTTATCAATATTTGAAGAAATAAAGAGCATATTTTAGAGGTTTTTCTAGAATATGCCCTTTTTATGTTTGTTTTGAGTTTTGTTATTAAAAATTAATGCAACAATAAAGGCAATCATAATCAGTGATACCTTCCCACCAGCAACAGGCTTTAATCCTCTCTTTTTACCACCTCAATATTAAGTGTTTTGCTTATTAAAAAGTTTATTTACTCCATAATTTGGGAACCTTGGTGTTGAAAATCAAAATATTTTCTATTTCAAACTGAGATTTTTCTTTAAAAATTGCTTTTGTGAGTTGTATTATTTTTTGATTTTATCTGTTCAACCATTTGGCTATGTATCTGCATACTTTGAATTACAGCTCGCGTGTTTTCATCTTGCATCAAATTTCGTGATTCAGGGCGGGGTTGGACTTGTTTTGCTTTATTATTTTGCCCAAAAATGTTTTCCAGATTTAATTTTGGCAATATTTTTAAAATTTGTGGCAATAATGTAATTAAATCTAGTTTTGGTTTTTCTTGTGATAGAATTTGAGGTCTTAATGCTTTTGTTTTGTCTGTTTTTTGATATTTTTTCATACAAACCTCCTTTTTTATGCCTAGAATAATTGACTAAATTAAGATTTGATGATATTATATGAATTATATACAAAGTTTGTGATTTTTCACAAGACAAGGAGATTTTTATGGCTAAATGGATTAAAAATTTGATTATGAGTTTTTGTTTGGTAGGACTTGCTGTAATTTCGTTTGCGGGTTGCGCATCAAATCTTTCAACTTTTAAAGATAATCCTCAAAAAGATGATGTTGTTATCGGAAACGGAACTTTAGCAGTTACAAAAGGTGATTATTTGTACTTTGCAAATGGTTTTGTTAGTTATAGTGAAGTTAGTGACAACAATTTTGACGGGAAAATAACTTATTCTGGTCTTTACAGAATAAAGCTAGAAAATGGACACCCTGTAGAAGTTGAACCAGAAAAAGATGAAGATGGAAATGAAATATTTGATGGTAGTAATGCTCTTGAAAATATTGATGTTTTAGCAAAAAAAGTTGTTGGCTTTGAGTATGTTGGACTGTATATTTTAGGTGACTATTTGTACTATGCTTCACCTTGTAATGAGAAAAATGGAGCGATGGAAGTTGAATCAAGCAGGGTTGATTTCTTTAGAATAAAACTTGATCGAAGTAAATCATCTGAGTGGATTTATACAACAAAAAGTGCTGGTTCTGAGGTAAAGTATAATGCGTTTGAATCAAACGGGACAACTTATATCACAATTCTTGACGGAAAAACACTTATCGCAACAAAATATGATGCAAAAAATAACAAGTCATCAAAAGTTGTTTCTGAAGAAGTAACTAGTGTAGCGTTTTGTAGTTATAATACATCAGCTAGTGCGGTGGCAGATTTTAGTAAAACATTATACTATACTCGCGATTACAAAGAGGGCGATGGAGAAAGTTTTGCATCAGGCAATGTTCTTTGTAAGTTCAGTCTTGACAAAGTTGAAAATTACGATAAAGTTTATATCAGTTCGGACACAATTACATTAAAGAAAGCTTCATCAGAAAAAATTTATTACGAAAAGAAGATTTCAACAAATCAAAGTAGTTCTACATCACTTTATGCGGTAGCAAATGAGAGCGAAATTGGTACTACAAAGGAAGAATATGTTCATTCCTCATATGGCGATTTTATGCTTGTTTCAAGCGGAAATGCAATGATTGTAAATGATAGCACAAACAAGGAAATTGCTGTTGTTGATAACAATGGAAATTACACAAAAATTGATAGCGTTACAGGGACAATAATTGCAACTAGCGGAAATTATGTTTATTACACTGATGACTCAAACAATGCAATTAAAAGAGCTGATTTCACTAAATTTGCAAACTTTAAAGAAGGTGAGGAAACTCCAACTTGTGAGACATTGGTTGATTCAAATGTAAAAACAGGTAGCAGTAATTATGTTTCAGTTTGTGGTGAAAAAATTTTCTATCTTAAAAATAGCGAAAAAGAAAGTGGACACTATTATTTGAATATGATTGATGTTGGAAGTGTTGATGCTGAAACTTCAAAATATTATGAGCATTTTGTTGGAGTTTTGGAAACTGAAGATTACGACACTCAAAGCGAATAATACGAATTTACTCTAAAGTTAGAAATTTTTGTTAATTAAAAATCATCAGGTATTTTACTGGTGATTTTTTAGTAACGCGTGAAAACTATTTAAAATCGGTATCACAAATGATTATAGCATTACTATAAAATTTTTCTTATAAAATGATTTAAAAAAATGGCAAATTTTATATTTGCCCTTGACATTTATTATTTTTTGTTGTATTATATTAGAAGTCTATTACACCTTTTGTGAATTAGCCCCTCACTTAAAGTTAGCGATTAGGCGAGTTTTAATTAGGAGAAAATTATGAAAACATTTATGCCAAAACAAGGCGATGTTGTAAGTAAATGGTGGGTTGTTGATGCAACTGATATTCCTCTTGGAAGATTGGCAAGCCAAGTTGCTGCAATTCTTCGTGGAAAAAACAAACCAACTTACACACCACACGTTGATATGGGTGACTATGTGATTGTTCTTAATTGTGACAAAGTTGCTCTCACTGGAAACAAATTAAATCAAAAGGTATACAAATATCACACACTTTATCCTGGTGGCGATAAAGAAATTAAATACAGCAAACTTATGAAAGAAAAAAGTGATTTTGTTGTAATGAAGGCGGTAAAGGGTATGCTTCCAAAGAATAATCTTGGAAGAAAAATGCTTAAGAAGCTTAGAACATATAAAGGTGAAAATCACGACCACCAAGCTCAAAACCCACAAGTTTTAGAGATAAAAGGAGGAAGATAATATGGCAACAAAGAAAATTAAAAATGATGTAGTTCAAACTCCTGCAACAGGTCGTAGAAAAAGTTCTGTAGCTCGCGTTCGTCTTGTTGATGGAAACGGAAAAATTACAATCAACAAAAGAGATATAGAAGAATATTTTGGTCTTGATACACTTAAACAAGTTGTTAGACAACCACTCGTTTTAACAGACAGTTTAAACAAGTTTGATGTTATGGTAACTGTTGATGGTGGTGGACTTTCTGGTCAGGCTGGGGCAATTCGTCACGGAATTAGTAGAGCACTTGTTAAGGTTAGTGAAGAGAATAAAGCTGTTTTAAAGACTGCTGGACTTCTTACAAGAGACCCTCGTATGAAAGAACGTAAAAAATATGGTCTTCACAAAGCTAGACGCGCTGTACAATTCTCTAAGAGATAATATAAAAAGAGGTAGATACCTCTTTTTTGTATCAACTTTCAGACTATTTGATGATTCTTTTATAAAACTATTATATTTGTTTTTTTGTGAAAAACCTTTTGCAAAATTCTTGTTGTTATGAAAAGGATTTTATATAAAAGCAAAAAATTATAAACATTTAAAATAAAAAATGTTGTATTGAAAATATTTTATTAGTTTAAAAAAACACTTTAATCTTATGATTAGAGTGTTTTTTAATTTATGTTATCTATTTTACTTTCATTCGTGTTCTTAGAATAATAAATATTGTAATTATAGCAACGACAACGACGCACCCTACAACGATAAGAATGATTGATGCGGTGTTGAGTGGAACTTCGATAGTAATTCGTTGGCTAGTTAATAGTTTTCCACTTTTTGAATAAACTTGAACAAGGTAAGAACCAGGGTCGCTGAATGTGAAAGTACTAATTTGATTCTCATCTTCTCTTGTTTTATCTATTGTTGCCATTGTTACGCCATTTATTGCTATATACGAATTGCCAACCTGTGAGTATAGTAAACTTGCATTATATGAAATTGTGACAGGTGATTTTGCACTACTTCCAAAGCTACGAGATGCTTGAATTGTTGGAATTTCATTGTTTACCCAAACAATAAACGAGTATGTTTGCTCAGGTATGAGTTCTTGAGATTTTGTTTTTATAGTAATGAGGTATCTTCCTGCTCCAGTTGTATTAGGGTCGAGTGTAAAATTCTGCAAAACTGATACATTGTTAAGGTCTTTTATCTCATCTGTTATGTCCTCAAGTTTATACACGTCAATATATGCTGAAACTTGTGAAACAAATTCATCTTCAAATGCTTGATAGTTATCTTTGTCATAAATTTGAATTAGAGAATCGCTAATACTACTTATTGTACTTTCCAAAGTTTCATCACTAAGTTTTCCGCTTAGAATTTCAGAAAATATTGCATAAAGTTCTGTTCTAAGAGTATCTGGTGTATAGTCTTCAAAGTTGTCTTTGATTTGTTGAATGTAAGATGTAAGATTGGTTTCGCCGATGTCTCCAAATTCGATAAATTGTATTTTGTGGATAGTATAACCTGATTTTTTAGCAAATTCATAAATTTGCATACTTTCATTTTGATCTATTATGCTAAATGAGTATTCAGCATAAATAGTTGCGGTAGGTGAGGTCATTGTATCTGTTGATAGAATAACCTTGTAATACCCTGGTTCGCTAAATGTCCAAGTCGTTCCTAATGTTAAGTAATCGGTGTAAACAGCATTGTTTCGCGACACTGAAATGGCTCCAGTATTTGACCAGTTATAATTTGATGTGTCTACAAGTGATAAGATTACTTCATCATTATAGGTTGCATTTTGAATTGGATTGTCATTGTTTACATAGAATATAATTTCATTAAGAATTGTAAGTGTAAAGTTAGTGGATAATACAGAAGTTCCAAATCTGTGAGTTTGTCCAACTATGTCGTGAATTTCAATAGTGTATTTTCCAGATTTTGTAAGGTTAACTTCACCACTCGTAAATCTACCCATATAAATTTTGTCATTATAGGTAATATCTAAGTAAACAAAATCTTCATAAACTTCAGCACCGTCAACATAAGTTGGATTCCAAATAATTTGTGCGTACTTTTTATTTCCAAGCTCGTCAGGGAGTAATCGCAATGAATAGTCTGAATTTGTTATAGCTTGGTCTTTTTGTTCTGGGTTATTTACATTACAACTATAAATATTGAAACTAGTGAGATTTCCGTTTGAGTTTGTAATTCTTGTTACAGCGAAATAAATATTGTGTGCATTTCCATAAACGCGGTATATGTTTGTATTTGCTTTTGAGGCATCTTCAATTTTTTCAACAGAAAGTTCTTTATCCTCGTTTTTGTTAATGTAGATGTGATTCCAGTCTTCAGGTGAACTTGCAAGGAAGAAATAGTGGTCAATCTGCATATTTTCATAAGAATATTTTTTGGTATGCGCTTGTAATATTTGGTCGTTAAAGTACACGCTATACAAGCTCGCAGTTGCAGATTTGATAGTAAATGTTTCAGAGAGGTAATTAATAACTCCGAGAGAGTTTGAAACGGTGAGTTTGTATGTTCCTTCTTGAGAGACGCTATATCCTGAACTTATGGCTGTTGTAGAATTTCCGTACGAAAGAGTTACTGAAGGATTAAAGAGCATAGACTCATCGTTGAGCCATTTTAGTGTTACAACTTTTGATGTCACTTTTTCAGAATTAGTTGCACTCCATATATTTGCTCCTGTGCTATCAACGAAACTAACTTGTGGAGCATAGGTGTAAATTCCAAACTTTTGAGTTCTTTTATTGTTATCAATATCAGTCAGTTGAATAGAGTAGGAGTAGTTTGTGTTCGGAATGGCTTTAAATGTTAATGTAACAGTGGTTCCAATTTTTATTGTACTAAAATATGTTGAATACATTTGGGAAGCTGTTACAACGTCTTTAGGTGTTTTTGTTGTTTCTGTTGAATTTGAGTAAGGAAGATCGTTAAATTGAACAAGTATATTTCCGGTGTCGTTGTCTGTGATTGTAAGACTAAGACGGTCTAGTGAGGCTGAAGTATAACGATATTTCGTGTCATTTGGTGAGAATAGTGAATCGCCATAGTATTTTGGAGTAGAGTTTTCATCAAACACTACTTCATTAACCAGATTTGCTGTTGTTGGATATACGAATTTGTATTTTTTCTTAAAGTTGTCAACAAATTCAAATGTGTATTTAGAACTTGTAGTGAGAGAAAATGTAAATGTGTGGGGTTGATTTCTTTCTGTGTTGACAATCAAAATGTCATTTCCAAGTGAATCTTTTGTTAATTCAATTGTTCCATTCATCTTTATTGAAAAGTTTTTATATTGAGTTGAAAATGTGTCCGAAGGCATAGTTATAGCAAAAGATGATTGACCAACTTTACCTGGGAAAAGTTTTTCAAGGCTAAGTTCAACTCCTGGAGAGCAAATAAAGAATCTAATATCATTTCCTGCTCTATTGTTAAAAATGAATTCCATTTTTGAACCACCACCTGTCCTTCCAGATTGTATACAATCTAAAATAAAATTATTGAGCTCCTGTAGTATTTCAGAAGTATCTTTAGTTGGGTCAATTTTGATTATCTTAAAGGCATTAGCATTGTTATTATTTAAAAGTCTATATTTGATTGTGAACCAAGCATCATCAATTGTTAATTTGTTAAATTCAAAAGAATAAATATTGATACTAGCTTGTGTTAGTGTTGCTATACCTGTTGTCTCAAAAAGAGTTGTTCTAATATTGTCTTTAGTTTCACTAATTAAAAGGGTAGGGGTGTTTCCACTAAAAGAGGAAACCATACTATAATAGTTCTTAGAGGTTTCAGTGGTTTCGGCATCTGTTCCTACTGCTGATATATCCACGCTTGAAAGATTGAGGTAAATTGTGTAAACTCTATAGTTTCCGGAAACGTCAATTTCTATAATATCGTAGTATCCTGACTTTGCTGGAAAGCTTGAGTAGTATGAAGCTGTATAATCTGTCGATGTTGGACTGAATTTTTTTGAAGAATTACTGAAGTCTGACCTTCCTTGAACTGATGTTTGTTCTTGGTATGAACCATCTTTGTTGTATTTTCCTTCTGGATAACTTCGGTAGTAGAAACGGTCACTGTTTTCGGAATCGCCATAATTTTTAAGTCTAAATGTTGGGCCAACAGCAAATGCGTATTTTTGTAAAAATTCATAGTCCGGATTTATAAGATTGTTACGGATTTCATTTTTTTCCTCTGTGCTAAGATAGGTGTCATTTTCGACTAAGTCAAGCAAATTTTTGTATGGTGCTGTGTGGTCAATATATGTTCTTGTTATTCCTTGGAAGTTCTCGTTTGAGACCACTGTTGTACCATCTTGCTCATAAGAGATAGTTTTATAGTCGTCAGCATTTCCTAAATATTTGTAACTCAGTGTGTAGAGACAATCGCTCTGATAACTTACATTTGTGTCTCCAATTTTCTCTTCCGTAAAACTAACTGCTGGTACAATAATGTAGTAAGTAAATCTTTCTGGAGCAATTTCTTCACGATAGTACAAAATTCCGCCATCGCTTTCTTTTGTACTTAGTGTGAAGCTTGTTATAGAATTTTTGTAAGTGCCTTTGATTCTACTAATTTCTGTCTCTGAGAAAATATTTTCCATTTCTTCAGGTTTGTCTTTATCCCAAGTTCTGACAATGCTTTCATTTTGTTTTGTTTCTTTATTGTATATATATAGTGGCATTGTTATTGGGGAAGAGGTGGTCATTACACCATTTTTTAGAGTATATAAAGTTTGAGTTAATTCGATATCATTGAAAGCAATTTTAGCACGGTATTCGTCTATTGTGTCTGTAAATGTTAAATATACATTGTTATTGTTTGTTAAGTAGGTTGAGTATTCGAATATGTTTTGACTTGAGTACAGTGTTGTAAATCTTTCATTATTTTGTGTCACAGCAGATGTTGTTGGAGGAACACTACTTAGTTGAAATGAGAATATTGTGTAGTTTGGTGCAAAGTTTTCGTATTCCCAAATTTTTAAATCTTGCCAAGTCCCAGTTAATTCGCCAGTTAAGTTGCTTGTGTCTACGATGATTACTCTATAAGTTCCAATATCTTTGAGAGTGCTTGATGAAAGGTCACTTAATGCAAAAATATTTTGTTTATTTAGCTCGGTTTTGTTGTTGGAGTTCACAGCAGAGGAGTATAGTTTTTGAACAACAAGATTAGATGAACTGTTGAATTGCTGAATTAAAATCATAAGGCGCATATTGGTATTTTCAGTATTATATTTGTACTCAGTTGTTGTTTTGCCTGTTTCTTCGTCTTGAATTTCTTCTGTATATTTATATTTGTATGCTATGCTGTCAATAAGTTTTAGTGATGTATTAACAGGAAGAATGTTGGATTTTACAATTGTGTTTGATGGTCCAACAACATCAATTCCATCAATTCTGAAACTAGTGAGGAATTCCCTTTCTGTTAGAGTTTGCTTTGCAAAATCCTTGAATATCTTTTGTGATTCTTCTGGATAGTTTTTGTATTCACTTAAACCAAAGTTGAGAGAAATATCTTCACCAGTTATATATTCGCTTCCAGAAAGGCTAATAATGCCAGTTCTGTCCACGAAGAAGGTGTAATCTAGTGTATTCACATCTCCGCCAGCAGTTGATTGGTTAAAGTTTTGGGTGTATTCACGTGTAATAACATATTTTCCAGCTTGACTGGTTGCGGATTTGCGTAGAGCAATACTGTGGTAATATGTACCATTTTCAGCAGTAATTGTGTTCCAGTCATTTGCTGATTCGTCTTTGCTAAATATAACACTTGTTAGTGGATTGTTACTGTATGGGTAGTTTTCGCTTCCTTTAGTTGTGGTTGGCATTAAAGCATAAAAATTTAGAGTAATTTTTTCAACAGCAAAATTGTTGTTTTGCTGTAAAAAGCTAAATGTTACGAAATCGCGGTTTGTAGAGTTGCCTTCAAAAAGTTGTTTTCTATTTGCTGTGCTATATTTGGTTGGGTCTTCTGTTGTATCTGTAACTCCATTATTATCTACAACTTTAGAGTGGCTAAACATACTTCCTTGAGAGTGGTCGAGAGTAATTTGTTTTGTTGAGTTTCTTTGGTTGTCTAGTTTGTCAAAAACGCTGAGTGTCAAAATTCTTGCGGTCATTTTATTATTGGAAGAAACAACTAATTTTATATTTTCTAAAGGAGTTCCATCTTTGCTATTCGCAAGGTAGGTGATGTATTCTCCGTTTGTTTCATTTATCACAACCCAAACTGAAGTATCCTTAAAGCCATCAGCGGTTTTTGTTGGATAAAGGGTGAAAGTATTTCCAGATAGATTGAGTAATGCGTTTCTAATTTCTTGGCAGTAATAGATTGTATTAGTGCTATCTTTTTTGAAATAAGTTTGAATTGCTGATGTTATCTTACTATCAATCTTAAATGTTTTATTTTCAAGTTTCCAAGAGCTTGAGCTAATTGCTTGCTCTATTAACTGGCTAACATTTTCTGATTCTTCACTTTGTTCTACGAGCAGTGATTTGTGAGAACCCCAAGTAAGTTTTGTGGTTTTTGAAATCATTGTCGAAGTTGCGTTTTCTCCACTTCCTTCTTCTTGTTGAATGTATTCTGGAGAAATTTTGTCAAGTATACTAGTAAATGTTGCTGTATTTCCCGCTTCGTCCTCAAGGACTAAAATGCCTAATCGACTTGTAGTAAAAATTTGAGGGGAACTAAACTTGATTGTCTTGAAGTTTTGTTCAGTTACTTTTGTGTAGGCGTAATCTTTTGCTGTGCTTAATAGTCCAAATTTTCCATTTGCTAAAATCCATTCTTCACCAAAAGAGTTTTGAAGTGATTTTGTGTTATAATCAGCTTCTTGGTATGAAATTACTGAATAGTAATATCTTGCTGTGATAGTTGCACCACTTTGCTTTTCGTTCCAAGTCCAAACAAAACCTTCTGCTTGATTTGGATTTAAGCCAAGAACAAGGTTAAAGTTTGATAAGTCAGATAAAATATTGTCTCCAAGAGAGTCTTTGTTTGCAAGTTGTTTTGTATTTGGATTAACTTTTAAAGCTTTTATTCCTGTTATTTCATTTTTGTCTATAGTAAAAGATTTTGTTATAAAGGAGTTTGAGTTTGTAAAGTAAATTTTTATTGTATATGTTCCATTTTCTTTAAATAAAGTAGCATCATCATTAGCATACAACAAGCCACCATTATTTGTACAAACTAATCCACTTAGAGACCCACTTGATAACAGGTTTCCATTGTAGTCGCTTAGGATATACTCAGCAGTAATTTCGGCATTAAAAGGACCATTTTTATTCCATCTAAGATATACATTTTGGTTTGTAAAACTATCTGAGCTCAATGTTTTAGAATTTTCATCAGGTAAGACTTCGCCAGATAGAGAGTTTACTAAAGATGTACTATTTTCGTGTAATGTTGTTTGAACAAAAACATCAGGGGAGGTGTTGCTGATTTTAAAAGCGATAAATTGTTGAGTGTGTACCGTAGCTGTTTTTACTGCATTGTTTTTGAAAGAAAGATAAACAAAATATGTTCCAGCATCGTAGAATGTTGTTCCGTAAGTAAAGTTTTGAACACTTACCTCATTCTTTTTGTTTATGTAAATATACCAGTTTGAACCAGTAATTGAACTTAGCTTTGCATTATATTGTAGTTTTACATTTGGTTGGTTTGTTGATGGTAAAATGCTTTCATCAAATTCAAGTACACTTGTGTTATTAATAGATATTTTGTTTGCATCAATACTAATTTGTGCCGGTGTAGGTTTTTTGATTAATACTGAGCCTGCAGAGTTGATAACGCTGTCGTTGAGATATGTGAAGTCACTTTTGTATGTCTCATTTTTTAGAAAAGGAGATGTTCCATTTTTTGTTGTGTAAGTTGCTTGAAAACCATTTATGTAAAGAGCTTCTGTTTTAAGTAAATTTGCGTTAGAAAGAGTAATGTTTGTTGCTGTAATAAATTGATTATCTTTGTTTCTGATTGTGCAATATTTATAAAATTCATAGTCCCCAAGTTTTTCAAAAACCCAAGTTGCACTGAAAGGTGCGTATTCATTAAATACCTTAATCTTGTTTTCTAGTTCGTTAAAGTAGTACTTAGTGTTATTAATTGTAAAAATACCATTTTCACTTGTGACATCATTTCCTTCATAGGAGATTTTATTTGGAGCAATGATGCGATACTCTCCATCAAGTTCATTAGTTGTTCTAGAAATAAGTTTTGAATTTTCGCTTACAAGTTCCCTTTGTCCATTTGTTGTTTTGTATACTCTTTCAACAAACTTGGCAATCATATTTCCACTGCTTTCAATTAGTTCAATACTGAATTCACCTTGCTCAACATAACTATAAAGAGTTCTTTTGTAACTTACATTATATTTTTCAGGGTTGTAATTTAGAGTTGGGTAGGCGAGTGGACTTTTTGTATCTTGGTTAAAAGTTGAAGTCCCGTCTTTTTGTGTGGTGTTAAAGTTGGTTTGGTTAAAGTAATGCTCAATAGAGTAGGTGTCTTGCAAACTTGTTGATACAAGTTTTTGAGTGTTGCTAAATTTTACACTTTCTTCCTCATTTGCATATGAGTTTGTAGTGATGAGGTAAAATGCAAAATTACTTGTTTGAGGAAATCCACTGTTGTGACGGTAGTTTATAGTGATTTCGTAAAGACCTTCTACTCTCTCAAGAGCGCTATCTGTTCCATTTTCTTTTGTTAAGAAATATGTTCCACTACTGCCGAATTCACTTTGAGACCCTTCAATAAAACTATTTGTAAGACCGTGTATAATTTGGCTAAATAGTTGGAATTGTGAACCTAAGGAAACAGGATTGTTTTTTACAATTTCAACTCCATTAAGTTTTATTGTCGTTTCTATAGTTTGATATTTTTCAGAAGTAGAACCGAGCGAAATGCTGATAGCTTCGTGTTTGCCTTCTTTTTTTAAGATTTTGTTTGTAGAAGTATTATAATAATATTTTTCACCATCAATGGTAAATGTCCCGTTTGTTGAAGTATATGTAGCGCCTTTGTAGGTTACAGATGTAGCATTATTAATTGTATATGAACCACTTAGTTCTGAATATGTATTGTCAACTAGAACAAAAGGAATGTTTTCTGTTGTTCCATCCCAAATTATTTGCTCTGTTTTTTCATTAGGTAATATCAAACTGGCATCATCTTTACCAGGTTGATAATCGTCAGGTACGGTGTCATTAACGGTGACCAATGAAACCTTTATTGGATTATCTTCCCCGACAGCACCGACAAATCCCTTTCCCGAAATAAAACTCGTGAAAAGAAGTACCGACAACACAAGTGGTATAAATGTTAAAAATAAAATTGTTTTAATAGATTTATTTTGCATATTTTACTCCTTTGACAATGTTTTCCCGACCAAATCGCAAAGAAAATTTATCTCTTTTAGAGATAAGTTTAGCATATTCTTTTTTCTTTCACAACTAAATTAGACAGAAAAATGCAAAATTCATCAAAAATTATTGTTTGTGTTTTTGTTTTATATATACATTTTTTAAATTTATTTAGAATGCTTTTATTTGTGGTGTTTTTTTAGAAAATCCTATCTAAAAATAACATAGAAACAAACTGCTTTAGTTTTGGCAATTTATTTTTACTTTAAAAGTATGGCTTGTAATAAAATATTTTAAGCTAAAAAGACTTCTGATGAGGATATAAAAAGTATGCGTAATGTTAATTTTTTACATAGGAACGTCTGACCTACTCTCAATAATAAATGGTGTAACATCTTGCTATATAAGCTTTTAACAGAGTTTAAAATGAATTATGACTAATGCTATGTTATAATAATATGCTATATCCGCTCATAGATAATAAAAATCCACCAGTATACCTGTTTTTCATATAACGGGTAAAACCCAGACGATCTAGTTGGTGGCTTTATACTACAAAAAATCCAGCATAAAGCTGGATAAAATTACGATTTTCTAAAAACTTTTTTATTTCTTTCTCTAATGTCATAATAAACACTTTCGGTATCCAAAAATCTTGCAGGAACATATTTGTGTGGAGCAGGGGTCATATCGTAAACATCTTTTGCTTTGTATGCAAATGTGAATGTACTTCGAATTGCACTTTCTTTGAACATACTTACAATAATTTCACCTGGTTTTAAGAGTCCAAGTTCGTCAACAGTAATTAATCTAACACTTGTTTTACTGGTTGTAACACTTGTACTATTTGAATCTTTTCCTTTGTTTTTAGATGAAGATGTTGTTTCAACAGATGTGTTTCCGCATCGAGCACTAAAATCTTCTTTTGTTTTAGCATCGGTGGTACCTAAAAAGTAGTGAATGTTACAGTTTGATTTTAGTGTGTCAGCCACTGCATCACCATATTTTATGTTAATCTGTGTATAAGACTGAACCACAAGGAATAAACTTATGCCACGGCTTCTTCCAACAGTGATTATACTATCAAATTTTGGAATTTTTGGTAAGTTACCAAATTCATCTAGTATAAAATAGACTCTTCGAGGTAGGGTTAAATCTTCAGTTCTATTAGCGCTATCAACAAGTGTTTTATAAAGTTGAACAATACACATTGTTGCTATTCCGTGTCTTGTGTCTTTTTCATCAGGAACTTTTATAAATAAAGCAGATGGTTTGTCAGTAAATTTGGAAAAATCCATTTCGTTTGCACTTGTTGCAAAACAAATTCCCTCATCAGCGAAACTGCTTAAAAATCCTGAAACTATTCCCATATAACCACGGACTGTCGTAGGGGCGTTGTTTATAATTGGACCCGCAAGTTGTGATGCGTTTGAAAGTTTGTCTCTACCTTTGAAATATTTTTGCAATGTTTCGAATTGGTTGTCTGGGTCGTCATCTGTTAGGTTGCATATTTTATACAGATTAAAAAGATTGTATTTTTCCCTTGTCATTCCAAGTTCTGGATATGCACTATCTTCAAGCATTGCTAACATTGTTCCTAAAACAAAGTCTTTAGCTCCGCGTTCCCAAGTCGCTCCATCACCTGTTGATGTTTGAGGGCATAGTGTAATTGCAATGTCATTCAAATCTTCAAAAGCTTCATCTTTAAGCCTTTTTCTAAGAGCTGTGAGGTCATTTTCTAGCATACTCCTTGTTGGATATGCTCTACCTTCAAACTCATACCACTCCCTATTGTAAACATCTGCAAGTATTTCAAGTTTGAGGTCAGCAGGGTTGATATTTGAGTGAACCTTTACTTCATTATACAGGTGTAAACTTCTTTGAAAGGCGTTAAAAGGTCTTTCCATAGGATTCCAGCGTGTTGAACTAAATGTGTCTCTAAGGTCAAGTGCCATAACATTGTAACCATTTTTTTTCAAGTGTTCGCTGTGGTCGCGAAAAAGCTCTCCTTTCATATCATTAACTACAAGACAAGGTTTGTCTTTACAGGCACCCAAAATTTGAATACAAGGCGAAACAAAACATTGAGTTTTACCAGAACCAGTTGTTCCGATTACCATTGCGTGCCAGTTTTCATATTTGAAATTGATTTTTATATCATTTCCAACAAGTTCGGCTCTAATTGGAATACCAGACTTCACATCTGAAAGGTGTCTAAAAGATGTTAGAGTGTATTTTTTATCCATTTCTTTTGCTGTAAGCCACTTTGAGTCAAAAAATTGCTTTGTTTCACCCTTATCCTTTTTTTTGCTAGATTTAAAAAGTGGACCTTTTTTCTCGTCTGCAATTCTGAGCATAATAAATAGAATGAAAATAAGATATAAAACAAGTGATAAAATAAGAGAGTATGTTCCACTTAGCATTGCTGTAATATCAAAAGGTGTTCCATTTATTACAGAACCCAAAATGCCACCACCAAAAAAACAAATGACAGCCATACCAAGAAAAAGTAATACATATTTAAAAAAGACGCTCATAATTTTCTCCCATATGTTGATTTTATGTTATTATATAATAAGAAAAGAAAAAAAGCAAAATAATTTAGCAATTTTTTTGAATTATCTGTGAAAAATATATTAGGCGAATTCGTAAATTAGTTGAAAAAATAGATAAAAAAATGTTTAAGCTTTAAAAAAAATAAAAAATTTTAAATTTTTTTGTAAAAATTGGCTCAATTTGTTTGCTTTTATTATTTTTTTTTGATACTATATGAACATACGCGTATGTTTTGTGTAAAAAAATACATATTATTTTCAGAAAAGCAAAACATATAGAATAATCGGATAGAAAAAATGGAGGTATTAAGTTTATGAACTTTTTAAACGCTGCAAACACATTTGTTGGGCTTCTTGGTGATGGTGATTACGGAACTAGTGGACTATCAACACTTGCAAACGAAATATTTAAGTATATTAGTTACATTCTCATCCCAATTCTAATCGTTGTTGGTGCTGCAGGTATCATTTATTCTGTTTATCTTGGTGTAAACCTTGCAAAAGCAGATAGTGCAGACAAGAGACAAGAAGCTAAAAGTAGAATGGTAAATGCAATCATTGGTTTTGTTTGTATTTTTGTACTTGTTCTTCTTATGTACTTATTTACATCTAATGTTGAAGCAATTTTTGGTTGGGTTAAAGGTTCAACTCCAGGCGGAGCTTAATTTAAAAAGGGAGATATGTATTCCCCAAGGGGAGGTTAAAAGTGAAGAAATTGTTTAAAAAAATTATAACATTTTTCTACGCTTTTGCCCTCCTTTTTTGTTTTGCGGGGTGTTCGATTTTTCCTGGAATTGGTGGTGGTTCTGGCTCGGGTGGTTCTGGCTCTGGAGGTTCAACTGGGGGTGGAATTGGAGGTTCTACAGGAACAATTGAAAGTGATGACCCAGAATTTGATGTAGATGAAGATGGAAACTTCACATATTTTACAGATGATATAGCAAGTTTTGATGGTGTCAGGATTTTGTCTGTTCCAAAGTATGGAGATATTAGTGAAAATCAGCTTACGAACGAAGAAAGAGAAAGGTTTTTTGCCAATGTTTACACGCAGTTTGAGGTTGTGGCGAAATTTATTCTATATAATTTAGTTGGAGAGTTTGGAAGTGGTATATCTGCACAAACAATTCAAGGTACAACTGTTTTAGGTTCAGGAATTGGTAAGGATTATGGTGGTGATTATCAGATTCAAATTGGGGCGATAACGCCAAAAACTAGGTACTATGCTGTTGGTGTTGATATTTTTGATAGCAACGAAATGGCAATTGTGAGAGTTGTGTCTGGCTGGGAGTATCAAAAAGTTAATGATGAAAATGTTTTAACGCCAGTTTATGATAATAGTATTAGTTGGAATTTTTCAAATGGAGCAAATGATGCGGAAACTTATGTTAATAACTTTAAAAATTTTGTTCAATTAAGATTAATGGAATATGTACTTGGTGTTTCCGATAGTAGTGTAACAAGTTGGTCAGATGCTTCAAACCCTGTTGTGTGTAGACAAAAACTTGAAGGTTATACTAAACAATTTGACAAATTAGGTTTTGTGTTTGGTGATGTTTTAAATTCTGAAACTGTAGCCAGCAGAATGAAAACTTTTATTCTTGATGAAATTATTGGTGCCAGTGTAATAAATTATGATAATTCTCAAAAAACTTTTATAGAGCCTGAAAACAGTGATGGTGAATATTTTGATATCAATAATAGTGGCGAAAAGGATACTGTTACTAGTGAAAAAGGTGAGAATGCACACTTCTATATTGGATATGAGAGTATAATTAGTAGCATAATTACCAAAACAAAAATTCTTGTTGATGGTGAACAATTTACAGATGAAAATCAAAATGGCATTTTCGATCAGGGTGAAAATTATGTTGACGAAAATGAAAATGGAACTTTTGATGCAGGATTTGTAAATATTTTTAAAATGGAAGTTTTTGATTTGGCGTCAAAAGACTATTTTAGACCTGGAACTCCAGAAACAAAAGAAAGCCCACGAAAACTTGACAATATGTCATATGGTGAATATAAAAGTGTTGTTTTCTTTCCAACAGAGGAGAGTAAATACGATGTGGTTGATATTTATATTGACCCATATGATAGCTCAGTAGTTCCAGAGTGGAGTATGAATATTTGGCTTAGAGTTCATATCAGCGAAGAAGAAGAGTTTTTTGTTCCAATCTGTACCTTAAACCTTGATGCGAAAAAAAGCTGTGATTGGGCAAATGAAAAAGAGGGTGAAGACGAAGATGATTTTGATGTTGACGTATCAGAATATTTTGATGACCGCAAACGAAATGCAATTTGGCTGTTAGATTTGACAAGTGTTATGACGCCAGAGCAATATCAAGCATTTCAAATGGTGAGTAAAAACACAAGTTCGCTTGATTATACTCAAAGAGGTCATCACACAAACAGTAAAGACAATCTCAGCCTTGCAGATTTCTACAAAAAAGTTACTTTTGGTGAAAGTTTTGTTGATTCAAACGGAAGCGGGGTTTATGACGCTGGTGAAGAGTATATCGACAACAACCAAAATGGTAAAAGAGATAGTATTACAAGCCTTGTTTATAATGGAAAAGATGCTTTTATTGAATTCATTTTTGAAGTTGTAGAACCAATGCCATACTTTGATTATTATTTCAAGTTTTTAATTACACCATCGTACTGGGGGATTGGTGATGAAGAGGAGGAGCTTTAGGGCTTTTTCTTTTTGTGATAATTGTTTTATTATTTGTGCATACTAAAATTGGTTAAAATCTGTAAAACTTTAATAAAAATAAAAAAATTTGGGAAAATATTGTTAAAAAATACAATTTTTTATGTTTTTTTGTTAAATTCATTAGACAATTGCTAGTTGGATTTGATAAAATAAAAGAAAATATGTGGAGGAGGAAAGAGTGGGTTCAGTTCAACTTGGTGGAATAAGTAGTTGGCTAAGTGCAAAACTTGATGGATTAGTTGAAAAAATCTTACAGATTTTTATAACTCCATTAGCAATGCTTCTTTATTCTCTTCAAATTGGTTTCTTTTGGCTTGTAGATTGTGTGCAAGGTATATTTAGAAAAATGGCAGGTCTTGATGTTTATTATTATCAAGGTGAAGAGCGTTCGGGAGATATAGTTTTTTCAATGATAACAAGCGATACAATTATGACAATTTTTTGGAGTGTCTTAATTGTTGCGATAATGCTTCTATTTGTAACAACATTTGTAGCTTTTATTCGTGTTGAGTTCACAGAAAAAGGGGCGGGAAATGCAAAAGGACCGATTATAGGCCGAGCAATAAAATCGCTTTTCTATTTTGCTTGCGTTCCTATTGTATGTATTTTTGGTATCTGGATAGCCAATGTATTTTTGCGTAGTTTGGACAAAGCTACATCTAACCAAAGTTATGCTTTGAGTACAACAGTATTTTTTGCAGCCTCTCACGATGCGAATAGGTGTCGAAGTGATAGCGCTTTTGCGGAAAAGATTAAAAATAGTGCTGTTGGTGAATACATAGGTGTTAAAGGTACAAGCGCCACTCAGGAGGAAATTGCGTTAAAAATTGACAATTTATTCTTACAAAGAGCGGAAACTCCTGGTGACCACAAATTTGATATTAAAGGTAGTGGCACTGACCATATGTTTGTGATTTCGCTACTTAAGGGCGGAACTCTAACAGCAGATACTTTTGATTGTTCTAACTTTGCAATAACATATTATTTTTATGATTTATTCCTTGGTTATAATTACCTCATTGGTTTTATGGGAGGATTTGTTGCAGCCTCACTATTACTGAGTTCGTGTATTGCGATAATTCAGCGAATTTTTGAACTTAGTATATTGTTTGTGATTTCGCCAACTGTTGTGGCCTTTATGCCAATTGATGATGGCAAAAAGTATGGGCAATGGAAAGGTGAGTTTATAAAACGAGTTGGAATGATGTATGGTCCTGTAATTGGACTTAACTTAATGTTTATAATTCTTGCAACTTTGCGAGATGTTGATATATTTTACCCAGATACGGGGCTTAATGCAGTGTTTAACAGTATAGTTCAGTTAATTTTCCTTATTGTTGGTTTAATTTCAGTCAAGGAATTTAGTGGGCTTATTTCAGGACTTGTTGGTTCTTCAGATGCTATGGGTTCAGGTGAAGGAAAAAAGGAAGCTGTACAAAAAATGGTTGGCCGAACTGGTGCTGGTATGGTAACTGCGGGTCGTATGGGGCTTGAAGGTGCTAGAGCAACTAGAGCAACCCTAAGGTCAAGAGGTTTAAGTTTAGATAGAAACGCGGAAAATTACGCAAAAGATGTTGAAAAAGGTATTGAAAACGGAAAATTCTATCGTGATAAAGATGGAAATCTGAAGAAAAGTACTTTTGGTATTAACAAGGGGCTTGTCAGTATGGGGCTTAAAAAAGGTAGTGAGCTCTCTGACGAAGATAAGAAAAATGCTGGTAAACTTGCAACAATTTATGCTAACAACAAGTACGGAACTGAAGGTTTGATGGACGAACAAGGCAATATTATTGAGGGCAGTAAAACAAATCGAATGAAAAAAGATGAGACTGCCGAAAAGAACAAATGGGGTAACCAAATCAAGATGGGTATTGCTGGCGATGGAAATAAAACTGGATTCTTTTCAGCCTATCAAAACTTTGCTGCCGCTGCGGGTAAAGATGTAAGTTATTTCACTCGAAAAGCAATGGCAGACCGAGCTGGTTCGGGTGAGGGTGCTCTTGGAAATATGCAAATTTGGGGCGATGGTGTAAGTGCTAAAGATAGACTTCTTGGTAGAGGGAAAACACTTGGCGCTTGGGACGCTGGAATGAAAAAAGCTGATGAAGCCGACAAGGCTCAAAAAGACAAACAAGCACTTGTTGACCTTATGAACAAGAGCGGTATTAATGTAAACGGAGCTAGTGGTGGTGCTGGTGTTGGAACTGGTACTGGACAAAATGACGGAAAAAATGACGGAAAAACTGGTGATACTAAACACGAGCACGATCAAGGTGACCACGGAGCTGTACAAGATGTTCACATTGTTGCTGATGATACTGACCCTAAAAATGGTGAAAAAGGAGAAAAACCGCCTATTATTCCGCCAGACATTATTGATGGCTTGAATAGCGCTGTAGCAAACTTAAAAACCGCGGCTTCAGTTTTGGGTGAATCAGGAAGTAAAATGAAAGATGTTGCTCAGGAAATCAAGAATGCAACAGGTGATATGAAACGAGATATCAGTGGTGTAGCAAAAGAATTGCCAAATCAAGTTTATAGAGCGTTTAAAGAAAAGAATGGAAAATAGCTTTGAACAAAATATTAGGGCTGGCTAAAAACAAAATAGTTTCCCATTTATATAAAAATATTAGTGAAAATATTTTTCTTAAAACGTCACTAAAACATCTTTAAACTTGATTAAATTCACTACAAAAAATAATATAAAGTACCTCTTTATGGTAAAAGCTGTAAATGAGGTATTTTTTGTTTATTATTCTAAAATCTTTGCAAATTTGGATAAAAGCTGGTTTGTAAATAATTTGTATATTTTGCTAGTTGAGTAAAGCGTGTAAACCTGGACTTGTCTCAAGTAATTATGTTAAAATTATCAAAGTTTATATATAGGAAATAATTTAATTTTGCTCTCTTTTTTACTAGCGGAAAGCTCTTAATAGTAATAAAAATGAGCAAATGCTAATGATGACAAAAATAGAGATGACTAGCAAAGCTTTTTATACGGAACTTGTTTACTATACATAATAATGAGTTTGTATTCAAATTTTGTTATCAAATTGCTAATCCTCGTACATTTTTACACATTTGTTAATGATTTTTATAAATTTTTTGAAAAAAATGTCTAATTTTATTTTGAATTTTTTTTATATTATATTATAATTTAGGTAAACTAATAAAATAGGGGAAGGATTATGAGATATATTCCAAGAAGAACAAAAGTTAAGATGGAATTTTTCCGAGGCATAACGCTTGGGGATATTTTTCTTGCTACGATTGGTATTGCTGTTTTGCTACTAATTATTTTAAGCACGGGAATAGGAAATGTTATGACAAAGGTATATTTGGGTTCAATTTGGACTGCTATTATCATTTGTCTATTTGTGCGTCTTTCTGATGGTATGCCACTTTACACAACACTGCTACTTCTTATAAAATTTTTTGCATATAAAAAGAAATATTCAAAGCACAACAAACGGAAAACTTCTCCAGTAACTGAAATTGTGCCATACGTTAATGTGCGTGACGGATTTATTGACTATGAAAACTACTATGCTGCTGTTTTGGAAGTTAGGCCTTTAGAATTTTGGCTTTTAAATGAAGAAAAGCAGGAAGCAGTTATTAATACAGTTGCCAATGCTTTAAGGCTAATTACACAAACACAAACAGCGAGTATTGTAAAAACAACTCTTCCAATGCCGATGGAAGATTATATTTATGCTGAAGATCGCAAGTATGATGAGGTTTTGGAGCGTGTAACTGATAAAGAGATGACAAAAGAGGAAGCAGAATCGCGAAGCCTTATCTTTGAGTCTAGACTTCAGAGGTTGAGAGAATTTCAGGGTGCTGACAGAATCTTTAAAGATCACTTTTTTATAGTAATTTATGACAATGATCGTGAGAGTTTGAGTATAACTGCGGAGGGAATGATTAACACTCTGCTTCGTGGAATTGTTCCAATGGTAGCAACAAGGCTTAGGGACCAAGAACTTGCTATATTTTTGAAATCTAACTACGGAAAGGATTTCAACCAGGACGAACTTGCCATTATTCCGATGAAAGAATACACAAAGTGGGCAATGCCAAATGATATTGAGTTTAAGGCGGGTCGTACAATAATTGATGGGCAAGAATTTCGAAATTTCACTATTACAGACTATCCACTTAATGTTTCCAACGCTTGGGCGTGGCCATTTTTTGGTCTTAGTTCATCAAAGGTTGTTATGAATATTAGGCCGATACAGCCTCAAGTTGCGGAAAAACAACTCGACCGTGCTATTGTAGAACTAGAAGCGAGGTCTAAAGGTGTATTCAAAAGTAGTAAGCAAATTGAGCTTGACACACAGCTTCAAACACTTAGAGAGCTTATTTCCGACCTTAAAATTGGAAATGAATACCTTTATAATGTAAATGTTCACATAATGGCTGAAGAGGGTGTTAAAAAAGAAGTACGTGGTGCTCTAAAACAATATGGTTTCAAATATAGTGAAATGTTTGGAAGACAAGTAGAAGCTTTTGTTAGTAATAATATTTCGCGTATTGACAAAACCACAAACTATGAACGAGGAATTCACACATCAACAATTGCTGCAAGCTTTCCATTTATTTCAAATAGTTTGCAAGATAAGGGTGGCTTTTATCTTGGTTGGAACAACTATCCAGTGTTTGTAGACTTTTTCCAAAGAAACAACGAACGTGTAAACAGTAATATGATTATCATTGGAAAATCTGGTAGTGGAAAGTCCTATGCAACAAAAGTACTTCTTGCAAATCTTGCGGCAGATAATGCTCGAATCTTTATTGTTGACCCTGAAGAAGAATATATGAAGCTTGCCAAAAATCTTTCAGGAAAGGTTATTGATGTTGGTTCTGGTGTTCACGGAATTTTGAACCCATTTCACGTTATGACTTCTCTTAGTGCAGATGAAGGTGGAGAAGGAGATTCATTTTCACAACACTTGCAGTTCTTGGAAGAGTTTTTTAAGACAATTTTTGAAGGAATGAGTAGTGATGCTTTTGAGGCTCTAAACTCTATTGTTTCTGAGGTTTACAAGCGTAAAAATATCAATCGGACAACAGACCTTAGTAAACTAAAACCAGAGGATTATCCAATTTTTGATGACCTTTACAAACTTATTGAAGAAAAGCTTAATAAAGAAAAAGATGAATATCACCGCCGAAACTTGCAGATAATCCTGAACTATGTTCAAAAATTTGCAACTGGTGGAAGAAATAGTAACCTTTGGAATGGACCAATGTCTATACAAACAAAGGAAAACTTTGTGTGTTTCAATTTCCGTTCACTGATTGTAAACCGAAACCAAACTATCGCAAATGCGCAAATGCTTTTGGTGTTCAAGTATTTGGATAATGAGATAATGAAAAACCGTGACTTCAACCTTAAATACGAGACACTTCGTAAAATCGTTTTTGTAGTTGATGAAGCACACTTGTTTATTAACCCAAAATTCCCAATAGCTCTTGACTTTATGGCTCAAATGGCAAAACGTATTCGTAAATATGAAGGTATGCAGATTGTTATAACACAGAACATAAAGGACTTTATAGGAGGTTCAGAAGAAACAAAAAGACAAGCGAGTGCGGTAATCAATGCCAGTCAGTATTCTATGATTTTCTCACTTGCACCAAATGATATAACAGACTTAGTTGCTCTTTATCGAAATGCTGGTGAAATTAACTCAGATGAGCAAGATGCAATTGTAACAGCGGCTCGTGGTCAATGTTTCTTTATTTCAAGTGCTTATTCAAGAACGATGTTTAATATTGAAGCTAATGATACAATCAAAAAGCTTGCGGGACTTGAAAGTAGATAATTTTTAAAAAGAGTATTGATTTTTACTATAAAATGTGATAAAATACCCTTGTATAACGCAGAGGGTATTTTTTATGGTTAGTAACAGAAATAATTTTTGGTTTAGTTCAAATTTACAGGGTAATACCTATAATAGGTGGCCGTTTTCAAACAGGGCAGGCTATGAAACTGATCTTGCTGGTTCTATTACTGCAGAAGATTATGGTGAAAATTTTAAAAATATAAAAGAAAATGGAAATCTTGACAATATTTTAACAGATGAAAGAGTTTCCTTTGCGAAGGGGGCATTTTCACCAGCAATTTTGCCAGCTTTCAGGCTCGTAAATGCAGGTTTTACCGCAAATAGAATAATGGGAAAAGAGTGGGATAAGCAAATAAATGAGCACGCTGGTTATCAACTTGAGAGAAGAAACAGAATTGCCAGTCCTCTTGCAACAACTGAAAGAGAGTGGAGAGAACTCGGACGAAACGAACCTTTTACAACTGTTAGCGATTTTTCTGAGATTATGACAGCACAGCGAATTGCAGAGGATCCAGCACTAGTTGATTTTTTAATGACAAGAGAAGAAATTGAAAACGCAGGTTACAAACTTTCTAATTTGGCTGTTCCGATTGCTCAAGTTAATGGTACTGATTATTTTGATATTTCAATGGCGTATGAAAGCGAAAAAGGGAAAAATCAAGCTCCAAGACTTGCATTAAATTCTAAAACTGATACGAGATTTGATATTTCAAACTTGGAGACAGATTACAGCTTTGAACTTACAATATCTCGTATTTCAAAAGCTTTGGGCGTTTCAATTGTGCCTGACTATAACTTGGAAAAGGGAAAAGTAGAAGTAAAAGTTGGTCGAATTCGTTCCGCAGGAAGACAGGTTGTAAACTACTTCAGGTCAAAATTCAACAACCAACGAAAAGTTGTACCAGTAAGTGCAAAAATTATGTATTCTACAAAAGGTTCAAAAGAAGAACAACTTTATTCAATTATAAAACAAGTGGCAAGATTGACAACTGAACCATATATCAAACGTGTAAAAAAGACTATTGCCAGTGGAAATGGTTATAATTTGCCATCTACAGTTGAGTTTGTTTCAAAAGAAGATACATTGCGTGAGTTTTCAGCAAGTCTCATTGCGAGTGAAATGGTTTCAATGTTCTTGGATAACAAGCAAACAGCAAAATCTTTAAAGGCTTTTTATAGACTAGATGCGTGTCAAGAACTTGCAAAACTTGATGATGACAATAATTGGTTAATTCCACTTGCAAGTGGTTTTGTTGCGACAAGTGTAAACAGATGTGCTGGAAATATTGGTTATTCTGCTTCTGAATATGCTTCAGATAATTCTATAAAAAACACTGAAAATCGAAATTTCCTTTCAGCTTTGTTTGGAAAAGAAAATTATAAAAATGCTTTTGGACTTGTTAGCGAAAAAGTAATGGGGACACTTAAACCTATTGAAAAAGAATCACCTGGACCACAGCCAACACCTGAACCTAATCTTGATGGTGATTATTTTGATGAAGATGAGGGTGGAATTTACCAAGATGATGAAGAAGAACATTC
>DLKQ01000002.1:0-20184 GCA_002477805.1 Christensenella sp. UBA7584 | reverse complement strand
ACATTCAGATGATGAAGAAGAGTTTAACGATGACTGTTTTGATGAGGAAGAGGATACTTCTGATGATAAAGAGCGCGATGAAGACGGTGAATTTGATGAAGATGAGGACAAAATCGACAAAGATAGGCTAGAAGATGATGTGTTTGATGACGAAGAGTATTTTGATGGTGGTGAAAAAGAGAAAGAGAAGAGAGATTCTGAAAAAGAGTCATTTGGAGGAAAAAAATCTTCAAAATATCACAACTGGCGTGCTTTACATAAGTACTTAGACGATGAAACTTTTTCGTTTAGCATACCAGCAAACGCAACAGAAAAAGATATTGAAAAATTTAATGATACCTTTGATAAAGAGTATAGTGATGTATATAATTATGTACAAAATGCTGTTGAAGATATTATGGACAAAAAATTTGAGTCTATGACAAATGCTTGCGAAAGACAGCGTGAAAAGGTTGATGAGGCAAAAGCAAAACACCAAGGAACAAGTCGAGAATATCTGATTACAAAGGCAGAGGAAAAGCTTTCAAAACTTGAAAACGAAAGAGATGAGTTTGCAACATTAAAAACGATGGTTGAAAGTGATTTGGATATTTATGAACTTGCGGAGACAAATGATAACTCTGCGCAGATGGCTTGTGATATTCACGATATAATTTCAGATACAACTGAGTATATTATTAGTGAGGCTGCACATTCTAAAGGATTTGTTATAGGAGAAGATGTTAAAGTTCCTTCTCAACTTGGTGGAAAACAAATTGCACAAAAAATTATTGCTTATGAATATGGTCTCGAAGGTGAAAAGGACGGTCTCAAAGTGTTCAAAAAGGATATGAAGTCCGAAATTGAAAAAATATTTGATGGAAGATTTTCTGAGAAAGAAAAAGACGATGATTTAGGGCCAACATTATAACAAATTAAATAGGGAGAAAAATTATGAAAATATTATCTAAAAATGATCCAAAAGTTATTGAAACAAGTTATGATATTCTTGAAAAAATTATTGTTTCTATTGAATTTTCAACAAAAGAAGAAGTGTTAGAATTAGCTGATATTATGGTGAAAAAGGTTGAAGCTGGTGATTATCCAGAACTTTTAAAACTTGCTTATGCTGATGCTAAACATAAAATTGAACTTTTGTCACTTGAACAACTAAACGAAATTAAAAACATTATCAACTCATAAGTAATTGTTAACAAATAGATTTTTAAAAAAGAAAGAATTTATGTTCTTTCTTTTTTATGTTATATTCTCTTGAATAGTTGGAGCTAATTCTGGTGATAAATAGAAAAATTTCTATTTAAAACAAAGTGAAAGTCATAGACTTAAAGAATATAAAAACAAAAATACTACTAATTTTAGGTAGTATTCTTGTTTAATTATAAAAGAAATAGTATTAGCTGGATAAGTTTTAAAAAGCATAATAAAAAGCTTGTTTGCAAAAAAGACTAGAAAAAATTTAAAATTGTGTAAAAAACTAGAAAAAAACGAATTTTTGCAGTAATTTTCAAAAATTATTTACAAACTTCAATTATTTCACCACCGCCAAGACAATTTTCAAACTCATCATAAAGAACAACATATTGTCCTTCTGTTACCGCGCGTTGTGGTACATCAAAAAGTATTTCTGCGCCATAATCTGTTGGAACAACTTTTACTTTTTGGTCAGGTTGGCGGTATCTAAATTTTGCAAAACATTCAAAAGGCTTGCTCGGTTTTTGAGGAATCCAGTTAAAACTATTTGCTTTTAGACTATGGGATAATAATTCTTCGTCTTCGCCTTGCTTTACATAAAGTATATTGCGTCCAAGGTCTTTTTTTACTACAAAAAATCTTTCACCATTGCCATCTTTTTGCCCACCAATACCAAGGCCTCTGCGTTGCCCTAGGGTGTAGAACATCAGTCCTGAATGTTTTCCTATAACTTTTTCATCTAAAGTTCTTATCTCTCCATCTTGAAAAGGTAGATATGTTGAAAGAAAGTTTTTAAAGTTACGTTCACCAATAAAACAAATTCCTGTGCTATCTTTTTTGTTCGCTGTGATTAAACCATTTTTTTGTGCTATTTCTCTAACTTCGGTTTTACAAATATCACCTAGCGGGAACATAGCAAATGAAAGTTGGGTTTGATTTAATTGATTTAAAAAATAGGTTTGGTCCTTTGTTTTATCTAGTGATTTTCGAAGATAGAATAGACTCTGCTTTTCATACACTTTTGCGTAATGTCCTGTGGCAATTTTGTCTGCTCCAAGAGAGAGTGCTTTTTTTAGGAACATATCGAATTTTATTTCTCTGTTGCATAACACATCAGGGTTTGGGGTTCGACCTTCTTTATAGCTTTGCAAGAAATATGAAAAAACCCTATCATAGTATTCTTTTGAAAAATTAACTGAGTAGTATGGAATGTCAATCTTTTGGCAGACTTTGCACATATCGTCATAATCTTGCTGGCTTGTGCAAATACCATTTTCATTTTTTTCTTCCCAATTTTTCATAAAAAGACCGATAACATTGTATCCCTGTTCTTTTAAAAGTAGGGCTGTGACTGAACTATCAACACCACCACTCATACCAACAACAATAGTTTCTTTCATTTTTTTCTCCTAGGTTAATCTTTATAAAAAAACTAAGACTTGGGCATATGTACACTATAGTTGTGACAGCTCAAGTCTTAGTCATACGCTAAGTTTATGATAACATATTTTTAAATAGTTGGCAATACTAATTTTTCTTTTTTTCATCTTCTGCCAAAACAACGGGAACAGAAAATGTTTTGGTTATGATTTTGATTATATCTAAAATCCACATTATAAAATTTAGTGCACCGATAGCACAGGGGATAGCGTAGACATTGCTAGTAAGTAGTAATGCAACAAGTGGGTTGAATATACCTGCATCACCTGATTGCAAAAATATACCAACAGGAAAGCCACATACTAGGAAAATTACTGCCATAATTGTCATAACAATTGCTTTTGCATACCTTTTTACGAAGTAGAGATGACCTCCAAACCAGCCAAAGAAAATACAGTAAAGCAAAGTTTTTTTGTAAGAAAGGTCAGGTGGAAAGCAAGTTGTATATACAACAAGCTCGGGTTGATATTCTTTTCTCACTTTTGAAACCATTTTGTGTGATGCGTTTTGAATTTGTTTTATTTTTGTTCCACATTTAAGGCATTGTGAATTTCCACGCCTTATTTTTGTTCCACAACTAGGGCATCTCATAAATTTTACCTCTATTTATTCATAAGTTTAACAAGGTCAATAACACGATTTGAATAACCCCATTCGTTGTCATACCAAGCAACAACTTTTACAAACTTCTCGTTAAGCATAATTCCTGCTTTAGCATCAAAAATACTTGAACGACAGTCTCCGTTAAAATCGCTTGATACAAGTGGTTCATCGGTATAGCCTAAAATACCCTTTAGTTCGTGCTTACTTGCTTTTTGCATTGCTTTACAAATTTCTTCGTATGTTGTTGATTTTTTTAGTCTTACTGTAAGGTCAACGCAAGAAACATTGATTGTTGGAACTCTAAAACTCATTCCTGTGAGTTTTCCCTTTAGGTGGGGTATAACAACGCCAATTAGTTTTGCTGCACCCGTGCTTGACGGAATTATGTTTGCACTTGCCGCTCTGCCACCACGCCAATCTTTTTTGCTAGGACCATCAACGGTGAGTTGGGTTGCTGTTACAGAATGAATTGTTGACATAAGGCCTTCTTCAATACCAAAATTGTCGTCTAAAACTTTTACAATTGGGGCTAGGCAGTTTGTTGTACAACTTGCATTTGAAACTATTTGCATTTCTTTTGTTAAGTTTTTGTCATTTACACCAACAACAATAGTTGGCATTTCTTTTCCTGGGGCTGTTACTAGTACCTTTTTAGCACCGCCTAAAATGTGTTGAGAAGCACCATCTTTTGCTGTAAATTTTCCACTTGCTTCAATTACTATATCAGCTCCATATTTATCCCAACAAATATTTACAGGCTCTTTTTCAGAAATGAACTTAATTTTTTTGCCATCAATTATTAAAGTATCGCCACTTCCACAAACTTTTCCGTCATATTCTTTGTGCATTGTGTCATATTTGAACATATATGCACCATATTCAGCGTCCATAAAAGGGTCATTTATTGCTACTAATTCAACTTTTGGGTCTTTTGATGCTATTCTCGCAACCAATCTACCAATTCTTCCAAATCCGTTTATTCCAATTTTAACTGTTTTACTCATTTTATTTTTCTCCTTTAATTTTTGGTTTTTTGTTATTTTTTAGTGTTTTGCTTTGTTTTTTTACAATTTTGACATATTTATTTGATTTTAGTACTGCTTTTTGAGGTTTTTGGCTCAAAATCTTGTTTTCTATTTTATCTCCAAATTCAACAATGCTGACTAGGTTATAAGTTCTTTCACCCATTTCATTAGTTCTAAGTGGCACGCCACACCGCGACTTGTATATTTTTTTTGAAGCACTTAAGATTGCTAAAATTCCGAAAACAACCCAAATTACAATTGCAACTACCATCCACCAACTGTAAGTCATCTGGTTAAAGCAAGGGTAGATAACAAGTAGGGCAAGTAGAGCTAAGATGTAAAATGCTGTTACCCAACCTAAGCCAAACATAACTTTTTCTTTGTAGTTCTTTTTATCTTCATTTATATAAAGCTTTTCGCATTCAACAATGCCTGTTCTCTGTTGCTTGAATGAGTTTGTGATTCTTAGTTCTCTATTGTTTTTGACATTTTCAGATAGATAAAAGGCTATTTTTTGGTCAAAATATTGTATTCTAACTTCAGAAAAGTTGTCGCTATTTTTGCCAAGAAGCTTTAATCCAAAATTGTATGCCCAAATTCCAAGATTTCGGAAAAAAGTTTGGAATTTGTTTGTTTTTCTTCTTGCATAAACTATTTTTCTGCCTTCATTCTTTTTTTCTAAGATTTTGTAAAGTACATCTGGTAAAGTATCAGAAGTGCAAATTAAAACATCGTTTCCTCTGGCATATTCTAGTCCCATTTGAATCATTTCATCATCTGTTGTTTTTTCATCTCCAATTAAAAAACTGTGATTTACGACTTTTGAAGCAAGATATTTCAATTCCTCTAGCATCTGGTGATTTTGCTTTGCGAGAAAGACAACCTCAAAATTTTTTTCTAATTTGGCAATATTTTCTAAAATTTTAAGATGATGCTCTGCAAAGTTTTCATCTGCATCACTGACATTAATTAACAGTGTTAGCATAATTCCCCCTTTTATTTAGTATAAACATTATACAATAAAATAAAATAAAAACAAAACATTTTTCACTATTTTATCTTAAAATATTTGAATTTTCTGAAAATTTGTTTTATAATAACGCTATAGGAGAGGAATATGAACAAATTGTTTAGTGAAAAAGAGATGCTCAAAGATGCTTTAAAAAACAAATATGCAATTGGAGCTTTCAACTTTAGTAGCATTGAGATGATGCGGGCTATTGTAGATGGTTGCCAAAATCAAAAGTCACCTGTCATTTTGGCGTTAAGTGAGGGTGGGCTTAAATATGCTGATCCAGAATATATTATGCAGGTTGTAAAAGCTGTTTTAAAAGAAACAACAATTCCAGTTGCGTTACATCTTGACCACGGAAAAAACTTTGAAATTGTTAAAAAGTGTATTGATTATGGATTTAACTCTGTAATGATTGATGGAAGTTATTTACCTTTTGAAGAAAATGTCAGCATTACGCAAGAAGTTGTTAAATATGCACACAAAAAAAGTGTTTCTGTTGAGGGGGAATTAGGTGTTTTGGCTGGTGTGGAAGATGATGTAAAAGCGGACAAGCACCAATATACTGACCCTATGCAGGCACTAGAATTTGTAGAAAGAACAAAAGTGGACAGCCTTGCTATTGCAATCGGGACAAGTCACGGGGCTTTTAAATTCAAGGGAGAGCCAACATTAAAATTTGATATTTTAAAAGAGGTAAATAAGCTTTTACCAGAACTTCCAATAGTTCTTCACGGAGCTTCGAATGTACCACAACAATATATTGATATAATAAACAAATATGGTGGTGATATTCAGGGCTCTAAAGGTGTTACTGAGGAACTAATATCAAAAGCTTCAAAACTTGCTGTTTGTAAAGTCAACAACGATACTGACCTGAGAATGTGTTTTACTGCTTCTATGCGTGAGTTTTTGGCAACTCACCCAGAAGAGTTTACGCCAAGAAAGTATCTTCAATACGCAAAAGATAATGTTCGAGAGCTTGTTGAATATAAAGTAAAAAAGGTATTTCACAGTGCAAATAAATTAGTTCAATAATTCTAAAAAACTCACTTTGGAAAAATGATAAACAAAGTGAGTTTTTTATTTCGCACAAAATTAAAAAGTGTTTCATAAGATAGTAGTGTAGGGTCAAATTATATGGAGGTTTTTTCTATGTCTTTTTTCTCAGGGATAAGAACAGAGAATATGCCTGGTCCAATTTGTGGTAATCCAATGCGCTGTTTGTGTGAAAAAGTTTGCTTGCAGACAAAAAAAGTTTTTGATGCTTGTCTTAAACGCGAACACCTTGAAGATGTGACTATAACTCTAACTGATTTTAATCCAGCGAACCCAGTTGCGCCACTAACTTTTGTTTCTGGTCAATCATCAACAACAAAGCCTGTTACTTTTACAGATGTTTCAATTACAAGATTAACTGATAGACCAAATTTTGCAAAAGTGAGCGTAACTGCAGAGATTCCTATTGAAATTGTGTACGAAGATGCAAACAATGTTCAAGGGACAGCAACAGGGTACATAACTTTGGATGAAAGTGTTATTCTTTTTGTTCCACAGGCTTCAATGGTTCCTTTCCGTGTTGAGCCTGTTGGAAGTGTGGTTGTTCCACAAGCAACATTTACATCTGCAGACACAATTATTTTAGATGCTTGCGTAATGCTGATTATCAAGGTTGTTGCTGAAGTAGAAATTTTGGTTCCAAGTTATGGATACTGCAATATCCCTCCTTGCCAAGATGCAAGTTCGGATATTTGCGCGGGCTTCTTTGAATTACCACTTTATCCAGTGTCAACACCAGGACAAACTGGTGAAGCTTTGTAAATACAAACCTCTTTCCCACAAAACAGGCGATTAGCCTGTTTTTATTTTATACAAATATTACTTTAGCGTGCATTACAATTGAATAATACATAAGTCGATTTTTTCTTTCAAAATTTTTGCATTTTGTTAAATTTTGCAAAAATACTTGCTTTTTGCGATAAAAAATGTAAAAATATAAATAGAGGAAAAAATATGAGAGTTTTTGCAATAAGTGATTTACATCTTAGCTCTGTTGTTGAAAAGCCAATGGACATTTTCGGACCTGGGTGGGAAGACCATTTTGAGCGAATTTCATCTGACTGGAAGCAAAAAGTTGGCGAAGAGGATTTGGTGCTCCTTGCTGGTGATTTGAGTTGGGGAATGTATCTTGAAGAGGCAAAGCCCGATTTAGACATAGTTGGAAAATTACCTGGGAAAAAAGTTATATTGCGTGGAAATCACGATTATTGGTGGAAAAGTATTACCGCTGTTAGAAATGTTCTTCCACAAAATATGTTCGCGATTCAAAATGACTACATTAGATTTGATAACATTCTTATTTGTGGGAGTAGGGGCTGGACTGTCCCTGAAAATGAGTTTAAATCAGAAGAAGATGAAAAGATTTACAATCGAGAAGTACTTAGATTGCAACTTAGTCTGGAAGAAATGCAAAAGAATCGAAAAGATGGTGATTTTGTAATTGCGATGACTCATTACCCACCATTTAATGCAAAAATAAATGATAGTGAAGTGACAAAACTTTTAGAAAAGTTTAATGTTGATTGTGTGGTTTATGGACATTTGCACGGGAAAAATTGTAGAACAAAACTGGATATTACAAAAAATGGAATCAAATATTTTTTAACTTCTTGCGACCAAGTAAACTGTAAACTTACCGAAATAAACACTAAAAAGGAATGATATGATAGAGTTTAATCACAAGCCAATTATGCTAAAAGAGTGTATTGATGGATTGAATATCAAGCCAGATGGAACATATTTGGACTGCACTGTTGGTGGTGCTGGACATTCTTTTTGTATTGCTCAAAAACTTGGCGTTGGTGGAAAACTTGTTTGTTTGGATAAAGATGATGTTGCGTTAAGTGTTTCAAAGGAAAGATTGAAACAATTTGATAATGTGCAGTTTTATCACACAGACTTTAAAGATTTTGAAAATGCAAAAGAGAAATTTGGAATTTCAAAATTTGATGGTATATTAGTGGATTTAGGTATAAGTTCTTACCAAATAGATACTGCTGAGCGTGGTTTTTCTTATTTAAAAGATGCTAGACTTGATATGCGAATGGACAGGAGTCAGGCACTATCAGCCTATGACATTGTGAACACTTGGACAAAGCAAGATTTAGCTAAAATTTTTAGAGAATACGGCGAAGAAATGTTTGCACACAATATTGCAAAGCATATTGTAGAAGCAAGAGAAACTAAACCCGTTGAAACAACACTAGAACTTGCAAAAATTATTGAAATAAGTATTCCCGCAAAAATAAGATTTAAGGGTGGGCACCCTGCAAAAAAGGTATTTCAGGCACTTAGAATTGCTGTGAATAAAGAATTGGACAGGCTCTATGAGACAATCTTAGATTTAGCTAGAAGTTTGAATCCAAAAGGCCGAATGGCTGTTTTAAGTTTTCATTCTCTAGAAGATAGAATTGTAAAACAAGCTTTCAATTTTTTATCCAGCGATTGTATTTGTTCGCCTCAAATTCCTGTTTGCGTTTGTAATCATAAAAAAGAAATTATTTTGGTGAACAAAAAACCAATTATTGCTGACAAAATTGAACAAGATGAAAATCCTAGAAGCCATAGTGCAAAACTTAGGATAGTTGAAAAAATATAATAACTTTCATAAATATAAAAACAAGGGAGTATAATTATATGGCAAAGAAAATAGTTGGCACCGAAATAGAATCAAAAAAACAACGAGTGAATTCATTTTGTGAATTGGCAGATAAGACTGTTGAAAAGAGACTAAAAAACGTGAGTATGCAAGCTGAAGAGGCTTTATTTGATAATTCTCACAAAACAGATAGACTTGAGCAAGTTTATGATGAAATTGATGCTGATTTTTTAAATGAAAGACAAAAACATACAGTCGAAGAATACAGTTCATTTTATGGTGATAGTAATCCGTTTGGTAAGCTAAAAAATAATTATAGCTACAAAGAGGTTGTATCTAGCCCTCAAGACCCTGTTCCTACACTTGAAATTAAAGAAGAAATTTCAGAAAGGCCTAATTATCAGGCAAAAACAAAGCGTAAAAAGTTATGGCTTTCAACCTGTGCAATTTGTATCGCTCTTTTTGCTGGGCTATTTACCTACAATATGATAAATATTAATAGTCTTGCAAAAAAAGTTGTAACAAAACAAATGGACATTTCGCAAAGTGAAGAAGTGTTAGAACAAGGTAACAAGGACTATCTTTCAAGACTAAAAGAACTTGACATAGAGGCGACCGCTGGAATGGTTGAAGCAGACCTTGATTCTGCGACAAAAGTTGATTTGACCGCTAAAAACAATGGGATTAGGTTTGAACCTAAAACAAATTTGTGGGATAAAGTGTGTAATTTCTTTGCAAAACTATTTGGGAGATAATCTTGCTAAATAATAAATACTCAGTTTTTTCATTACAAAAGAGGATAATAGCAATAACAAGCATTATTCTTTTTTTGTTTTTAGTCGTAATAGTAAAACTTTTTACTGTTCAAATTTTAAGTGGAACAATTCTTCAACGTAGAGCTCTTTCGCAGTGGACCAGAGATTTGACTATGAGTGGGCTTAGAGGGGATATTACTGACCGAAATGGTGATATTTTGGCTTCTTCACACACTAGTTATAATGTTTATGTGCGGGGGAGTAATGTGAAAGATGCAGAACTGGTTGCTCTTAGTCTTAGCGAAATTTTGGGTGTGGATTACGAAAAAACTTTGGGAAAGGCTAAAAATCGCCGTATTTCTGAAAGTTTGATAAAATCACAAATTGACTATGAAGATGCAAAAATTATATTATCTAAAAATTTAGCTGGAGTGTACTTGAGCGAAACAAGTTCAAGACATTATAATTATGACAATATGCTTTGCAATGTTCTGGGATTTTGTACGGTAGACAATCAAGGTCAAGCTGGTCTTGAAGCTTTTTATAATGGATTTTTGCAAGGAATAAACGGGAGTTCTTACACAGAAAGTGATATTACTGGGCTTGAACTCAGTAGTGCCACAACTTATTATACAACAGGAATAAAAGGTTGTACTGTTGAACTTACGATTGACCTTGGAATACAGCAAATTTTGCAGAGTGTTGTAGAACAAGCAAAAGTGGAGCAAAAGGCCGAAAAGGCACAAGCTGTTATTATTGATGCAACTAATGGTGAGATATTGGCGATGGCTTCCTCAAAAAATTTTGACCTAAATAATCCACCTAGAGATGATGCTATAAAACTGATGGGGGATAGTAAAAATACGATGATTACTGATGTTTATGAACCTGGAAGTACTTTTAAACTTTTCACCATTGCATCAGCTTTAGAAGAGGGGATTACTGACCTTGATGAAAAATTTTATGACCCAGGTTATCGAATTGTTGATGGACAGAAGATAAAATGCTGGAAAACGAAAGGGCACGGAAGTCAAACATTAGTAGATGGTGTTTGTAACAGTTGTAATAGTGTTTTTATGGATTTGGGGCTCAGAATGGGAAAAGATACTTTCTATTCATATTTAAAAAAGTTTGGAATTGGAAATAAAACTGGAGTTGATTTTAGTGGTGAAAGTAGTGGTATTATGATGAATGTTGATAGTGTAAAAAATGTAGACCTTGCAAGAATTAGTTTTGGTCAAGCAATTGCTGTTACACCTATGCAAATGGCAACTTCGGTCGCTGGGATTTTAACAGGCACACTTTATGAGCCACGATTTATAAAATCCATAACTACTGCAAATGGTGTTAAAAAAGATTTTAATTCACTTGCAAAAACTAAAACAGTTAGGGCTGAAACTTCAGAAAAAATTTTATATATGATGGAGCAAGTTGTGAGCAAAAGTGATGGATTATATAGTTTTGTCCCAGGTTATCGAATTGGTGGCAAAACAGGAACTGCCCAAAAATATGAAAATGGGGTAATTGCAACTGGAAAATATGTTTCTTCATTTATAGGTTGTTATCCTGTACAGAATCCAAAATATGTAATGCTCCTTTGTGTAGATGAGCCAAGTGGAGAGCAATATTATGGTAGTTTGGTTGCAGCACCATACGCAAAGCAAATTTTTTCTCAAATGTTTGATTATCTCGGAATTGAACCTACAAATCTCACAGAGGACCTCAAGAAACTTACAAAAACCATAGAAATGCCAAATTTAGTGGGAGTTCCTCTTTCAGAAGGTGCTGAAATTTTAAAATCGCTAAAACTTCAATATGAAATTGATGGTGATGATTCGTATATAAAGTGGCAATCTGTTCCGCCAGGAGAATTGCTTTACGAAGGAGAAATAGTGCTACTAAAAATGTAAAAAATTGTCTTGTTTTGTAACCAGTATTCCAAAACAAAAATTTTAAGTTATAATTAATTCCAAAGGGTGGGTTTATGGAGATTTCTGAGTTGTTAAAAAATCAAAAAGTTGTAAAGTTGGTTGGTGACTTTGGTGGATTAAATGTTGAAAGTTTAGCGTTTAACACAAAAAATATTTCACAAAATTGTATGTTTTTCTGCTTGAGGGGCACCGTAAATGATGGACATAATTTTGCAAAGACAGCAAAAGATTGCGGAGCAAAAGTGCTTGTGGTTGAAAGAGCTCTTGAGGTTGATATTCCGCAAATTGTTGTGGAAAACACAAGGTCTGCTTTGAGCTTGATGGCTGGAAATTTTTATGGAAATCCTCGAAATAAATTAAAGGTCATTGGTGTTACTGGTACAAATGGTAAAACAACGACAACATATATGATTCAATCAATTCTTAAAAATGCGGGCTACAAGGTTGGGGTTATTGGTACAATTGGGGTAGTAATAGATGATGTAAAGCTCCCTGCTCATCTTACAACTCCTGACCCAATTGAACTTCACAGCTTGTTTGCTCAAATGGTGAATAAAAAGGTTGACTATGTTGTTATGGAAGTAAGCGCACACGCGATAAAACTTGATAAAATGTTTGGAACAATCTGTGATGTTGGTATTTTGACTAATATAACACAAGATCACCTTGATTTTTTTAAAACTTTTGAAAATTATAAGCAAACCAAGCTGGACTTCATAAGTTCGAAGTTTGTAAACCAAGCAGTTGTAAATATTGATGATGAAATGGTGCGAAATTTTGTTATAGAAAATCATAAAAATCCACGCTCGGTTAATATTTTTTCATATGGTCTTAATAATCCGTGTGACACTTTTGCTGTTGAATATAAGTGTAGTCTTAAAGGCACACATTATTACTTAAACCTTTTTGATGAAGTTTTAGAAATTAATACTAGCCTTATTGGTGAATTTAATTTGTATAATGCTTTAGCTTCTGCAACTGCTTGTAAAATTTTAGGTATTGACACAACAAGTATCAAATGTGGACTTGAGAATATGGAAGAGGTTCCTGGTAGATTTAACGTTTTAAATTTAGGTAAAGATAGGTTTGCTGTTGTAGATTATGCTCATACTCCTGATGGGCTTAAAAATATTTTGACATCAGTAAGGCAAATTTCAAACGGGAAAATAATTTCTGTTTTTGGGTGCGGAGGAAATAGAGATAGTTCAAAACGCTGTATTATGGGGAAGATTAGTGGAAGCCTAGCTGACTTTACTATTATTACAAGTGATAATCCAAGACTTGAAAAGCCAAGTGAAATTATAGAGCAAATAGAATCTGGAGTTAAGGAGGTAAGTTTAAACTATCTTTGTGTTGAGGATAGGAAAAAGGCGATTTCTTTTGCGTTATCAAAATTGAAAAAAGGTGATGTTGCGGTGATAAGTGGAAAAGGTGCTGAAAATTATATAGACATAGGTGGTGTAAAATACCATTATTCTGATTTTGAAACGATTGAAAAAGAAAAACAAAAATTGATAAAGGAGCAAGAATTTATATGTTGATGCTTTTTGTAGCTTTCCTCACTGCTTTTGCTATAGGAATTTTGATTTCACCTTTAGTTATAAAGCTTGCGAAAAAGGCTAAAGCAGGACAAACCATACTTCATTATGTTGAAGCTCACAAACAAAAAGATGGAACACCAACTTTAGGCGGTGTTATATTTTTAGTTGCAAGTTTAAGTTTTCTTTTTTTCCAAAATGGTTCAAGCAGTCTAGCTCTTGTTGCTCTTGGTATATTTTTTGCATATGGGATTTTGGGCTTTTTAGATGATTTTATAAAAATTAAAACACACAAAAACTTGGGGCTCAAGCCTTATCAAAAAATTATTGGACAAGCTGGCATTGCTGCTTTGGTTGCTGTGTTCGTGTGGAAAAATGCCTTTCTCGGTGGTCAGATGTATTTGCCTTGGGGACTTTGTGAGGTAAATATTTCTTGGTGGATAATACCACTAACAATTGTTGCTTTTTTGGCAATGACAAATAGTGCGAATTTAACAGATGGTCTCGATGGGCTTGCTGGAGGGGTTAGTTTTGTTGCGATTCTTGCTCTTTCAGGAATTTGTATGATAACTTTTTCTAGTGTTTCAGAAATGGGTGCAAATCTCGCTTATCAACAAGAGTTGAAAAATCTTGCAATGCTCGCTGTTTGTGTTGCTGGTGGAATACTTGCATTTTTATGTTTTAACAGTTATCCAGCTAAGATTTTTATGGGAGACACGGGTTCGCTAGCTTTGGGAGGAGTCCTTTGCGCTATTGCCAGCTTTTGTGGCGAGCTTTTAGTTCTTCCTTTAATTTGTATTACTTTTGTACTTAGCGCTGTTAGTGATATAATTCAGGTTGTTTATTATAAGAAAACTAAAAAAAGAGTTTTTCTAATGGCTCCGCTTCATCATCATTTTGAAAAAAAAGGTGTGAATGAATGTAAAATTGTTGTCATATATATAATAACAACAATAATTGCAAGTGGGGGTGCTATTGCTCTTTGCTTGCTTTAAGGAGATTTTATGAACTATTTGGTTTTAGGTCTTGCAAAGAGTGGAATTTCGTCTTGCAATCTGTTATGCGAAAAGGGAGAAAATGTTTTTGCTTTTGATGACGATAAAAAATATGTAAAAGAAATTTCAAATTCGGGACTTGTTTGTTCGTGCGTGACAATTATAAAAAAACTATCAAAAAAAGTATTGAAACAGATAGACAAAATTGTAGTTAGTCCTGGTGTGAAAAAAGATAGATATAGCCAAATTGCTTCTAAATATGGAATTGATGTGATAAGTGAATTAGAACTCGGATTTCAATTTTGCCATTGTGATGTTTTGGCAATAACTGGAACAAATGGAAAAACTACCACGACAACTCTTTTGGGCGAAATGTTAAAAATATCAAAAAAAGATGTTTTTGTAGTTGGAAATATCGGCACAGCGTTTTGCTCTGAAGTGCAAAAAATGAAAAATGATAGTGTGGCTGTTTGTGAAGCAAGTAATTTTCAACTTGAGAATATTAAAACTTTTAAGCCAAAAATAGTTGGATTTTTGAATATAGCACCAGACCATTTGGATAGATATAAAAATTTTGAAGAGTATTTTCTTGCAAAATTAAACATTTTTAAAAATTTTTCACAAGATGATATTGCTGTTTTAAATTTTGATGATGATTTACTGAGAAGTGGTTTAGAAAATTTGAATTGCAAAAAAATATATTTTTCTCTTTCAAAACTTCCAGATTTGATTGACGGAGCATATTTAAAAAAAAATGAAATATGCTTTGTAAAAAATGGAAAGATTGAAGAAAGTGTTAGTTTAAAAGACCTTAAACTAGTCGGAAATCATAATAAATTAAATGTTATGTGTGCAGTCTTGATTGCAAGGGGGTATGGTGTTAGTATTGCGGATATTTCGAAAGCAATCTCTAACTTTAAAGGGCTAGAACATAGGATAGAATATGTTGGCTGTTTGGGTAATGTAAAGTTTTATAATGATTCAAAAGCAACAAATATTCACTCTACATTAACTGCTGTTAATAGTTTTTCTGAAGATATTGTGCTACTTTTGGGTGGAAGTGACAAGGGTGAAAACTTTTCAGTACTTTTTAGTAAACTTCCAAAAAATGTTGTAAAAATCATAACATTTGGTGCTTGCGGAAAAAAGATTTATACTCACGGTACCAGTTTTGGATTTAAAAATATTTCTCAAGAAGAAAATTTAGAATCTGCCTTTGATTTTGCTGTAAAAAATCTTAATGGGAATGAAGTTGTTTTATTATCACCTGCAACGGCAAGCTTTGATGAATTTAAAAACTATGAAGAAAGGGGTGCGTTTTTTAAATATCTTGTAAAGGAATTAAAGGAATGAAAAGCTTTTTCTTCAAGGGTAGGCATAGTGTAAATTTAGGAGTTTTGTTGCCTGCAATTGCTTTAGTAGTGCTTGGAGTTTTAATGATTTATTCAGCATCAAGCTACTCAGCACTTAAAACATATGGAAATTCAATGTTTTTTGCGGAAAAGCAAATAATAGGCGCTGTTTTGGGTTTTTTAGCTTTGGTATTTTGTTATTTTACTGATTACAAAATTCTCAAAAGATTTAAATATATAACACTTGCTGTTGGTTTTTTGTTCTTAGCTTTGGTGTTTATTCCAGGTGTGGGAATTGAAAACTATGGAGCAAGGCGATGGGTTGGATTTGGTTTTTTTAGCTTTCAGGCTAGTGAAATTGCAAAATTTTGTTTTATAGTCTTTTGTGCAAGTTATATGGCAGAAAAAAGAGATAAAATGAACACATTTAAAGGTTCTCTACCCGTACTTTGTGCTGGATTTTGTATGTGCGTTTTGATTATGCTAGAACCAAATATGTCTATTACTATTTGTTTAGGTTCAGTTATGATAGTAATGTTACTTGTTGGTGGAATGAAATTAAAGCACCTCTACTCGCTTGGGGTTCCAATTTTATGTGCAATACCAATACTTATTTTAATTGAGCCTTATCGTATGAAAAGAATTGTTGCTTTTCTTGACCCGTGGGCAAGTCCACAAGGTGAGGGATTTCAGTTAATTCAGTCTCTTTACTCTCTTGGTTCTGGTGGGTGGTTTGGAGTTGGACTCTTCAACTCAAGGGCTAAATATTCCTTTTTGCCTTTTAGTGAAAGTGATTTTATTTTTTCAATAATTGGAGAAGAACTTGGGCTTGTTGGGGCAATTTTTGTTTTAGTTTTATTTACAATTCTGATTGTAAGCGGTCTTGGTATAGCAAAAAAGGCAAATACTCGATTTGGTTGTTATTTGGCGACAGGGGTTACTAGTATAATTGCAATTCAGGTTGTTTTAAATGTTGCTGTTGTAACAGGACTTGTTCCGCCAACAGGGTTACCACTTCCTCTTATGAGTGCTGGAAGTACTAGTTTAGTTGTGTTTTTAGCAAGCATTGGTGTGCTTCTTAATATTCATAGGCAGTCACAAGTATCAAACTTGTTTCAAATAAATGTTGGTGACAAGAAAATTTTGAACCTTAACGCATCAAAATAAAAAAGACGAAAGAATACTCTATTTTTTGTAATTATTTGAATTTATGTTATAATAACTGAAATATTAAAAGGAGAGTGTTTTATGGTTCATAATATGAAATTAAGAGAAAAATATTTTAATATGATTAAAGATGGAAAGAAAATTTATGAAATAAGGTTAAATGATGAAAAAAGGCAACTGATAAATGTTGGTGATATTATTGTTTTCAGAAAAGAAACAAATTTAGATGAAAAGGTTGATACAGTTGTTAAAGATTTAATATACTTTAACTCGTTCAAAGAGATGGCAAAAACTCTTCCAATTGAAAAAGTTGGTTTTATAAATAAAAATGTTGAAGAGGTTGTTGATGCTTACTATGAGTTTTACACTGTAGAAGATGAAGTAAAATATGGTGTTATTGCGATAAAAGTAAAGTTATTAGTTATGTAAAAAAGCGTTTTAAAACTAATAATTATTAAAACAAAACGGAAAGGTATCACTTTTTTGTGATACCTTTTTTAGTTAATCATCTTTTATTTTTACAATATGAATGTTTAGATTTAGAACCTGAGGACGCCCGCGTTTTGTTGGAAAAATTCCAGCTTGCTTGTCAGCTTTTTGTTTTAAATAATGTTTTAAAGCTTCAGCAAGTTGGTCTGGACAACTTGTTCCATTTTTACATTTTATACCTTGACAAATATTAATGACATCTTCAACTTTTTTTCCACAGGTAAGTTTTGAAATTGCCTGAAGTCCTCCAGCACAACCTCCAATAAATTTTACATCAGTTAAAATATTGTTTTCATCTACTTCAAACAAAATCTGTCTGGAGCAAGTTCCGTTGGTTCTAAATGATTCCATTTTTATTCTCCTTTTGCCCAATCTAACAGGTTAGAGTAAACAAATTCATAAAAATTTGGTGCTCTTTGTGGCCATAATTCGACAGCTTTTACAGCTTCGGTTCTTGTTTGTAAATTTATTGTAATTTCAAATGTTGGAATGTTTGATGTTGAATCAATAATTCTCATTCTAACCATATAGGTGCCATCTGCATTCTTTTTGAAATCAGCAACATATTCTTGCAGTCTTTTAAAGTACATTCTGTTGTTCTTGCAAAAAGTTGAAACTTCTTCACGAACAGTTTCTGGAATTTCATTATAAAATGAATTAACGCAATTTCTACCCAGTGCTGTTAGTGTATACCTTTTGTTTTCACTAGTATCTGGAGAGAAAATCATATTAAACTTTAAAAGTTCTGGAAACACAGCTTTACATTCCATATAATTAATCCACGAATTTCTTGTGGTGCAAATATCAAAAATAAATTGTTCATTAAGTGGAATCTCTATTTGCTCAAGCATATAAAGAAGAATTAATTTTGTTTCGGTGTCATTATCTGAAAAAGTTTCTTTCAAAAATTTTTCCTCCTTGTAAGTGTGAGTTAATTATAGCACACTTTTTTTAGTCTGACAAACAAAAACAATGTAAAAATGTTAAAAAATATGCAAAATTCGTTTGGTTATTTAATTTTTATATGCTAAAATAAAGCTAGAATAAACAAATGGGGAATTTTTATGGAAAATGTTATGGACAAAAAAATAGAAGAATTTTACAATGCTTGCACAGATATGACAAACGCAAAACTTATATTAGCTGATTCAAAAATAGGTAAAATTTTGAAGTGTATTACGTCAAGCTCAGAGCTTATTTCAGCAGTTGGTGAAACTTTAATTAATTTTAACTTTGAAAGCGAGTTTAGTAAAGCACAAGTCAAAAATGAACTTAAAACGCTATATTTCAAACTTCCTGATGATAAAACCAAGCTTGTAGCATTAGTTTATAATATTCTTAGTGCAATAGACACGCATCAACTTGATTTACATAGTTTTATACGTGATTTCTTTATAAATGAAATAGGTGATTTGTCTTACGGATTTTCTAATTTTGTTTATACAATGATTTTCCCATTTAGAGATGCACTTTGTGATATGGTTAGTTATGGTGAGAAGAAAGCTGAGACTTGTGAAACTGAAGAAATCACCGAGGAAGAGAGCGATGAATTAATTAAAAAGAAAGGTGTTTTTGGAGAGTTTTTCGATGACATTTCAACTATTTTCACACAAATTAAAGAGATTGTGAATACTGACCCAAAGGTTAAAGAAGACAGAAAGTGTGATATTAATATAACTATTGAAGCTCTTTTAACAAGTATTGATATTTGTAATTTAAAAATCTTAAATGCGTTACTTATTAGTTTAAATAACCTTATCGCGCCGATAAAGAGTATAAGGTTTTATAATCAAGAATTGCAGGAAAGACTGATTAAATTTTATAGCGAATTAGAGGAAGATTAGTGATAAAACTGTTGCTAAAATTGTTGAAAAAATTGAGTGAGTGAATTTTTGTAAAAAGTAGACACTCACTTTTATTTTGCTTTTCTGCAAAAAAGTTAGTGCTTGAAAATGAATTGAAAGCCCTCCCCAAGAAATTAGACCTGTAGCAAGTATGGTTAAAATTTTTATTGTTGCTCCGCTTGTTGATAGGTCAACACAACCTCTTGTTACCTCAATGATTCCACTTGAAATACCTCTGCCTACATCATCACAAATTCCAAAAAGTTCAAAAATTCTGTTGAAAATATCACTAAAGAAAGACAGAATGTGAAAGTTTGTTAAAACATCAATAATCATAAAAAATAGTGCAACATAACTACCAACAATTAAGATTGAAATAACAGAGTCATAAATTGTTGTGCCAAGTATGTTGTCTATCTTCTCTTCTTTTTTTATTTTTGTTTGAGCGTATTCATTTTCTTTTAGTTTGTATTTCCTGTATAAAAGTCCATTTAAAAAAGCACCTAAAATATGCGAGGTTAGCATAACGAGTCCTGCACCTCTGCAGAGAAAGAGTTCGCTCCCAACTGTTCCTAAGATAAAAAGAGGACCACTTGTTGAACAAAATGAGCTCATTCTAGTTGCTTCTGCCCTAGAAATTTTCCCGTTTGTGTAAAGTTCTGAAATTAATTTTACACCAACTGGATAACCGGATATTACACTCATTAAAAAAACATAACTTGATACACCAGGAACATTGAATAATTTGGTGGTGATGGGCTTAAATATCTGTGAAATCTGCTGTACAAGATTTAAACTTGTTAAAAGTTTTGTTAGAAAGAAAAATGGGAATAATGCAGGAAGAACTGCTGTGCCCCAAATTAAAATTCCATTTAGTGTGCTTTGCATATAAGTTTCTGGATTGAAAACAAATGCAAGAATTATTGCAAAAATCACAAGAGATAAAAAAATAGATGTTTTTTTAGTTTCAAATGCTTTCATAACTTATTATATTAAAGTTGATATTTTTGTAGAACAAAAACGCACAAAGTGCTTTATTTACTTGCTTTTTGTATGGTTTTTTGATAAAATGAAAATAGTTATTTTTTATTAGGAGTAATTTTGTGGGGATTTTTTCAATTTTTTCAAGTGGTTATCCTGCAAGCGTTGTTTTGGTGCTTCTCGGTGCGTGGCTAATTGCAATC
>DLKQ01000009.1 GCA_002477805.1 Christensenella sp. UBA7584 | reverse complement strand
TGAAGCGTATTTTTCAAAAAAGTTAATTTTTGTATAATTTTTGAATTTTAAGTACTTTTTTATTAAGCTTTAATTAAAACCTCACTCCATTACTCATTAAATTAACTAAAAACACTTCCTCACTTTTTAATGTAAACCAAAAGTTAGACTCTTTAATGTGATTTACTTCAATTTGTGAAAAAATGTTTTAACTATTAAATTTCTTTTTCAAACCCAAGTTCAGAGATAAAAATATCTTCATAAATGTTTTCGTTGTAAACACCTAATACTTTTGAAAAGCCAAATCTTTTATACAACTCAATGGCTGGAGTATTCACATCAACAACCATTAGCCTTAAGAACTTTGATTTACGCTTTCTTGCAATTTGCTCTGCAAATTTTAATGCTTGCAAACCAAAACCTTTGCGTGAATATTTTACATCAACCGCAAATTTACTTAGATAACTCGCTTGAAGAGGACTTTTCCATTCAAAACATTCTTCCCCACTTGCTTTTTCCGCAAGTGAAAAAGCACTAATAATATTATCGTCTTCAACAAAAACAAATAAATTTCCTTGTTTTATATCCTGTTCGAATGTCGGAAACGGATAGAATTCAGACCAATAAATACACGCATCTTTTTCTTTTAGATTTTTGTTTATGTCGTCATACATAACTTTTAACTTCGGCAAATCACTTTTACAAGCTTGTCTCAAATTTGGCATTATGTTTTTCCCCTTTCGTTTTTTTTAAATAATAGAACCAACTTTTTCCATTCTTGATTTAATTTTTTCTTTTCCAAGAAGTTTACAAATATCAAAAAGATTTGGTGTTTGAGTTCTCCCAGTGAGCGCCACACGAATTATAGTACTAACATCTCCACAATGGCCTGGGTAATGTTCTGGATTTGCTTTAAACAATTTTACTTCTCGCGCAAAACCAATTTCTTGTGCTAAATCTTTAATTTTGTCAAACCATTCTTGCTGATTATCTTTTTCATCATAGATATTTGGATATTTTCCCAAAATTTGCTTTATATCAGAGACAGAGAACTGACTTGGAAATTCTACATTTTCATCAAAATATTCATCAAACATATAAGAATAAGTCTGTTTTATCTCTTTGAAATGGCTTAAATCTTTTCGTGGTTTTGGAATTTCTCTATCTATGTTTAAAATCTGTAGCCAATAATCCCTTTTTGAAATTAAACTTTCAAAAAGATTAGCATCAAATTTTTCTGCCCACTCTTTAGCCAAATCATACACCTCATAATTAGAAAGATGACAAATATAGTTTTTACTAATATCAGTTAATTTAGCTAAATCAAACATTGAACCACTAGCACTCATTTTTTCAAGTTTGAATGGAAACTCTAAAATGTCTGATTTTGGATTTTGCATACGCCAATTTTCAAAATCACTATTTATTAAGGTCATAATATAGTCTTTTACCGCACCAACAGGGTAACCATTTTCTGTGAAAAAGTCCATATTCGCCTCGGGGTCTTTTCGTTTACTAAGTTTTCTACGATTTCCATTATCATCAATTTTTTGTATTGGTGAAATATGTGCATATTTAGGAGAAACAAACCCAAGAGCTTCAAAAAGTTGTAGATGTTCTGCAAGGCTAGGAAACCACTCATCACCTCTAATTACAAGTGTTGTACGCATCAAGTGGTCATCAATTGCGTGTGCAAAATTATATGGTGGCAAACCGTTCGACTTTAAAATTACAACATCATTTTCATTTTGAGGAATAACACGTTTTCCTCTAATTATGTCATCAATTTCAACTTTATCGTTCGAAGTGTAAGGACATCTAAATCTCAAAACAAATTTTTCACCACTTTTAATTTTTTGTTCAATTTGTTCATAACTAAGATTTCTACACTTTGCAAATTGACCATAATAACCAAAATTCTGCTTAGTTTTTTCTTGCTTATCCCTCATTTGATTTAATTCGTCTTCGCTACAAAAACACGGATAAGCTTTTCCTTGAATAACCAAATCTTTTGCAAAAGTTTGATATATCTCTTCTCTCTCACTTTGAATATATGGGCCATAATCTCCGCCAATTGTTGCACCCTCGTCAAAAGCAATATCAAAATTTTTGAGTGTATTTACAATTGCATTAACACCACCCTCGACTTCTCGCTTTTTGTCTGTGTCTTCTATTCGGAGAAAAAGCACACCATTTGAATGTTTGGCAACCAAACTATTAACAAGGCTTGTAAATAGCGCTCCAAAATGCACAAATCCCGTTGGACTCGGAGCATATCTTGTCACTTGTGCTTTTTTATCCAAATTTCTTGGTTTATATTTTTCTTCATAAAATTGTGGTGTTTTGGTCACCTGTGGAAACAGTAACTCTGCCAATTTTTTATTATCCATCATATTTCCTTTTAATACCATAAAATAATTTTTGATTTCAGATTTGTCAAATATTCTAAAATCACATTGCAATCTGTTTTTAGGAATTCATTTAGTTTATTAATTGAAGCTTTTTCTTCGGCCGTTTTTTCTCTTTCCGATGTTTCGCTAACAAGATTTTCCAAACTAAACTTTTCGGTCACGCTATAACAAGAATTAAGATTTGATAAGAATAATTCATCATACTTTTCAAGAGCAAAATAAGCTTGCATAACTTCAGTTTTTTGTTGACTATCTGCTTCAGATAAAATTCCAATAAACTTAGAACTTTTAAGAATAGATTGCACTTCAGCATAGACTTTTAAATATTTTGCCGAAAAATTATCTAGTTGTGTTACATCTTTTACATTGTAAAGGCTAAGAACAAATTTTTCATTTATACTCGAAAATTGATATAGCTTACTCACAAAAGCAAATTGAATTTCCGACGATGTAGCCATATTTTCAGCTTGTGATGTTTTTAACAAATATTCCTTATAAATTTCTAAATAGTTTTTTGCAAAATTATTACTTTTAGAAATTGTTTCACAAAAATTGTCAATGTAATTTTGCGTCCAACTCTCAACATCACCACCAGTTTTTGCAATAGTTTCAAGCCTTTTTTTACTATTATAAAATTGTTTTAGTGATGCTAAATATTCTTTAAAATTAGTATTTAACAAATTAATTTTATCTTGCGGTATATCAGCTATATTGAGTTCTAGACCAAGATAAAACTTAAAACTTTCAATACTTGCTTTTAAAGCAGGCTCAAAAATAGCATTTTTGTTTGAATAATCACTTGATAATTTTGCGAGATTTGAATTATCTTCAGCATTTGAAATTAAATTTTCAAGTTCAGTTTCATAAGAAATTTTAAATTCATTATTTTCAAAAAACTCACCTGAATATGTTGTTAGCATATTTTGATAATTTTGCTTTAAATCGTCATATGTGTAATTATCTCCACAGCCCAAAAACAAAACTGAAGCGCAAAGACACACAAAACTCATAGCAAATGCTAAACTCTTTTTCATTTCTGGCCTCCAAAACTAAAATAATTTATAATATATTCAAGATTTATTTTAAGCAGAGAACCTTGAGCATTTTTGTAGATTTGTTTGTTTTCAGTGTTAAAAAACTCTGATTTAATCTCATCAGTTAAAAAATTTAGTCCCACAAGAAACTGACTATCTGCACTGTTAAAATCTGTTTGACCAAGAAAATTTTGCTGGTTTGCTTGATTATATGTTTTTAGTATATTCTCAGCATCATCATAAACAACACTTAACATCTTGTCTTCATTGAGCAGGCTATTGTAATAGTTTGAGTGAAAAAATGCTACATTTAAAATTGAATATTTTAATGAACTATCAAAGCTTGTTTTTAAGCAAGAATTTTGCACAAAAGGTACCAACATTTTATTTATATCGCAAAGTAGATTAACTTGTGACTTAAATTTCACTTTTACATCGGTTGCTAGGTTTTTAAGTTGAGTTCGCTCACCTTCAGATATGTTTGTTCCGTTTGCAGAACTCTCAGTTTCAAAATAATTTTTTCTTTCAATAAAAATTTTTAATTTTTCAAATGTAGCTTTTTGCTGATTTGCATATTCATTTATCTTGGCTTCCAATTCGCCCTTTTTGTTAGCTTTTCTCTCTGCAAAACAAAGATTTACTGATAGTTCATTATAAACGAGCTTTTCAAGTCTGTCACATTCAAACCAAAAAGCAAATTCTTCATCGAAAAATTCGGAATATTCAGATTTCCCTAAATTTTCTTCAAGATAAATATTTTGCTCACTTTCAAATTGTTTTGAATAAGTTTCAAATGTAGATAGACTATTATCATTTCCACCAGTTATAATATAATATATAGTAAATCCTATTCCGCCAAGAATAGAAAGCACAAGTAAAATTATTAAAACAACCTTATAGCCTGGCATAATACCCCCCTCTTGTTAAATTCTTAAGTATTTTTCCACATTCAAATATGACCACGGTTTTTTGTCAACATTTGGGTACACCTGAAAAACTAAACTTTTGTTAGTTACTGGGTGTTTCATTTTTATTTCAACTAATGTTAATGCTAGATTAGTGTTTTTTGCCAAACTATCACCACCATAAAGTTTGTCCCCAAAAACAGGACTTTTTGCATCAGCGAGCACAAAACGCACTTCTTGCATATGATTAAAACCTCCACAAACCTGAACCAAGGAAATTTTATCTTTTTCTTCTAAAAATTTGTATTGTGAATTTATAGAAAATGAATCTTTATTTAGTCTAGGAATATACTCGAGCTTTTCAGTTTTTGGATTTATGTGAACAAACCTTTCTGGGTTTATCTCAAAAGTTTCATCGGTTGATTCGACATAAAAAATATTGTTGTTTTCTTTTGGCTTTCCAACACAAACCGCCAAATATTTAGTTTGAAATTCTTTTTCTTCTATTTGTTTTTTTAGCCTGTCTTTTGCTTTGCTTGAAAGAGCAAAAACCTCAAGACCTGAGGCCTCAGCACATATTGGCAAAATTGGTTCAAGATAACTTGCCTTTAAATTGTCATTTGCTAATTGCTTTTTTATGTCTTGTTTAAAAGTTTCAAGACTGATATTATGCTCTTTAAATACAACTAAAATATGATTATCAATAAACAAACAATCCTTCATTTCTCCACCCTTTTTAAACTAAATTTAGCTTCAATTCCATTTATTTGAGTAACTGGTACATCACCAGTTTTACCTTTTGTAAAACTTTTTGCAAGAGTAACACTACAAATTTCCTCTTTCATTGCTTCGATAACTTCTGAAAGTTCTTTACTAGTATCATAAATTACCTCAATCTTATCTTCGACATCAAAACCATTTTCTTTTCTCATATTTTGAATTTTACTAATTATCTCCCGCATATGACCTTCTGCAATAAGTTGTGGACTAAGCCTGGTGTCAAGAACAACAGTTATTCCAAAATTACTATCAGCACAGAAGCTATCTTTACTCTTTGTGTAAATAAGTACATCGTCTATTCCGATTTCGATTTCATCATCAATCAAAACTTTTTCACCACGTTGTAATTTGGAAACAATTTGGTTTGCGTTTTCTGACGCTAAAAATTCTCTTATTTCTTTTAACTTTGAACCGTATTTTGGGCCAAGAGTTTTTAGTTGAGGCTTTATCTCAAAGTTAAGATATTCCTCAGGATTTGAAATGAATTCAACATTCTTCACATTTATATCATCAGCAATAATTGATAGTTCTTCACTAGTAAGTTTTATCATTGATGATGTGTGAACCAACATTCTTGAAAGCGGTTGCCTTGTCTTTATATTTGTTGCTGAACGAACACTTCTTGCAATAGTTACAATTTCGGTCACTTCTTCCATCTCTTGCTCAAGTTTTTTATCAATCCACTTACTATCGCTAACAGGATAATCACTAAGATGAACACTTTCTACTGTTTGAGTGAGGTTTTGATATATATTTTCACTAATAAAAGGCATTATTGGCGCAATCAATTTTGTCAAATTTACAAGCACAAAATAAAGTGTTTCAAATGCAGCAGTTTTGTCATCACACTGACCATCAACCCAGAATCTTTCCCTACATCTTCTAATATACCAGTTTGAAAGTTGCTCGGTAAAATTTTCAATTTGCCTTGTCGCAAAAGTCCAATTGTAATTATCCATTTTTTCAGTAACATCAGCAATTAATGAATTAAATTTGCTCAAAATCCACTTATCCATTGTTGTTAGTTTTAGATTTGAAAGCGGTATTTTCCCACCCTCAAAATTGTCAATATTTGCGTAAAGTACAAAAAACGAATAAACATTCCAAAGTGTTCCAATTATTTTTCTCTGAACTTCAATAACTCCCTCTTCATTAAACGGAACACTCTGCCAAGGCACTGCATTAGAGGCAAAATACCATCTAAAAGCATCTGCACCAAACTTTTTACAGATGTCAACAGCATCAATAACATTACCAAGACTTTTGCTCATTTTGTTTCCATTTTTATCCAAAACAAGACCTGTCATTACTACATTCTTGTATGGTGTTTTATCAAACAAAACAGTGCTTATCGCCTGTAACGAGTGAAACCAACCACGAGTTTGGTCTTGACCCTCAAGAATAAAATCTGCCACCTGTCTTTGTTTAAATACTTCTTGATTTTCAAACGGAAAATGAAGTGATGCAAAAGGCATCGCACCGCTTTCATACCAAACATCAATAACTTGAGGAACTCTGTGCATTACGTGACCACACTCACACGGAATTGTTACTTTGTCAACATATGGTCTGTGCAGTTCAAAATCTTCCTTGAATCCGCTTAACTCCTTCAACTCTTTTTTACTACCAACAGAAATTGTCTTACCACATTTTTCACAAACCCAAATATTTAGTGGAGTTGACCAGTACCTATCTCTACTAAGGTTCCAATCACGCTCATTTGCTAGAAAGTTTCCCATTCTACCATCTTTTGCACTTTCAGGATACCAGTTTACTTCATTGTTATTTTTCACAAGTTTTTCTCTAAATTCGCTCATTTTAATAAACCAGCCCTCACGAGCATAGTACATAAGCGGTGTTTTACAACGCCAACAATGAGGATAATCGTGTTCATATTTTTGAACTTTTAAAACTTTTCCTAGTGAATTCAAATCTTCAATAATTTTGTCGTTTGCAAGTCTGTGATTCATACCTGCATATTCTTTTATGTCCTCTTTCATATTTCCAGCTTCATCAACAAGTTGAATAAAAGGCAAATCGAATTTTTTGCCGACCTCATAGTCATCTTCACCGAATGCTGGAGCAATGTGAACAATACCACTTCCGTCAGAAAGAGTAACATAGTCAGCACTTGTAACAAACCAACCCTTTTTATCGGTATAGTATTTACTTGGCAATGCAAAAAGAGGTTCATACTCCTGCCCAACCAAATCTTTTCCAAAACAAGTTGAAACTATTTCAAATTCATCAAAAAGTTTTGAAACGAGTGAAGAAGCCATTATATAGAATTCATTTCCAACTTTTATTGTTGAATATTCAAATTCAGGATTAACACAAAGTGCAACATTACTTGGAAGCGTCCAAGGAGTTGTTGTCCACGCAATAAAGAAGGTGTTATCTTTACCTTTTGCCTTAAATTTAACATAAAGTGTTTTGTCTATAACTTTTTTGTACCCTTGTGCGACTTCGTGCTCTGCAAGAGAAGTTCCGCATCTTGGACAATACGGAGCAACGCGATAACCCTTAAACAAATAATTTTTGTCAAACATCTGCTTAAGCGACCACCAAACACTTTCAATATAGTCATCTTTGTAGGTCATATAAGCATTATCAAGGTCAACCCAAAATCCAATTACTTTAGAAGTGTCTCTCCAAACTTTCTCATAAGTGTTTAGCACTTCTTTACATTTGTTTATGAAATCTTCCATTCCGACTTTTTCAAGTTCTTGCTTGTTTTTAATATTAAGTTCACTTTCAGCCTTGAGTTCAACAGGAAGACCGTGGGTATCCCACCCGGCTCTGCGTTCAACTAAAAACCCTTTCATTGATTTATAACGCAAAACAAGGTCTTTAAATACCCTACTCATACAGTGACCAATATGTGGCATTCCATTAAGCCCAGGAGGTCCCTCGAAAAACACAAACGGTTTTGCATCTTTTCTATTTTCAACACTTTTTTCAAATGTTTTGTCTTTTTCCCAAAAATCTAAAACTTGTTTATCAATTTCAGGCAAATTTAATTTTGCGTCTACTTTTTTATACATTTTGTCTTCTCCAAATCAATCATAATCTTCTAATATTTTATTCAAATCAATAACATCAGCAACAGTTATCATTCCACTTATATGCTCTAAAAAATTCCCAGTTTTTGTAAGAATAATTGAAGACATCTTTCTGTTATTAAAAAATATATCTAGAGCTTCCTGAATAGTTAATTTCTCGCTTCGTATACAATATCTAACTTCAATATCATCTTCTCTTAGTGTTTCTAAAATCGGGGTCTTTAGTACTTTAATTGGGTTTTGAGTTTCATCTTTTAACTTTTCTCCAAGCCACTCTATTAGCCTAATTGGTGTTGCAATTCCCATAATCCGCCCATCAAAATAAACAGGTAAGCTTTTAAAACCTGAACTAGCAAAGAGAATAATAACATCTTTTAATGGCATTTCCCCAGTAATTGTTAAAACATTTTTCTTTGCAACAGTATTAATAACAAGGGGTGGACAAGTCACTAATTGAGCTATTTTTTCGATTTCCCTTACGACTTCATCGTGTGGCTCTGCTATTATATATTCCTCATTGCTATTATGAATTATTGCATTTCTAAGCCTTGCATAGTCAATAAGTTTGTCCTCATATTTTCTTACAACACTATTAAGAGGAACTGTCCTTCGAATCATATCAGAAAAAGTCATATTCCTTTTAAAATTATAAATAGTGCGTAATGATTGGTCAATTTCGTTATAAGCTAAAATAAAACGTTGTGCATTTGTTTTTTCTTGCTGTATTATCATAATTACCTCTCTTTTCGCTAAATTTTAGCACATAATGAGGAAAAAAACAATTTATTTTGCAAAAAAGTTTTAAATTGAGTTGCAAAAAAGTTTTTTTTAGCGTATAATAATATTAGCTGTGCTAAATGGGGAGCTAGCGGTGCCCTGTAACTCGCAATCCGCTATAGCGAGGTTGACCAGTCATCTAGGAGAATTTTTAACTGCGTAAGTGTTTTTGAAAAATGTTGAACGCAAGGTCTTGTGCAATCGCTTGCTTTGAACTATGTCAGGGTTGGAAAACAGCAGCATTAAGAGGATTTAGCGATGTGCCATAAGGTAGCCTTTCGGGAGTTTTTTGAAAAATTACTACAAAATTAAAGTTTTTCAAAATGACCGCACAGCTTTTTTATTTACTACAATTGTGTCTTAAGTGTTGCAATAAGTCATATTTTTTAGATAAGCTAAAATTTAGAATTTTTAAAATTTATAAAAATTGCTTTTAAAATAAAATGCCTCCCTATTTTTATAGGGAGACATTTTTATATATTTACAAAAAATTACAAAGATTTTAATTTATTTTGATAATCTTTAAAATCTGCATAATCATTGTCATTAAACTCTTGTGCAAACATTCGCACTTTGTCTATTGTCTTTCGGTCGGTAACCTTTGGAAGCTCTACATTAACTTTTACGAACATATCACCTTTCCCTGCTCTATTGAGGTTTTTTATGCCCTTTCCACGGAGCTTTAAAATTGTTCCCGTTTGAGTATTAGCAGGAATAGTTAATTCAAGTTTACCCTCCAAACTTGGAATCACTACTTTTCCACCTAGTATTGCTGTTGAGAAAGGAAGTGGTAGGTCTAAGTGAATATCAAACCCATCTCGCTCAAGTATTTTATGTGCCTGAACTCGAACCAAAATCTGCAAATCACCATTTGCACCTCCTCTAATTCCAGCATCACCATATCCGTGAAGAGTCATTACTTGTCCATCATCAATTCCGGCTGGAATATCAACTGTAATGCTTGAATTTTTCCTAGCAACACCCTTTCCATTACAAAATTCACATTTTTCCTTGATAATCTTACCTGTTCCGTTACATTTTTTACAAGGTCCCACATTAACAACACGCCCAAACAAAGTATCTTGGGTGTACCTAACCTGTCCCGAACCACCGCAGTCCGTACAAGTTGAATATGCAGTACCAGATTTTGCACCAGTTCCACCACAATGTGAACAGGATTCCGTTCTTACAAGTCTTATACTTTTTTTAACACCAAAGGCAGCTTCTTCAAACGAAAGTGTGATTGTTGTTGTCAGCGTGTTTCCTTGAACACCAGAACTTCTTTCAGCACCACCAAATCCCGAAGAAAACATATTGAAAATATCTTCAAATCCACCAAATCCGCCACTAAATCCCGAAAATCCGCCCTGTGAACTTCCTCCACTAGAGCGGAAGAAATCCTTAGGGCCAGTACTTCCATATTGGTCATAATTAGCTTTCTTTTGGCTATCGCTCAAGACTTCATAAGCTTCATTTATTTCTTTGAATTTAGAGGCAGCTTCTGCGTTGTTCGGGTTTAAGTCAGGGTGATATTTTTTTGCAAGTTTTCTATAGGCCGACTTTATCTCGTCAGCACTTGCAGATTTTTCTACCCCCAGCGTTTCATAATAGTTCTTTGCCACCTTTAATCTCTCCTAATATTATTTGTTTTCAGCATCTTTAATGTCATCTGGCTTTACTTCTACTTCTGGACCTTTTGTTTCACTTTCAGGCTTTGCATTTTGGTAAAGTTTAGTCATTATTGGTTCACTTGTTTTTGTAAGAGTATCTAAAGCATTTTGAATTGCATCTTTATCCTCTTTCTTAAATTCTTCTCTTGCTGTTTTTATTGCTTCTTCAAGAGTTTTCTTTTCATCTTCACTAATTTTATCACCATTTTCTCTCAAAGTCTTTTCAAGAGCAAAAGCCATAGCCTCAGCATTGTTTCTTAAATCCACAATTTCACGACGTTTTTTGTCTTCTTCAGCATATTTCTTTGCATCTTCAACTGCTTTATTAATCTCATCTTCTTTAAGATTTGAACTTGATGTTATTGTAACACTTTGTTCTTTCCCTGTTCCCAAATCTTTTGCTGAAACGTGAACAATTCCGTTTGCATCAATATCAAAAGTTACTTCAATTTGAGGTACTCCACGAGGTGCTGGCGGAATATCTGTCAAACTAAATCTTCCTAATGTTTTGTTTCCACTTGCAAATTCTCTTTCACCTTGAAGAACGTGAATATCTACACCTGGTTGATTATCAGTTGCTGTTGAGAAAATTTGACTTTTCTTTGTTGGAATTGTTGTATTGCGTTCAATAAGTTTTGTAAACACTCCTCCCAAGGTTTCAATACCAAGTGAAAGTGGTGTTACATCTAAAAGGAGTACATCTTTTACATCTCCAGCCAAAACTCCACCTTGAATTGCTGCTCCGATAGCAACACATTCATCTGGGTTAATACCTTTAAATCCATCTTTTCCAGCAAATTTCTTTACAGCTTCTTGCACAGCTGGAATACGAGTTGAACCACCAACCAAAATTACCTTAGAAATTTGGTCTTTTGAAAGTTTTGCATCTTTTAATGCTTCTTCACTAAGAGTAATTGTTTGAGCTACCAAATCTGATGTCATATCATCAAATTTTGCACGAGTAAGCTCGTATTCCAAGTGTTTTGGACCAGTTGCATCTGCTGTAATAAATGGCAAACTAATTGTTGTTTTTGTTGAAGCTGAAAGGTCAATCTTTGCTTTCTCAGCAGCTTCTTTTAATCTTTGAACTGCAGATTTATCTTTTGAAAGGTCAATTCCATTTTGGTTTTTAAATTCTGTTTCCAAAAGGTCAATAATTCTTTGGTCGAAATCATCTCCACCAAGTCTGTTGTTTCCTTTTGTTGCAAGAACTTCAAAAACACCATCTCCAATTTCCATTACAGAAACATCAAATGTTCCACCACCAAGGTCAAACACCAAAATCTTTTGGTTCAAATTTTCGGCTTTATCAAGTCCATAAGCAAGAGCTGCCGCAGTAGGTTCGTTTATAATTCTTAAAACATCAAGTCCTGCAATCTTTCCAGCATCTTTTGTTGCCTGTCTTTGACTATCTGTAAAGTAAGCAGGTACTGTTATAACAGCCTGTGTAACTTTTTGTCCAAGATAAGCTTCAGCATCTGTCTTAAGTTTTGTTAAAATCATTGCAGAAATTTCTTGAGGTGAATATTCTTTACCCTCAATTTTTACTTTGTAGTCTGTTCCCATTTCACGTTTAATTGATGAAACAGTATGTTCTGGATTTGCGATTGCTTGTCTTTTTGCAACTTGACCTACTAATCTTTCTCCAGTTTTTGTAATAGCAACAACACTTGGTGTTGTCCTTGCCCCCTCTGCGTTTGGAATTACAGTTGGCTCTCCACCTTCCATAACTGCCACACAAGAGTTTGTTGTTCCTAAATCAATACCTATAATTTTTGACATAATATTTATCTCCTTATATTTTATTAAAATTTTTAAATATTTTTGCCAAACATCTCTGTTTGGCACAGCAACCTATTTTGAAATAATTACAAGACTGTATCTAATAACCTTATCCTCACATTTAAAGCCCTTTTGAACTTCACTTATAACAATTCCAACAGGTTTTCCGTCTATGTGTTCTGAAGCAATTGCATTGTGCAAGTTTGCATCAAACATTTGCCCTACCGCTTCTATAGGAGTTATTTTAAAATCCTTAAATGCGTTTAAAAATTCTCGTTTTAATATCTCTAGCCCATCTTTGACTTTTACATCATCAACCGACCTCAAAGCTCCTTCAATAGCATCGTAACAAGGCAACATTCTTTTTATAACACTCGCAACTCCATCGCTGTATGCCTCTTGCTTTAAATTCATATTCCGCTTTCTGAAATTCTCAAAATCTGCCTGCAATGTTTTTAGCATATTTGTGAGAGCAATATTATTTTCTTCCTTAAGTTGTGCTTCTAGCTTCAAAGACTCAATGGATTTTTCTTGCTCGCATTGCTCGTGCTCAGCACACAAATCCACCTGTTCACTATGTCCTGCTTGTTTTCCATTATCATCTTGTTTAGTATGTCCCTGCTCAAAAGTATGTTTGTTATGTTTACTCATTTTTTATCGCCTCCTTTATCATCACCTTGCGTTAATGCTTTTATGTTTGCGAATTCTCCAACCACAAATTTTAATGCACTTGCAATTTTTGCATAATCCATACGCTGAGGTCCAATAATTCCTATGCTGGCAATACTTTCTCCATCTACTTGATAATCAGCTTTTGCAATACTACAATCTTGAAGTTCTTGCACAGGAATTTCATTGCCAATCTGAAACGAAACATCAGAACTGTCATCACTAAACACTTCTTTTATTTGTTTAGGATTTGAAAGTACATCTAAAATCTGTTTTGCCTTTTCAGGGTTACTATACTCGGGTGAATTTAAAAGTTTTAACTCACCTTTCGCTGTTATATTTCCATTTTCAGTAAGTCTATCAATCAAAGTTGTGAGAGATTTTACAACCACATCAAATATAATGCTAAATTCTTCAACTTCTTGCGTCATTTCAATTTTATGTTTTGACATATTTTTAATCATATCTGCAACTGTGTAATTTTGAAATGTTTTTGTCATTAAATTACTTGCGTCAATGTATGTTTGTTTCGGAGTTTCCTGACAACCTTGCAATGTGTTGCTAATTACTCCGCTGTTTGTTTCTATTAATATAAGCCCTTGACCTGTAAGTAGTGGAATAATTTCTATTTTTTTTATAGTCAGTTTGTCAAACCCCTTTAACATAACCACAGTTGGATAATTTGTTGCTTTGCTAATTACAGATGCAATTTCATTTACCATATCACCCAAATAAACAGTTCTTCTCTCAAATAAAGAATGAATATCTTCTAAAACCTTTTTATCAAGTGGTATATCGCCCATCATAGAATCAACATAAAATCTATAACCTTTACTTGTAGGAACCCTTCCACCTGAACTGTGAAGTTGCTTCAAAAACCCCATAGCCTCTAATGCGTTGAGTTCATTCCTAAGTGTTGCTGTACTCAAGTTTTTAGCAAATTTATGCTGAATTGCACTACTCGTAATCGGACTAGCTTCTTGAATATAATCTTCTACAGCGCTCAAAAGAATTTGTTTCTTTCTTTCGCTAAGATTCAACTCTTCAGTCATCTCCTCTCCTTTTTTAGCATTTATTATATGTGTTTGTTAGCACTCCTATACCTTGATTGCTAAAATTATAATACTAGTTTATGAGTTTGTCAAGTAAAAAGTGAAAAAAAATTAAAAAATTTTTACAAAAACGGTTGACAGAAATAAAAGTCTTGCCCTCTTTGTATAGCAAGACCTATTGTTGCTTTACACATATTTATAATGCTATTTATACTAACTAGTATGGAATTTATACAAAAAGTACGCCACTTTTAAAAGCTTGTGAATTTATAAAAGAATATGTCAAAACATAGCACTAATCAAAAACCTATTAACATACAAACAAAGGATAGAAAAGGTGCTCCAGTCATTTTTATACTCTTACATTCTTAAAAAGAATCTTGTAGGAAAAATGCCTCCGCAGGCTTCGTAATTAGTTTTTATAATATTTTAAAATATCAGAAAAATTCTGCTATTATTTGGTTTGAAACTTCAAAATTTGTGATTTTAATATGGTTTTTTACTATTTTAATTAGTTTTTTTGCTTTTAATTTTTCAATTTGTTTTTTAAACAGTATTTCAAAATCATTACCAAAAGTGGAATTAAATAAATTTATATCCAGTCCTTTTTCCGTTCTTAACGCAAGCATAATCATTTCTTCCATTGCTGTTTTAGTTGTTTCTACCTCAACATTTTTTCTTTGATAACCAGATAGGTACTCATCTAGACTTGAAGTATTTTCCCAGTGCTCACCATTAGAAAAACTGTAAGCTCCAACACCTATTCCTAAATACTCCCCACGTGCCCAATAGTTTAGATTATGTTTACTTTCATAGCCTTTTTTTGCAAAATTGCTTATTTCATAACGAATAAATCCTAGTTTTTTTAATTCTTTACAAGCTGTATTATATATTTTCACACAACGTTCTTCAGATGGCAAAACAACTTGTCCACTTTCAACTTCTTGCTTTAACCTAGTATTTTCTTCAAGTTGAAGTCCATATGCAGAAATATGTGTCACTCCTAAATCAGCTAATTTGCTTATAAGTTCTTTTACATTTTTTTCAGTTTGATTTTCAAGTCCAAATATTATATCTACATTAATGTTTGAAAAACCAACTTTTTTAGCAATATTAAAAGCGTTTAAAAATTTTTTGTAATTATGTATTCTCCCTAATTTTTTAAGAACAAGGTCATCATCGCTTTGCAAGCCAATACTAAGCCTATTTACACCAGCTTTTTTCCACATTCTTGCTTTTTTAAGATTAAAACTTTCTGGATTAGCCTCAACTGTAATTTCTGTATTTTTATATATACTAAAATTATTTTTTACAAATTCTAATAGCTTTGGAATCATATCAGCTTCAAGAAGAGACGGAGTGCCTCCTCCAAAATAAATAGTACGAACTTCATAATTTTTTAGTAATTTTTTGTAAAAATCAAGCTCTTTTTTGATGCTACTTATATATGATTTGAAAAATTTTTCTTTGCTAGTAAAAGAAACAAAAGCACAATATTTGCACTTTTGTTTGCAAAATGGAATATGGAAATAAAGGGAAATTGGTTTCATTTTTATACCTTTTTAAT
>DLKQ01000040.1 GCA_002477805.1 Christensenella sp. UBA7584 | reverse complement strand
CAAGTCCTGCTTGAGGAGCCAAAAGAGCCGAATCCGAACTTTTGTTCAGGTTCGGTTTTTTCGTTGTTTAAAAACAATGCTTTCATCTCTTCCACAGTTAACTGTTCATTGCTAATATTACCAATTTTAAAACTTATTATGGCTGTATCAGGGAACATAACAACCTTATCAACAAAATTTCTTAAAACAATTTCTTTTGTTTTTTCATTATCTGAATTAATAAAAAATTTCTCCAACATAAATCGAACCTTTTCAATCGTTAACTCGAATGATTTTTTCAACTCTTGTTCAGCAATTAACTCTTTTATTATTTCTTTCTCTTGCTCCAATTTTAACAACTCATCTTTTGTTGACATTGTAAGTATCCCCTGCTTAATTGCATTAACAATGTTAGCTATTTCTTTTTCAACTTTTTTTAAATTTGTTTTATACAGCTCCAAATCATCATATTTAAGGCTTTTATTATAATACGCAACAATTGAAGCAGCTAGCTTATCTATATCACCACAAAATATCTTTTCTTTTGTCTTTTGGAATATTTTATCTTCTAGCAATTCTTTTTTAAATATTTTTTGAGTACAGTTTTTAGTCCGCTTTTGCTTTCCACATTTGTAATAATAATATTTTTTCCCAGTATGTGAAGTCCCCAACTCTGGATTAATCATCTCACCACATAAACCACAAAATAATTTACCAGCAAGCAAATAGTTTGAATTTCTAATCGCTGATGCTCTTTTTTTATTTTTTATCATTTCTTGAACCCTCCAAAACAACTGCTTTGATATTATAGGTGGAATATAATCTTCAAAGTCATAATCTTTACCCCATTTATATCTCCCAATATATTTTTCATTTGAAAGAACATAATAAATTGTTTTTTTATTGTAAAACGTTTTAATGTTATTTTTAACATTATTGTCCTTCATATATTGCAAAATAATATCTAAACTAACACCATCGGCATAATCTTGAAATACTTTTTGGATAATTTGTGCTTTTGGTAAGTCTATATCAAATTGACCATTTACTATTTTTAGTCCAAAAGGCAGAGGCCCACCCAAATATCTATGCTTTTGTATTAACTCGAATTGGTTTGCTTTTATCTTTTGTGCTAATTCTACTGAATAATACTCATTCATTCCTTCCAATAAACTTTCCAAGATAATTCCCTCTGGCGTATCTGTTATTTGTTCTTTCGCTGATAATACTTTTACACCATTCTTTTTTAATGTCCTCTTGTTAATTGCGCTATCATATCTATTTCTTGCAAATCTATCTAATTTATACACCAGCACATATTCAAATTCTTTTTTTGCACTATCTTTTAACATCTTTTGAAAAGCTGGTCTATTATCATTTTTCCCCGTATATGCTCTATCTATATATTCATTGATAATGCTTAAGTTTTGCTCTATAGCAAACTGCTTACAAGCTGTAAGTTGAGCATCAATGCTTAATTCTGTTTGCCTTTCACTACTATACCTTGCATATATTACCGCTTTATTACTCATTTAAATTTCCTTCTAATCCCTTGTTGTTATTAACCAACAAGATAGGCTGATTTTCCTTTTTTTGACTCTTCTCCCCCTTAGCATCAAAATAGCCTTGAATTATGCAATTATTATTATACATTTGCACAGTTGCAGCGATGATGTATGACATTAAGAGTTGATTTTTAATAAATTTGTAGCATAAACCAAAACTTCGCCTTTCTGCTTTTCTGAAAGACTTTTGCAGATGGTTAGAATTGCATCTTCAATCGGAGAATTAATTGTTTCGTAGTTCATATTTTCCATCCCCATTAAGTAAGTAGGAGAAACACCAAAATAATCAGCCATTTTTTTTATTGAAGTTCTTTTCATATTTTCAACCATACCACTTTCATACTTCCTTATAGCCGATTTCTGCACACCTATTACCTTGCCAAGTTCTTCTTGTGTTATACCTTTTTGAAGTCTAAGCTGCTTGATAATATCCCCCATTTTCATAAACACATATCTCCTCTTTTATTTGTGTCTTAATTATATCATAATGTTTCTTAAAATTCAATAAAATTTTCATAAAATTAAAAAAAATTTTAAAAAACCATTGACATTATCAAAAAAGCGTGTTATTATAAAAGTGTCCTAAAAAGACACACAAAATCTAAAAAGGAGGCCTAAAAGTGAAAAAGAATTTATTAGAAAGCAAAATGAAATTGTTTAATGATTCGAATGTTACTCTTGCAATGTTCCTTGATATTTCACCTCAAAGTCTTAGTTCAAAGAAAAACGAAAGAACAGAGTTTAAGCAGTGTGAAATAGTCAAAATTAAGGAACGTTATAAACTGACAGCTGAAGAAGTAAATAATATTTTTTTTAGTTAACAAGTGTCTTATTAAGACACACAATAAAAGGAGAATACTATGTTCGTTATTTGTGCAAACAATCCAGATTTATGTGGAAGTTGTTTTGAACGATTTTGTGTTGAATTTTGTAATTGGTTAATAAGAGAATTCAACACCCACTCTACAAAACAGGAATTTGAATTATGGAAAAAAGGAGAAAACTATGACATTAAAAGAATATCTAATAGAAAAAGATGTTAAGCAAAACATTGATGGGTATTATTACCTACTTGAAGCTGTGGATATGCTAAAAAATACCCCAACTATGCCAAAAGTAAAGATTGGCAAAGTATATGAAACTATTGCCCAAAAACACAATACAAATTGGCAAGTTATTGAACGCAATATGAGATATTGCTTAAAGTCTTGTAGCATACAGCAAAGTGTAAGCAGATTTTTGTATGCTTGGGCAAACCACGAGAAGGAATTGGAACAGAAAAATCAAAAGGAGAATTCGTGGGACATATACACAATTAACGGATTACTTACCGACTGTATGATTGAGATACAAGATTATAACCTAAAGAGCTATACAATAGGTGATATTTTTGAGCGATTATCTGCTATGTTCTCTGAGCGGTTAGAGGAGTATCTATGCCAAAGTTAAAACAGGTTAGAGAACGTGCTGGGTATACACAAGCACAAACCGCAAGAGAGTTACATATTGATAGGTCTCTTATTAATAAGTTTGAAAATTTCCGCTGCCTCCCGACCCCAGAACAAGCAATACAACTATGTGAGTTGTGGAAGTGTAAATTGAGGAACCTATACACCGAAAACGAACTATTAAGCCTTGATAATAAAAAAATAAAGTGTGCACAGGCTCCAAACAATGTGTGCACAGCACAAAAAATTAATTTTGGTGCAATTACCTATAATTACTGTGTAAGGGTCAAAAAATCGAATTTTCCGCTTCTCACAAAAAATGTGCTTAATCGATGCGGGTTGTATAGCAACAGAGAATTTCTGTGCTGGGCTTATAGAAAACTGGAGCAAAAATACAAAAAATTATTAAAAAAAGAGCAAGCCCAAATTGAGCAAGCCCAAAATACATACGAAAAATATTAACAAAAAAATTATACCATAAAGGAGAAAAATATGCAAATATTTGTAGACAAAAAACCGAAATGCTGTGCCGAGTGTCCATTTTGTAACCAAGTTGTTGGTTACTGTATTATAAACAGCACAAGTATAACAAAACAAAAGATATGTCCCCTTATACTTGTAGATGAACTAATAAACAATGAGCTTTATGTTGTACCAACAAAGACAGGTAAACTTGTATACACAAATAAAAATAGAGCTACTCAAATTGCAAAGCTACTAAAGGTAAAAGAAATAGAAGTATTATCAGCAAAAACCCAGGAGGTTGTTGATGAATAAACACTTTATTTTTCACGCTTCGTATTATGAATGTGTACAGAGATTTCCGCCAGAGACGCAGAAAAATATTATATACAACCTAGTTCGATATGCAATCACCCGCGTAGAACCTACTAACACAACCCCTGAAGAAGAACTTGCGTTTGTCCTTATGAAACCAGCGCTAGATAAATCGATTAGAAATATGACTAATGGTAGCAAAAATGGAATAAAAAATACAAAAAATGAAAGTTACATAGATTTTGGAAGCGAAATTCAAAGCGAAGTACGGAGCGAAACTCAAAGCAAAAGTGAAAGCGAAAGTGAAAAGTCGCTTCCAGGTTCGCTCCTTTATCAGAATAATATCAAAGAAACAGACAAACAAACATTGTTTGTTAAAGAAAACAAAAATAAATTATCTGTAAGAACGTGCACGCGCGATGATATTGTGGAAAACTTTAAACGCCATTATCAAGATTTTTTTGACTGCCACGAAAAAAGCGAATTTGGAGCTATCGGAAACGAAGTTTTGAGCATAATGGCTGATTATGCGATTACAGCAGAAAAAAAGCCAATAAAATACAATGGTAAATTGTACAGCGCTGAAGATGTAGTACAACTTATTATAGCTATCAGTGTAGACCAGTTTATGAAAATTATATCAACAATAAAATTTAGTAGTGATATTAAAGACAAAAAACGTTACATTTTTGGTTGTTTTCTACATCAACAACATCAAATAAAAAAATGAGGTTAATATGAAAGAAGTTGTATATCTTGCGGTTAGTGCAGATGAGTTGGAATTACCAGTAAAAATTGCACTAAACCTAGATGAACTGGCAAAATGGGCTGATAAAAAGCACGTGGAACAACTGATAGAATCAATCAACACTCACAGCGTAGACACCAAAAACCGCTGCAAGTATTTCAAGGTTGAGATTTCGATTACAAAACACCGAGAGAAAAATAAAAACCCGTAAAATTATATGCCAATCATTTACTTTTTCAACTTTTTAAAAATTTTTACTATATTTAATAAAATATAGTAAAAATATTTAATTTTTTACTCAACTAAGACTTTTGAAAATCGTGTGTTATAATAAGCCAAACTAAAAAAAGGAGGGCCAAAAACAACAGATAAAAATACTAAAAAATAAGAGTTAAGAGGAGGAAGTAATGCGCAGAAATAGTAATTGGTTTTCTATATTTTTGAAAGTTATTGGAGTTGCTATAGTTCTATTTGCTATTTATTGTGGTATA
>DLKQ01000008.1:32921-33780 GCA_002477805.1 Christensenella sp. UBA7584 | reverse complement strand
ATTGCAATTACCACAATATATCTTGTCTTTTAATCTAAAAATCTCGTGGTTATCTTTTCTACAACCATATTTATTTGCATCTAACTTTGTTTTTACTTTTTCAAATAGTTCATTTGAGATTATTTGTGGGTATATTTTATCGTAAACTTTGTTGTTAATTTTGCAAATACCTGTATAATACTCGTTTTTGAGATAATATCTTATTGTTTCTGGTATAAACTTTTTGCCATTATTGTTAACATTTTCTTTTTCAAAATCTCTTGAAATTTGCAAAATTGTTTTACCGCTTGCATAATCTTCAAACATTCTTGTTAAGACTTGTTTTTCTTCTTCGTTTACTTTTAACATTTTATTTTCTTTAATGTAACCATAAGGAACTGAGCCGATTATATGTCCTTTCATTCGAGATTCGTGCAAACCACGACTAACTTTTTGAGCAAGTTCTTCACTAAAATATTGGTTCATACCTTCAAGTAAAGATTCTAATAATACTCCTTCTGGTGTTTCGGGTATATTTTCCATAGCAGAGAGTAGTTTTATTCCATTATCTTTCAAGTGCTTTCTATGAATTGCAGACTCAAATTTATTTCTTGCAAATCTATCTAGTTTGTAAACTAACACATAGCTCCACTTCTTATTGTTGCTATCTTTAAGCATTTTTTGAAAAGACTCTCTGTTGTCTGTTGTTCCAGATATTGCTCGGTCTATGTAAGAATCTACAATAATTATATCGTGCTTTTTAGCATAATCTTCACAAACATGAACTTGACCTTCAATACTTTGCTCAGTTTGGTTAGTGCTGGAATATCTTGCATATATTACTGCTGTTTTCACTTTGTTTTTCTCCTTTTATTAAGTT
>DLKQ01000008.1:0-32791 GCA_002477805.1 Christensenella sp. UBA7584 | reverse complement strand
TAATTTTCTTGTCAAGGGTTGAGAATCAATACATTTTACCCTTGACAAGAAAGAGTTTTCGTTTATGCTCTGTAACCGAAAGACAATCAATAAGCTTTTGGTAGTTTATCTATGAGAGATTTATCTATATTTGGTTGACCTAAAATTTCACCAGTTTCAAAGTCTAAACATTTGAAGTCATCAAAGAGCAATATTTTTCTATCTTCTTGACCAATTTTGCAAACAACGTCATCATCTAAAATATCTGCAACAAAATATGTTTGTAAGTGCTTTGAATAGATAACTTTTTCACCAGTTTTGCGAATGTATTTCATAATGTAATTAACTGCATCATTAACACCAACATTATTTATTATCTCTTTAAAATCGTTCCTGCCAAATCTTTCTAAAAAGAAAGTGTTTTGATGAGTAATCTGCATTTGATGTGTTTTAGTGGAATAATCTTTTGTTTCAACAATTTTGCCAACCATTTCAGCGATTACAAATATTCCATGAAAATGTAATCTCTCTAGTTTTGGACTTCGTTCAAACACTCCAATGTATTTCCAGTTTTTTCTATGAGATAGATGTCTTAAACAAGTGAGCAATTTGTTTCTAAATTCTTCTTCAGTTAGTTTGTTGCTGTCATAAGTAAAAGTGCAAAAGTGTGTCCATTGTTGCAGTCCAATTTTTCTATACAATCTCGTAAGTCTAACAATTTTATTCCTTTTTTCTTTTTCTAAAGTTGCCTTTACAATCTCTTTCGCTTTTTCTTCGTCTTTAATTTCTTCATTTATCTTTTCAATAAATTTTTCGGTTTTTTCTTTCTTTGTTCCAGTTTCGACTTTGTATAACTTTTTAATTTTTTCTTGCATTTCATCTTTTTGTTTTACTTTTGTATTTTTTCGTTTTTTCCATAATTGTTTTTCGGGCGGTATTCCAATAAAATGACTACCATCAAAATATACTTTAGTTTTTGGATAGTTCATATTGCACCTCGCATTTTTTGAAAAGCATAATCTGATTCAACATTGCAATAAAAAATTCATTGTCTAGTAAGGTTAAATCTAGTTCGTTTTCAAATTCAATTTCTAGTTTTTGCATAATTTTTAACTCCTTTTTGTAAATTTGGAATTAAAAAGGACATAGAAAAAGTTTTATTTTTCTACGCCCATAAAATGCAACCACTGGCTTTTAATTTTGGCTAAAAGCAAACCAATAAACTAACTCTCGGTCTTGTCATTTTTGCGTTGTCTATTTTTAATTCATTGTAAAGGTATCACAAAAAATTTAAGTTTTGAATGACATTACTGGTAACATTATTGTATTTTCTGGTATAGTTTTTGTATTTAGTTGTAAAAAACTTTAGATTCTTTGATTACCTCACACAAAAAGCATATCTAAATTTTTAAAAAATACAAGAAACTACACCCATACTTTATCCATACAAAAACTAAATAAAATAGTAGTTTGTATAAACGAAAACTAAACTAACATAGTCAAAAAAATACTAAATTTTTGTGATACAATTAGACAATAGCACCAACTTAAAAACATTGGTATCTCATTTGTGTATCAGGTTCGTTCGGTTCTTGTTTCAATTTTGTATCATTTTTGTAACACATTACATATATAAGCCACGAAAAATAGAAAAGTTAAGGTCAAATTCAAAATTCGCACATAAAAAGCCCACATTTTTGATGTGAGCCTATACTTTTATATACAATATGCTAAATATCTATCTTTAAATTTTCTTCTGCGTTTGTAAACAATGTCTGTACTTACTCCTAAAAATTCAGCAATAAGTTTTACTTCAACACCATTGTAGTAATATTCCAAAATTTGGCTTTCTAATTTGTTGGTTACTAAATGCTTAATAATCTTATTAACTTTTGTGTAATCTGGTTTTTCTTCTTCAAAACAATCTTTTGATGGAATAAACTCAAGTAATTCTTCATTTTCCGAATTTCCATTCTTCATTTCTTTTCTTAGGTATGCAAACAATGTTTTGAAACAAGCCATTCTAATAGATATTGTTTGTGGCACTTTTGCTGTAGATTTAATGAAAGTGCAGTTATCTCCAAGTCTTTGACCTACAAATTTCAATAGGAATAAACTTGCTTCTTGAACTAAATCGTAAGCATCTGAATAATTATCTAATTCACTGTGATGACAAATGTCTTTTTGTAATTGTTTGTGTAAAAATTCTATTCTTTTTGTGTTAGAGTAAGCATACTTTTCAAAGTTGTTTAGACTTGAAAGTGCAATAACTTTTGAGATTTTTTCAATGTTGTCTAAACTAATTACAACATTATCTTCTAATACTTCATTTTTTCTTTTGTTCATATTTTTTCTCCTTTATCCGCCTTTTGGCAAGTGGCGTTGGAGCAGAGTTTGGATTAAAAACTTACCTATTAAATTTCTAATACAAGAAGTCAAGGAAGAAGAAAGAAATATTGTATTGAAATATTTTTTACAATAAAAAATACTAGACTGAATATTCAACCTAGTAGATTGCACAAAACAATATTTATTTCCCTTGACTTAGGGGAAAACTATGCTACAAAAGACACCAAAAGCGAGTAAAGGAGATTAAATAAAGAAAATATACTTTAATGATTTTGGAATAACTAGAACATTAACAATGCTCATAGTTATGTATTTGAAAAATGTCTTTGAAACAACAAAATTGAAATTTGAGAACAAATTACAATACAATTTGCCGAGTGGTAAAAAAAAGAGGTTTTGCGGATAGCCTGCACGCAAACCTCTTTTTCACTCGGCAATGTTTGTTAAAGAGAAAATGTTTTATTTAGTTGTTTAAGTAATATATTGTTTCGTATTTCTCTTTGTGTTCGTGTGCTTGTCTTCGGTGGAGCGTAGCGACACCGACTTGTATCAAGACAAGCACACGTTTAAATGCCAATTTTAGAAAAATTTAGAATAAATTATAAATTTTATATGTTTTTTTATATGTTTTTTATATGTTTTATGTTATACTTTATGTGTTATGAATAAAAGTCAAAATGAAATAGTAAAAAAAGTCAATAATATTGTGGTTTCATATATTAATAAAGAAAATGTAAAGAACAGAAAATACCTGATCAATTCTTTACATATTTTGTTGAATGGTAATTATGATAAATACAATTTAGAATTAGAATCAACTTTTAATTATGACAGCAATGAGAAATTACAAAAAATTTTATATACAATAAATGAAAAGACTGACGATAGAAAGCTAAATGGTGTTTACTACACACCAGAAGATGTTTGTGTATATATAATTCTTAATTCTATTATAATGAATTTAGAAAAAGATAATTCAAGAACATATAAAGAAAAAGACGCATTAGAACATATTCTAAAACATAATAGTGAAGAAATTGATACAATATTATATAAAAATACCTTTATAGATCCAACATGTGGTTCTGGCGAATTTTTAATAAATCTTTTTAGAATAAAGTTGAAATTGTTGGAATTATACGAAGGAAATTATTCAGATGAGAATATTTATAAAATAGTTAAAACTATATATGGTAATGATATTCTTGAAGATTCAACCGATATTGCTAAAATAAGATTATTTTTTGAAGTAATTCAACATGTAAAGAATGTTTCTTATTATGAAAAAATTTCTAAAATATTAAAACAACAATTTAGCAATCAAGATTATGTTTTATATAATGAAAAAAATAATAATAAATATAATTTTGTTATAGGCAATCCACCATATGTTGAATATGGTAACTTATCATATAAAAAAGATTTACAGAACAATTATGGCAACATATATGCAGATGTAATTAAAAATAGTATAAAAACCATAAAAAACAATGGCGTTGTTGGATTTGTCGTGCCTCTATCTTATATTTCTACATCAAGAATGGATCCAATAAGATCTTATGTTAGAGAAAAAACTGATAGGCAGTTTATATTGAGTTTTGCTGATAGACCAGATTGCTTATTTCAAGGAGTGCATCAAAAGCTAAACATTTTAATAGTTAGAAAAAGTAAATCTGAACATAAGTTATTTACATCCAATTACAAGCATTGGTACAAAGAAGAAAGAGCAAACCTTTTAAATGGTTGTGAAATTAAAGAAAACCATCACATCGATGGAACGTTTATTCCTAAAATTGGCAATAATATAGAGGAAAATATATTTAGAAAGATTTACACAGTAACAGAAGAAAATCTATTCACAAAACAATGTATAGAAGGGAAATCTATTTACTTAAACATGAGAGCTTGTTTTTGGATTAAGGCTTTTTCATTTAATCCTGGTTCAAATGAATATAAGGAATTAAAATTCTGTGATAAAGATTATTGGTTAGTAAGTTGCATTTTGAATTCAAGTCTATTTTGGGTCTATTGGACTATAATGTCCGATTGTTGGCATATTACATCTAAAGAATTAAAAGGTTTTTACTTTCCTCAAATAGATGAAAATACCAATAACCATTGTAAATTATTATTCCGCAAACTAGAGCAAAAACTTGAAAAAACAAAAAAATATATTGGCAGTAAACAATCTGATTATGAATATAAGCACAAGGAATGTAAATCTGAAATTGATAAAATAGATGATTATTTAGCACAAATTTATCAATTAACCGATGAGGAACTTTCTTATATTAAAAATTTTGCACTTAGATACAGAACTGGAGGAGATACACATGAATAAAGTGATTGACTTATTTGCTGGTTGTGGTGGATTTTCATGTGGATTTGAAAAAGCAGGTTTCGAAATCACTACGGCGGTAGAATACGATAAAATGATTGCAGCATCATATCAACATAATCATCAAAACACATTAATGATTGCAGATGATATAAAAAATGTTGATAATAGTAATGTTTTCGCTCCTAATTGTGCCGATATAATTATAGGAGGTCCTCCATGTCAAGGTTTTTCAATGGCTGGAGCGAGAATAAGACACAACGGATTTTTGGAAGATCCAAGAAATTACTTATTTAAACATTATTTCAATATCGTGAAACTTGTAAGACCTAAATTATTTATTATAGAAAATGTTAAAGGAATCTTAACTCTTAAAAATGGCGACATTTTTAAAGAAATAGTCAAGTTATTTTCCGACCCAAATAATTTTGATGGTAAATCTTATAAAATACAATACAAATTATTTAAAGCCAAAGAGTTTGGCATCCCACAAGCTCGTGAAAGAGTCGTTATTATTGGTTCATTAAGTGATTTTGATTTAGATAAGGTTATAGATTTAACAAAAGATAAAATTAACAAAAGATTTAATGATTTTTTCAATATTGTTACAGTATGGGATGCAATTTCTAACTTACCATGTCCCTCAGAAAGTGGTATAGTAAAAAATATGAGTCCGAAAACTGAGTATCAACAATTCCTTTCTAATGATAATTTAATGACCTACAATCACACACCTCACCATCATAAACAAGTTGCAATTGAAAGGATGAAAAAAGTTAAAATTGATGAAAATTTTATAGTTCTAAATGAGAATATAAAATCTGTGCATAGTGGATCATATGGAAGATTAAATCCACAAAATATTGCACCAACAATAACGACTAGATTTGATACTCCTTCTGGAGGAAAATTTATACATCCTTATGAAAATAGAACACTTACTCCTCGAGAGGCTGCACGAATTCAAAGTTTCCCAGATTCTTTTGAATTTATAGGAACAAAATCTAATATATGTAAACAAATTGGAAATGCTGTTCCGCCTAAATTGGCTTATTTTTTAGCAGAAATGGTTAAGGAGATACTAAATGATGGTAAATAATAAATTAAACAATCTAACAAATAATTCTGTTTGGTTATTTACTAAACAAGATACCGATTTTGACGAATCTTTTAAAGCCACCAAATTATTTTCAGAAATAGATAACAGAGAGAATGTAAATATTGAAAATTACTTTACAGTCAATCATGAAAAATATGGAATTAATACTGATAGACATAGAATGCTTGTAATTGCACAACTTTATGGGCTGATTACAAAAACACCATTTTATGTACGAGGTGGAAATTATTCAAAAGAGGCTCCAACAGAAGTATTCGATTTATATAAAAATTTAAAAATTGGTTCTAAAGAATATAATACCTTCAAAACAGAACAATTATTAAAGATTAAGTTTCATGCAATTATAGACACAGCAAATAATAATAAAGATTACAATATATTGCCAATTGTTTTTATATATAAAGTATTAAAAATTTTAAAAGAAAAGTATGGTATTAATGAAGTCAGTGAAGATCTTTTATATACATATGTTTTAACATGTAAATCATACCAAGAATTGGATGATGCGGTAGAATATATTAGGACCAATTCGCCTATTACCGCTTTTGTAGCTGAATATAAAAGTAGAAGTCGTGTTTTGACTTTCATTAAAAACAACATAAAGTTGTTTAACTTTTCGAATTCTAGCATTTCAATAAATCCTAAATTTGATGACTACTTCAATAATCACTTTATTCAAAAATATGATTTTATTGACTTACATGAGCAGTTATTAAGAGATGTTGATTACTCATATTTTCTGTATAATAATCAAAATTTTAATATAAATCTTATTGATGAACCTACAGAAGAAGAACAAGAAAAAACAGAAAATGAAAAAGTGATTATTTCATCGTTTATTGATGATGATGAAAATGAGTCGGATTATATTGAAAAAGTAGATAGTATTGATGAAAAAAACATCAATGAAGACGTTTGCAATGATGCTTACAAAGTTGAACCTGTAGCAGTTACGAATTTTGATAAAAAACGAAGATTTAGAACTAACCCATTGTTAGGGAAAATAGCTATAAAAAAATCCTACTATCAATGTGAAGAAAATTATCAACACGAAACATTTACCTCAAAAAAGACAAATAAGTCTTATATGGAGGCTCATCATTTAATACCAGTATGTTTCCAAAAAATGATTTGGGAAAAATATCATGTTAATATTGATTGTGTTGAAAATTTATTATCTTTGTGTCCTACTTGTCATAAAGCATTTCATTATGGATCAAATGATGTTAAGATAAAAATGATTGAAACTGCTTATAAAATTTGTGCTCCAAAATATCACGCGATAGGTTTGGATATCACTCTTGATGAAATTAAAAAATTATATAAAATATAAAATAAAAAATAAACTTGAACCAATTGAATTCAAGTTTATTTTTTTGCTAGTTTCAAAAGTGCTAGCCCTTTCTTCCTATTTTTATATTTATACAAGTATTTATTTAAAAACTTAGATATAAAAAACTAAATCAAAAACAAAAGAATTAAACAACTATCCAAACAACATAGAGTGTTGTATTTTTAGTAAATACTCTCTTTAGTTTAGCTTCATCAACTGGGTGAGATTCGAGTTTTGTTACATCAGAAACATTTTCACATTTCGCTGTATCCATATCTGAGTTCCAATAATATGCCTGCATAGTGTATTTTAGTCCGCCATATTTAGCTTTTATTTTTATATTTGTGTTGTATGAACTTAGGTCGATTATTTTGCTTGAGCCACTAGAGCCAAGTGCTATTTCTACTGGTTGTGGTGCTAATTTTTTAACATCTTCTTTGCTTGAAACATTGTTGTAATTTTGTATAGTACCTTCATTTAACCATAAGTTTGGTTTTACGTATTCTGTTACAAACTTAATTGTAACATATTTTGTTTCTATCCATTTTGCAGAAATTTGAGTATCTTTGTTTGGCATAAGTGTTATTGAACTATCATACCCGTCAAATGTGAATTTTGATGTGTAACCTTGTGTGTTTGAGTAGTTTGCAGATTTTTCATTATTTCTAGAAAGTGTTGTGAGTACGCTTTGAATATTTTCGTCTTGATAGAATGTGTGTGTAACACTAGTTTTTGATGTTTGTTTAATTGTCAAAGTGTACTGGTTGCGAACAAAAATTTGAGTGTGCACTTGTGGAACAACTATTTTATTGTAGTTGTCTAAAAATTGGATACTAGTTTCGTTTGAGTAAACATCGTTTTGATAGTTTTGGTAGAATTTAGTGTCTGTATTAAACTTTGTTTGAATTTGATTGGTATCAAGTTCACTACCTGAAATAATATTTTCATTTTTGTAAACAGAAACATCATTATCTACAATTTCAAAACTAATTGTTTTAACAGTGTTAGTGTTCCATTTCGCGTACAAAACTGTATTTGTTGAAGGCATAATAGTTTCTTCAAACTTGCCATTAAAAGCAGAATCTGTAAACCAACCTTCAAAGGTGTAAAATGTTGTTTCGTTGTGTTCACTTAGTTTAGAAACTAATTCGAAGTTTTCAAGTTCAAGGCTTGGCAAGGGTTCTGCTTCAAGCATTTTGATTGATTCTTTTTCGCTTTGAATATTTGTATTAAAACTTAAAGTAAAGTAGTACTTTGTTTCGTGGTTCCATTTTGCATACAAAATTGTGTCATTTGATGGCATTGTGGTTTGTGTAAAGCTATTTTCAAAGTTTGTGTCCAAGAACCAACCAGCAAAAGTGAATGTCGTTTGAGTTTCTCCATCGTCTATAGTTTGCTTTGTTGGAGTAAATAGATTTATTTCAGTTTGTTCAAGAATTTTACTCGTTAATAATACTTGAGAGTCACTCTCAAAAGTGAGTGAGTAGTAGTATGACACTTGCTCGTTCCACTTTGCAAAAAGGGTGATATTTTCACAAGACATTGTAGTTTGAGTAAACCTTTCAGTGCAAGCTTGGTCTAAATACCAGCCTTCAAAGCTATATTCAATTTTTTGAGTGTTTTTGTCATCAAAGGTTGCCTTTGTAGGAATAGGTAAGTTCAAACTTGTTCCTACCAACTCTTTTTGGCCTGAAATAATTTCTCCGCCATTAGTGTTAAATGAGATAGTGAAATACTTTGTTTCGGTTTCAATCCATTTTGCATAGAGAGTTGTATTAGCACGAGACATAACGAACTCTGTTATCGGCTTACCACTAAAATCTGGAGAAGTGTACCAGCCAGCAAAAGTGTAACTGATTCGAGAAGTAGGGGTTTCGCTATCTTCTTTTACTGGTGCGTCAAGTATGATTTTTTCTCCATTTGCCTGTGTTTGCACCACTGAATTTCCATTTCCGCTTGCAAGAGTTAGAGTAAAGTTTGCACTATTAATTACTTTCCAGTTGTCATTATTTGTTTTGTCGTATTCCACAGCTGTGTTATTTGGGTATTTGTAACTACTAGTAAAATTAGTAATTTCATCTACATATTTTTGTTTAATTTTGCCTGACTCATCTAAAACTTTGTCTTGGTCTGATAGACTTGCTTCGTCTGCTCTAGTCATAAGAGTGAAATCGTTTGTTGAAAGAGTAATCTTTAATATACTAGTTAGTGGCATTATAATTTCAAAGAAGAATTGTGACAAATAGTCTTTTGTAATTACTTTGTCACCCTTTTGAACATCTGCCTGAGTTGTAGTGAATGTGATTGTGTTTTGTTCTCCCATATTACTGTTTCCGGTGATTTCTTTTAAGTTTATACCAATTTGATAATGACTACTACTAGTGTTAGAATAATCAGTTAGAATTTTACTATAATCCATTTTTTCATTAACAAATTGACTGCTTCGTATCTCATCAATTATCGTATCAGCAAAGCCAAGTCCAAAGTCTAAGAAGTAGTATATTGGGTCGGCAAAAAGTTGTGAAAATTCAAGTTTTACGGTTGATTCATAGTTTACGCTTCTCTTGCCTGTAAACACTGCTTCTTTGTAGTCAATGCGGTGCAAGTAAATTTTATCATCTGCAATATAAATGTTTAGGTCTCGTACATCAGAGCCTGAGACATCATCATTAATTAGACCTTTAATTCCAAGGATTGATATAACAGGAATTTCTGTTAAACTAATTTTTCCATAAATTTTGCTCTCAGTTTTTCCATTAGTAGTTGTGTCTACTTTTTTAATTTTTGTGTCAAATGTAATTGGTATGGTCTTTACATCCCAACTTCCAAGTGAAACTGCAACATTAACAGTTCCTTTCACGTAGTAGTCGTTAGAGTCAGTTGTATTTACAATTGCTTTTACAAGTTGGGTGCAAGATGAAAAGTCCATTTTGTAGTTTGATGTATCTGTTAATTTCGAAACTTCTTTTGATAATGTAGAAAGTTCGATAGTCGCCGACAAAGTGTTTTCCGCGTTATTTGTTTGTATTTCTACGCCAATTTTTTCATTTGAACCTAGGTTAATAGTAATTTTAGTTTGTGATTTGAGTGTTATAACTAAAAGTTCGTTTTCGAAAGAGAAGGATTCAATTTTTTCAAGCATATTAAGTGGGTTTTCCATATCCACTTCAATATTTACTGTTTGTTTGATGTTGTTTAGGTCAAGAATTAAATCATCATTAATTTCACCAAAAATTCCAATTTCTCTTGGGTCTATTCCAACAAGTTGAACACCTAAAATGAGAAGTTCTTTCAAACTAGTCTCGCCAAGTTTTGCAAACATTTGCTTGTATTTTACAAATATCATTCCGTCTTGTATATTTATGTTAAAGTCGTGGTCTTGTCCGCCAACTGAAATCTTTGCACTAAGATTTGCTAATGAATTTGTAATAACTTTGTCATCTGAAACGCTGGATTTAGAAAGGTCAATTTCGCCACTTGCTGTAGCTGAAAGGTTTGTTTGTCCAGAAATTCCAAACGAAGCACTCAAGTTGTACTTTTTGCTATTAGCAAGGTCTAGAATTCTATCTACAGCATTAGTAATTTCGCTGTAATGCTTGAATGAATTTAGACTGTTATAACTTTCTTTTACTGCTTTTTGTGCCTCTGAAAGTGTTTCATCTTGCAATGTACCTTCAAGCGAAGTGCTAGAATATGATGTATTAAAATTCGCTTGAACCAAAGTTTCTGCTAAGTTGGTTTTGTATTTTATTACATTAATATTAGTAATAATATTTTGTGTGCTGTCAAAGTTTATGCTAAATTTTGTGTCAGAAATTGCTACACTAAGATTGTTTTCAGAAAGCGATACATTTTTTAGTTGATTTAAAAGTATGTCTTGAATATCAATTTTGGTTTTGCTGAGTAGGCTTGTAATTTGTGAAATCAAATTTTGAGCTTCGGTGTCGGTATCTGCGTTTAACTTGCTTGAGATATATGATAGCAAGTTTTGAATGGTATTTTCTGTTTCGCTTTCAAGAGGAATATAAAATTTCATTCCCGCAACGTTGATGAAAATTGTGTTATTTTTTAGAATTATATTTATTCCAAGTCCTTTAAATTTGGTGCTGAGGTATCCCTCAATACCAAGTTTAAGGCCACTGGTGCTAATACAAACAGCAAAATCAACATCAATGTCGTGCATTTCTTTTAGGAAATTAAAGCTGATAGTTCCGTTTCCTGTAATAACTTTGTTTTCTGAGAACACATCAATACAGTTATAAAATTTGATTAGGTTGTCTAAGTCTATTTGATTTTCAAATGTTGGCACTATAATTTCATTTTCAAAGTTTTGAATATCTAAAATTGCACTTAGGGTAGAAGATTTTGTAATATTTATTTGTGAAATCATATTGTCTGCAAATGAAATGCTAAGTTTAATATCTTCAAATCCTGCTAAAATTTCGAATCCTTCTTTTGTGTTTTTGCTTTGTAGAGTAAAGTTTGCAGGTTGAGTTAAATCAATATCATCAAAGTTTGTGTTTGTGCCAAAAATATTTTTTAAATCTGTAACTAGATTCGTCTGAACAAGACTTAGGTCTTTTAGATAAGGTAGGAATGTGCTTGTTAATTTAAGAATTTCTGCCTTATCAATAGAGGTGAATTTTGAAACAATATCAAGTACGCTTTCTATATCTTCAAGATTTAATTTTATGTTGTACTTATCAAAACTTGCAAACACTTGTGTTCCTGATAGCCAAATTTGTAGTGGTGTATCATATAGTGAGGCTCTAATATATGCTTTAAGTTCTTTGCCAGAGCAGTCCACACTAATATTTCCTCTCAAGGCGGTATTTTGAACAAGTACATCGAACTGAACAGAATATTTTTTGCTTTGAACAAATGAATTAATGTTTTCAATAAGCTCATTTGGCATAATTACTGTGAATTTCTCTAAGAATTCGCTGTCTGCAGTGTTTACTTTTTCAAAATCAAAACTCATTTCATCTAAAACAATATTTAGTCCATTGAGACTAAATGAAATAGAACCAATAGTATCATTTTCAAAAACAAATACTAAGTTAGCATCAGTTGTATCAATGTTTAGACCATTGTTATTCCAGTTTAGCAAGTTAATTGATTTTAGAATATTTTGGATAGTGCTTAGTATTTCGCTATTTTCATTTTGAGGAAGTTGTGAAAGTAGGTTTTCAATGCTATTTGTCGCGAGTTGTAGTTTTAATTGGTCGAAAGATACAAAGATGTTACCATTTTCTATAATCACTTGAACATCTTTGCCAAGAATGGTTGTTTCTAGCTCTGCATAGAGGTTATCAAAGTCTAATGTGCTTCCAAACATACCAACTTTGAAGTTAACTTGGTAATTTTTCTGCTGGCAGTAAAGACTGATTGTTCCTGCAAGTTTTTTGGAAGAGCAAAGCTCTTTTGCAAAGTTTAAAACTGGAGTTAAGTCTAGTAAGTTGCTAAAACTAGTTTCATCTTCAATTTCAATTTTCTGGCTAGGATTTGCTCCTTTTAAAGACAAATCAATTGAAATGTTGCTATACTTTCCTGTTAGCTTTAGTTCATTTTCGTTTGCAAAGTTGATGTAAATAAAGTTATCATCAAAAAGTTTTATTCCAAGTTTTTCGCTATCTAAAGTAATTTCTGCAAGATAATCGTTTAGGTTAAAGCTAGATAAATCAACTTGAGAGAATAATTCTTTTATATCAAAGTTTTCAAACTTTTCTAGTAGTGATTCAATTTGTTGCAAATCAAATTTTTCGGTAAGCTCGGTAGGGAGATTTGGTAAAATTAGGTTTGCAAGTTCTTTTATATCCTCTAATGAGGTTTGCACTTTTAGGTTATCGAAAGTAACAAAGGCTTTGTTGTCCAAAATAACAACTTGGAGTGTTTTACCAAAAATTGTTGTTTCAAGTTTTGCTTTTAGACCGTCATTAAAGTCTATGTCTGCATTAATTAGATATGTTTTATTATTAAAGTTAATACCAATTGTTGAACTTAGTTTTTTACTGCTAGTAATATTTTTTACCTTTTCAACTTTATCTAAAATGGTGTTTAAATTAGCGTAGGTAGCTTTTTCGGTTTCGTTTTCAAAAACATTATCAAAATTACATTCTTTTTCTTCAAATAAGATGTCAAGTATTGTTGCCTCATTTTCAAACATCTCAATTTTTTTAAGTGAGTTTTCACTATTTGATGTAAATAAAATTCGTGAATTTCCAAGGCTAAGTGAGATTAATTCGCCGACTTTTGCTAATTCTCCGTCAGTTTCTTCCAAGATGTCTGTAATTTGAATGTTTTTATCCATTGAGATAGACAAAATATCAAAACTAGAAATAGTTTTTAAAATTTGTTGCAATTTTATTGTTTGTAATTTTGATGAAACACTTTCTAATTTTAAAAGGTCTGAAATTTCAGAAAGATTTGTTTTGATTTTTATACCCAAGGTGTTTAGGTAGACATTGTCTCCATCAAAAGCAAGCATAATGTCTTCTCCAAAAATGTGGGCATTAATCTGCGATCTTAAAGGACTGAAAGAAAGCATTGTGGTTGCGTCAATATTAAGTTTGTCTTTACTAAAGTTTATAGTAGCATAAACACTTTCATCGGCAGTTTTGCTTGCAACGAGGTTTAATAGTTTCATTGTTTTGGAAAGGTCACTATATCCAAGTTGCTCATCTGTTATTTCAATAGACGAATTTTGTTTTTCTGAAAAATTAGTAACTGCTTCAAAACTTAGGTTAAAAAGCTTTTTTGAAGTAAAATATTCATCTTTTTGCTTTATATAAATTTTTGTAGGTTCGTAGTTTTTGTTTGCTTCAATTACGGCATCGCCAAGTTCTGGAAGTAAATCGTGAAGAGGTAGTGTTACAATGAACCCGTTTTCTGTTTTTTCTGGAGTAGCTGAAAGTAGTCCTGTTAGATTGTCAACTGAAAATTTGCTTGTATCAAAAGGTAAATTTATTTGAGATATTATTGGACTAAGTAGTCCTGCAATATCCAAAAGTCCATTAAGTGTATTTCCAACTTCAAACTTAAAATTTGTACTGTTTAATGTTACATAAGCTGTACCATCTGAATAGGTGACATCAAGTTTGAGATTTTCTTTTTCATTGGTACTAATTTCTGTTACATAAAAATCAACTTGTGCAGTAAACGCAAAAGGACTTGAACTTTTTACTATTACTTCAGCATCTTCACCTTCTTCATCTGTTTGTTCATCTGAGCCTTGTTTTGCTGTTTGCATAACAAGTTTTCCATTTGCTTCAACTAATGTATAGTCATCTGAAAAATTAAGAGAGAATGAAGCCTCTGCATCACGAGGTTTCATTAAAACATTTAATATTTCTTGAATTGCATCAGTTTGGTCTGGCTTTACATATGTAAGTATAGTAAAACTAGCACTCCCGACTAATGCAAGTAAAAACATACATAAGTATTGCCACCATACTTTTCTCATTGCCATAGTGTTTGCTCTCCTTAAATTTCATAACTAAAATCTTGTGTCAAATTAGCATCACAAAGTACAATAAAACCATAACTGACTTTATATTTTTCTTTTACCACAATTTTTTGGAACTTGTAATTACTATCAATAGTAAATGTAATTTCACAAGATTCAAAATCTGCAACCGAAACTCCACTCATTTCAAACATCTGTTTAACATAATAGGTATATGCCATTAAATTGCAAGTTGTTTTTGCACTACCTGGAGTGTTCGTTCGAGTTTTCATTGTTAGTGTTGCTGTATAAAGTTGACCTTCATTTTGCCAAGCTGAACTACTCTTTACTGTTTTGTCGCATACAACATATGGAACAAACCAACTTGGAGTAACTCCCCATTTTTCGTGAAATTCCTCTTCCGAAAGTGATTGTCTAGTTTTTTCATTGTAGTTTATGGTGTATTCAGGTTGTGAAAGGCTTGTTGGTGAACCCATAACCACGTTTATAATATTATTTTCATAAACTTGTTTTGAAGCTGTTGACATCATTCCTTCACTGGCAGAAATTCTAGTTCTAACTCCATTTTTTGAAGTAATGCTTCCGCGAATGAGTTGCTGTGAAAAACTTCCTGGTTTTAGACTTCCACTTTCTATTTCAGAGAAGTCAACTGAAAACATATTGTATTCGCTTGCCATAAATGCGCTCACGGGGTCGAGTTTGTCCGGTAGTTTTGAACGGTCTATTTTAGAAGGGTCACCTTTTGCACTAGCCACATCTTCATCGCTATAGCAAGCAAAATCAGCCATATTTGCGAGGTTGCTATTATAGTAATCTCCAACAACAGTACCGCAAAAAATTCCAAAAACAGCCATACAAATCATAACTGATAGATACACATTTCGGTGGAAAACTTTAATTTTACCTTTTTTGGTTACAAATTGTTTTTTTCTCTTCTTTTTTTCTTTTTTCGTTTCATCAGTGTTTTTCGCGAGCACAATTTGAACATTATCACCATAAACATCTGGGATTTTTACTTCATAATCACGATAGATATCAACAATTTTTAATCCATTTTTTTTGGCGATGTTTGAAACGCGTTCTATTTCAAAGAGTTTGTAGTGAGATTTAAACTTGAAAGTTTTATTGTCAAGTTTGTAAGTGTTTAAAACATTGATTTCGCCCTTTCTTTTCTTTATCTTGACTTTACTTGAATTTAAATATGGACAAGTTTCAGCTTTTGTGCTTTTTACCTTTTTTATTAAATCAATAATGATTACTCCATCATCACTTAAACACTTTGTCATTTTATTAAGGGCGGTGTCTAGCTGTATATAGTTTTTTAGTTTGTTGCAGGCAGAAAATAAAGATAGAATTACATCAAACCTTCCCAATTTTTTCATATTAAGAAGAGTTTTCTTTTTAAGTGGACATTCAGTTTCGGCTTCAATTCTTTTTTTCATTTTTCTACTTGAAACAAGCCCTGTCACTTCAAATCCTTGCTCTTTTAAAAGGTTTAAAAAGGTGCCACTACGGCAACTTGTGTCTAAAACTGTTTTTCTATTTCCAACTTGATTTTTTATAAAGTCAATGTTTTCTAGGTAATTATAATTTTTGTATATCTCGTTGGCTACATCAATTCTTTTTGTAGTCAAAATAAACTCCTAAATATATTTCATATATTTATATAATATCATATTCAATTATTAAAAGCAAGAATTTTGTAGAAAAAAATGGAAAATTTAAAACTACTTTGAATGTTAAAATTTGACTTTTTTTGGAATGTGTGTTTATAATAGTATAAAACAATTTGGGGGGAAAATATGACTTTTTTCACAAAAGATAAAAGGGAATATTCTATAAAAAAGGAAATTATTTCGGTTGATAACAAGTTTTGCTACGAAAGTATCAAGGCTTTTGATAAAAATAACACTGAAATAGCAATGCTAAATTATAAAATTAATGAAGAAAAATCTTCCGCGTGGCTTTATTATATTGGAATTGAAGATGAGTCGTATCTAAGGCAGGGGATAGGACATAATATGATAATACTTTTTGAAGATGAATTAAAATCTAAGGGGATAAAAGTAGTAGAAGGGAGGTTTTACCCAAAAGGCGCGGGAGCAAAATTTGCACACGATTTTTATATTAGTCATAATTATTATATTGAGAAATACGATAATTGTGATATTGAAATTTTCAAACAATTAAAACTTGAAAAGAGTAAAATAAAAAAGAGCCAAGTTAGTAATTTTCTCTAAAGTTGCTCTTTTTAGTTTAAAGACCTAAAAGTTTTCTTAATTTATTTCTATTTTTTGCTGACATTTTAGCAAGTGGTAATCGGCAAGGCCCAACATTAATTCCTAACAGATTGAGTGCGGTTTTTACTGGGATTGGGTTTACTTCACAAAAAAGTGCTTTGACAATTGGACTAATTTTATGCTGAATTTGGCAAGCTGAAAACAAATTTCCATCAAAAAATTCAGTGCATAGTGTTTGCATAATATGTGGGGCAATATTTCCAAACACGCTGATAACTCCTTGACCTCCAAGAGATAAAATAGGTAGTGTTAAGTTATCATCTCCGCTGTAAAGTGCAAAATTTTTATCACAAAACTGTAGTATTTCTGAAATTTGTGCCATATTTCCGCTTGCTTCTTTGATTCCTACAATTTTTGGGTGATGTGAAAGGTGTTTTACTGTTTCGGGCAAAATGTTTACGCCAGTTCGCGATGGTACATTGTACAGAATTGTTGGTATTTTGGTACTATCTGCTAATTTTTCGAAGTGTGACACAAGTCCGCTCTGCGTTGTTTTGTTGTAGTAAGGTGTTACGTGCAAAAGTGCATCGGCACCAAGCTCCTCGAAAAGTTTGCTATTTTCAATTGCCTGCTTTGTATTATTGCTACCAGCTCCGACAATAAGTGGTAACTGATTTTTTATGCAAGATTTGGCAAATTTTACTACTTCTATTTTTTCTTTTTGCGAAAGTGTTGCGCTTTCACCTGTAGTTCCGAGAACTAAAATTGCCGAACTTGATGAATTTATTTGCATTTCTATTAGTTCTTCAAGTACTTTAAAGTTTATTTTTGTACCATTTTTATTTAGTGGTGTAACAAGCGCTGTACAGTTTCCTTTAAAAATCATTTGTAATTCTCCTTGTTATTTTATAATTGGTTGAATTTGGTTTCCTTGTAAAGCTTCGCTTAGAGTTTCTTCAATCAGTGACCAGTTTGCAACTAGTGATTTTGGTTTTTTAGAAAAATCATCTTGAGAAAATGGGACAAAATAAAAGTTTTTGGCCTGTAAAAGTTTTGCTAAGTTTTGTGCATTTTGACCTAACGCATCATTTGTAGAAATTCCAATAACTATGGGTTTATTGTTTCGAAGGTGTGATTTTGCAACCATTGTTACTGCGTCATCAGTTATTGCAAGCGCGAGTTTTGCTAACGTGTTCCCAGTGCAGGGTGCAACAAGCAAGACATCGATTAAATTGTTTGGACCTATTGGCTCTGCTTCTGTAATTGAACAAATGGGTTTTTTTCCACATATCTTTTCCACTTTTCCACAAAAATCTTCCGCTTTCCCGAATCTTGTGTCTGTAATAACAACTTCTCTTGTAAAAATTGGGATTAAATTGTGACCTTTTTTAACTAAGTTTTCCATTTCTATTAAAATCTTTTCGTGTGTACAAAATGAACCTGTAACTGCAAATCCTATATTCATAATCCTAAATCTCCTAAAATTTTATTTAACATAAGTTTTGAAGCACTTTGTGCGCAAAATCTTTTTGGTAAAGCTGGGGCTGGCAAGTATGTAAATTTTTTTACATCTTGACTATTAAGACAATTTTTTGAAGCTGTTTCAATAAAGAGAGTGTCTGCTTTAATTTTTTCAATAATTTTTTGGTCAATAAACAAGGTTGGTCTTGTGTTTATGATAACATCAAAATCTTGAATATCTTTTACAAAATTGTATTCAAAATAATTTTTTCGTGTAAAGAAATAACTATTTTCGTATTCCTTTTTATTAAATGTTGCAATGTGGAAATCAAGCCCAAGTTTTTCAAAAAGCATTGCACACGCTTTTGTTATTCTGCCTGCACCTAAAAGTAGAATTTTGTTTTCAAAAATAGACTTTTCTGTGTTTTCTATTAGTAGTGCTAAAACTCCTTCAGCGGTGAGTTGTGCGTTTGCTATAGCAAAGTTTTCATCTGTATTAAAATTAACATACTTTATATTTTTTTGTTTAAATATTTCCAAGTACTTTTCTTCTACATTTCCGCAGAAAAGATGAATGTTTTTAGGTAGGTTCAAAATTTCTTCCTGTGTCCACTTTTTTGCTGGAGAAAACACAAAAACAGCACTTTTCTGCAAAAAAATGTCACTAAGTGATGAAATTTTGTGGGTATGTATGGTTTTTTTGTTAAGTAATGTTTCTAAAATTTGTAATCTTTTGTCTGATAAATCTAAATAAAATTCCATAAAAAGCTCCTTTTTTCATTGTATGAATTACATTAAAAAGATGTGAGTGAAAATAAAAAAAGATGGAAAATTTTCCATCAATTTTCAAGTAATAGTTCAAGTGTTTCAATCGCGTTACTTGCTGCACCTTTTCGAATATTGTCTGCTACTGTGAATAGGTGTAGAGATTTTTTGTCGCAAAGACTTACTCTAATTCTGCCAACAAATATTTGGTCTTTTCCGTTTGCCATTTCTGCAACAGGAAAAAGTGATTTTTCTATGTCATCAACAATAATTATATTAGGAAAGGTGCTAAGAGCTTTTTTTGCTTTTTTGATATCTATTGCTTTTTCAAAAGTTGCATAAATTTCAACAGAGTGGCAATTTTTTACAGGAACTCGTACACAGGTGGCTGTGACATCAAGGTTTGGTAAACTTAAAATTTTTCGTGATTCGTTTACCATTTTTATTTCTTCTTTAGTGTATCCATTTTCCAAAAAACTGTCAATTTGTGGGATACAATTATCAAGAATTTTGCAAGGGTAAAATAGGCTGTCAAGTCCGTTTTTGTTTCTTTCAAGGTCGTTAATTCCATTCATTCCACTGCCACTAACTGCTTGATAAGTTGAGTATTTTACGCTTTTAAGACCAAATATGTCGTGTAACGCTTTTAGCGGTGCCATACACTGAATAGTTGAGCAGTTTGGGTTTGCAATTATGCCATTATTTGAAAAGGCACTGTCGCCATTAACTTCTGGAACAACAAGAGGAATTTCAGGTTCATTTCGGAAAGCACTGCTATTGTCAATAACTATAGCACCATATTTTTTAAAAATAGGAGCGAACTCTCGAGAAATACTTGCACCAGCTGAAAAAAGTGCAAAATCTATATGCTTTTTTGAAATATTTTTTTCACAAAGTTCTTCAACGACTATTTTTTTATCTTTAAATAAAATAACTTTTCCAGCGCTTTTGTTTGAGGCAAAGAGAAATAACTTATTTATATTTATATTTTTTTCTTCTAAAACTTTTAAAAATGTTGAACCAACAAGTCCTGTTGCCCCAACAATTGCTAAATTAACTTTTCTCATACTAAAGTCCAAAAAGCTGAGCGAGATAACTCACTGCTTTTTCTTTATCCTTTTTATTTATTAAAAATGAAATAGAAATTTCGGTCACTACCAACGCGTAGAACTTTATATTTTGCGTTTTCAAAGCCTTTGTTAAAGTGTTGCAAATATTTGTGTGAGTTGCCATTCCAAGCCCGACAAGTGTGATTTTTGCTAAATTTTGCATTGTTTTACAAAAAATTTGTCTTTTTTCAAACTCCTTTTTTGCATTTTTAAATTCTGACTTAGGACATATGAATGAAATTTTATTATTAAAAATATTAAACATTTCAAGATTTAGGTTCATATTTTGAATTAACTCAAATACCTTTGAAAGGTTATCTGTTTTGTTTAAAATTTCAAATTTAACTTGTTCATCTCTTACCGAAATGTTTTTTATGGGCATTTTTTCAAGGTAATCTTTATGAAGAATAAAACTACCTAATTCTTTATTTTCTCCTAATGTTTTTCCTAAAAATAGTGGAACATCAAATTTCTTTGCAAGCTCAACGCATCTAGTTTCTAAAACTTTTGCACCAGAAACAGCCATTTCCATCATTTCGTCATATGTGACTTTGTGGAGCGATTTTGCATTTTTGTGATATTCTGGGCTGACAGTTTTTACGCTGTCAACATCGGTATATATTTCGCAAGGGCAGTTTAGTGCAGAGGCAAGTGCTACAGCTGTAGTGTCTGAGCCACCTCTACCAAGCGTTGTAATTTCACCATTTGGGCTGATACCTTGAAAGCCTGCAACTACCACAACTTTTCCTTTTTTGAGTTCTGATTCAATGCGGGAGGTGTCTATTTTTGTAATAAACGCTTTTCCAAAAACTTCGTTTGTAAAAATTCCAGCTTGAAATCCTGTGAGCGAAATAGCGGGTACTCCAAGTTTTTCCAGCATTAATACCATTTGTGAGATGCTTAGATTTTCTCCAGTTGAAATTAGTTGGTCTATTTCTCTTTTGCTTGGGTTTTTGTTTATTTGCTTCGCAAGTTCTGTGAGTTTGTTTGTGGTTTTTCCTCTTGCACTAAGAACAATGACAATTTCACTATTTTTTTGGTTTTTGATGTATCGAGCTATATTTTCTATCTGCTTAATAGTCGCAACACTTGACCCACCATATTTTTTTACAACTCTCATAATTATTCCTTTGTTTTCATTTTCCCCTGTTTCATTCTATGAAAAGTCAAAAAAATTTGATAGTGAATTCTCCACACGTTAAAAAGTATAATAGTCTTTTTTAATAATTAATTTTTTAACAATTTCTAGTTAAATCCTATTATTTGTTTTAATTGGCTATCAAAAAGTATCCAGCATTAGTTCTATTTTTAAGTAAATTCTTTCAGCAGTAGAATGGGGGACTCAGTAGATAGCAGAGATGCTTTTTGCTTATAAACTCTTGTCGTAAATTAGATAGAAAGAAAAAAGGTTAAAACAAGATGAATTAACCTTTTTGCAAAAAATTGCACTAAAAAAACTAAAAAAATTGAATTTTTTGCTTGTTTTTTAATATTTTTTCAATTTTGAGCTTTTTCTATTAAAACTAATTTATTTAATTTATATTTTTATATTCACATAGTATTGCTGAAAATTAATTTAGCACAGGACAAATTAAAAAACAGACAAAATTGTCTGCTTTTAGTATTGTATTCCCCATATAACAAGGTGTTTTGCTTTTTTGCCACAACAAACACACTTTTCATCAATACATTCCTGTTTGAATGGAATACATCTTGATTTTGTTCCGTGAATTTTTTTAATTTCTTCTTCACATTTTTGGTCACCACACCACATTGCTTTGATAAAGCCAGGGTGGGTAGAAATAATATTTTCAATATCTTGAAGATTGTGTGCTTCGTAAGTGGAATTTTCCATTTTCTTTTTTGCACGCTCAAACATATCAGATTGCATTTTGTCTAGGATTGCTGTTAGCTTTTCGGTGATTTTTTCATTAAAGTTAACGAAATATTTTTTATTTGTGTCGCGCCTTGAAATAGTTAATCTTTGACTTTCAAAGTCTCTGTTTCCAAGTTCTATTCTAAGGGGAATACCTTGCATTTCGTATTCGGCAAATTTAAAGCCTGGTGTACGGTCAGAATTATCAAGCTTCGCTGAAATACTATTAGCGTTTAGTTCTTTCAAGATTTCTTCACATTTTGATAAAACTTTTTCGTCTTTTCCGATTGGAATAATTACAACTTTTGTTGGAGCAATTTTTGGTGGAAGTACAAGTCCATTGTCATCACCGTGTACCATAATTAGTCCGCCAAGAGCGCGAGTTGAAAAACCCCAGGAAGTTTGATAAACATATTCAAATTTGTTTTCTTTGTTTACAAATTTTACATCAAATGGTCTGGAAAATTTTTGCCCAAAGTAATGAGAAGTTGCTGATTGTAAAGTCACACCATTGTGCATAAGTGATTCACAAGTGTAGGTGTACTCAGCCCCAGCAAATTTTTCTTTTTCAGTTTTCTTCCCAACAACAACAGGCATTGCCATATAATTTTCAAACACATCTTTGTAAATGTTTAACATCTGCAAAGTTTCTTTTTCAGCTTCTTCACTTGTCGCGTGTACAGTGTGACCTTCTTGCCACAAAAATTCACGGTTTCTTAAAAGTGGTCTACTTTCTTTTTCCCACCTTACAACGCTACACCACTGGTTGTAAAGTTTTGGTAAATCTCGGTGCGATTTTACGATTTTTGAGTAGTAATCGCAAAAAAGGGTTTCACTTGTTGGTCTAATGCAAAGCTTTTCTTCAAGTTTGTTTGAACCACCTTGAGTCACAAAAGCTACTTCTGGAGCAAAGCCTTCAACGTGTTCGGCTTCTTTTTTTAGCAAACTTTCAGGAATTAAAAGTGGCATATAAACATTTTGATGCCCTGTCTCTTTAAATTTTTTGTCTAAAATTGATTTTATATTTTCCCAAATTGCAAATCCATTTGGTGCAAATATGGAAAATCCCTTAAGGCTTGAATAGTCCACGATACCTGCTTTTTGTACTATATTTGTGAACCAGTCAGCGAAATTCTCATCACGAGAAGTTATTTCTTTATTTTTTATCATTTTATTTCCTCTTTATATTTATTTTTAACGCAAAAAAGCTTTTAAAATTTAAAAGCGTTTTGTGGGGACTGGAACCTGCATTAAAAATAAGTTTTTCATAATTGTTTCCTCAGTAAAATTCTAGCACAATACGAATTGAAAGTCAAACTATTTTAATAAACTGAGCGAGAAAGTTCGGTTAGCACGTTATGTTGTTTTGCTAAATTTAGTAGTTGTGAGGAAACAATGGAGTTTTTTGTTGCGAGAATGGTTCCGCCATAGCCAACAAGGTCTTTAAAAAGCTTTTTACCAACAAGGTAGGTGTGGGCGGTGACTTTTATTGGAATTTTTGAACTGAGTACGGTAACTGGTTGGGAGCTTTTTGTGTTTAAAATATTTTGTTTCTTTGGTGAAAAATTGTGTTTTTTGAATTTTGTGTTTTTGTTAATCACAATCACTCCAGACAAGCTAATTATGTCTTTTATGTCAAAAGAATTGCTTTCAGTGCAAATTTTTGAAATATAGTAATCTATAATTTCTATTTCGCAAACCTTTCCCAAAAAATTACCTGTTACATCAAAAACATCTTTATTTATTAGAGGGTTTTTGTTTGAAAACTCACCAACCAATATTTTTTCGCAATTTTTTACCATAATGCAGTCTTTTCCGAAACAAAATATATTTTTAAATTCAAGTACTTTGGAATTCTCATTTTCAATATCAGCTAAAATTATTTTTGAAATTTTTCCATTTTTGGAAAAAAGAATATCAATAACATAACTGTCAATTTTCCCATCAAATATTGAAACAACCTTTTGACCTATCAAATTTGTATACTTCATTTATTAATCCTTTTTTTTGTGTTAGTTTATGCTACAGAAAACTATTTTAGGTCAGAAAAAATAAAAAAACTTAAAAATGCAAAAAATAGTAAAAAATTTTTGCGGATTAATTTAAATTTGTTGATTTAATTTGCAAACTTTGTTATAATAAAAATCAAATCACCAAAAGGGAAAAAATATGGGGCTTATTAATTTTTTTAAAAAGATGTTCACTAAAAAAGTTATCACTTTGCCAGTAAAACGTAGAGATGTGCTTATTCAACCTTTAAGTTCGGGGTACTCGCGAATCAATTTAGGGCAAAAACTAGTGGTTGATAGTGGCTGGAGTGCGGTGATTGTTGCGAAAGATACTGTTTTAGATGTTTTTAAAGAGGGAACATATGAGTTAAGTCTTGCTTATCTTCCAAAAACCACAAAAATTTTAAAGCTAGATAAAGGAAAAGTAAAGAAAAGCGGACTTAGTGCTGAAGTTATTTTACCAACTTCTTTTAAATGTGACCTTTACTTTGTTCGAACGGAGTACATTCAGGGAAGAAAATGGGAAAGTGACCTTGTAAGGGTTCGGGAAAAGGATAAAAAACACCTCAAGTATCAATTGAAAGGAAATTACTCTTTTCAAGTGCAGGCGCCTGATAAAGTTGTGGGATTATTTTTGATTGATTGGGCAAAAATAAAAACAGGAAAGTCTATTGTCAAACTTGATAGTCTTGTTGGTGATGTATGTACTGAAGTGTTGTGGAAGAAAAAAATCTCGTCAAAAAACCAGCTTGTGGAATATGACTTTGCAAATACCACGCTTAAGCCAGTTGTTTACAAAAATTTTATTAAATATGGTCTTTGCGTGACAGATATGCAGGTAGAAAAAGTGATTTACCCTGAGGACTTTAAGGGTGAGCATTTTAGCGAAGTTACGCCAGAGATTTTTAAATCAGAAGATAAAAGTGAAAAAAGTACTGTTAGTACTTCGGGAGAAAATTTGCTAGAAAATGAGACAGAAAAACTTCTAAATGGTTCTAGTGATGAAAAAAGTGAAGACTCTGATGATTTGGTTCAAAAATTAGAATCGAATCAGGGAAATCAGCCGAAAAGGCAAATTCCATTTTATAGTTTTAGTGATAGTACAAAACGGAACGAAAACTACAAAACGCCAAGTACTTTGAATGAGGAAACAGAACTTGTTTGCAAACACTGTGGAGCAAAAGTTCCGCAAGACAGCAAGTTTTGTAATAAATGTGGAAATATAATAAAGGAGAATTAAAAATGACAGAAAACAAAAAATTTAGTAAAGAAAACACACTTGGAGAGGTTCTAGCAAACAAAAAAGATGCACAAAAAATCTTAATGGGTTTTGGTATGCACTGTTTTGGGTGCCCAATGACTCAAATGGAAACTCTTGAGGAAGCTGCAATGGTTCACGGAATTGACCTTGACGTGCTTCTTGCAAAACTAAATGAAGATTAAATTTCTAATAACTGCCCAATAAAGATTTGTTGGGTGTTATTTTTTTCTAAAATAACTTCGGGCGAAGTGTTATACATTTTTGCGATTGATGAAATAGTTTCGGCTGGTTTGACAATATGATACTTTTTATCAAGACCGCAAATTAAGATACATTGACCTTCGTATAGGTCCTTGGTTGGGTTTTGTCTTAAAACTTCCATTCCAATATTATACTTTTTTGCAATATCGCTTAACGTTTCTCCTTGTTTTGCTCGATACAAAATTTCGGGTGAGGAAAACTTGTTTTTTCCAAGAAAATTTATCATTAAAATGCTCCTTTTAAATATGTTTATGACAAAAAAATGAAAAAAGACATCTAAGTTATAATTTTATTTGCTTGTTAATATGTTTTATAAAAGGGGGATTTTATGGCAAAATCACTTTTTAAAGCTGTTGCTTTGGTTGCTGTTTTTACAATTATAACAAGGCTTTTGGGCTTTGTTTTTCGTATTTATCTTTCAAGAGAATTAGGTGCCGAACTTTTGGGTGTGTACCAGGTTGCAATGTCTGTTTTTATGGTTTTGGTTGTACTTGTTTCAAGTGGACTGCCTCTTGCTGTTTCAAAGTTTACTGCAAAATATAGGGTAAAAAATGATGAAAAGGCTATCAGCGGAATTACTACAAGTGCTTTTATAATTGGGCTTTTTGTAAGTGCTATAATTTGTCTTGTTTTTATTTGCTTTCAAACTTATATAGCAAAAATTTTTACTGACTCAAGGTGTATGGAAATTTTGCTTATGCTTCTTCCTGCTGTGGTGGCAAGTAGTGTTTATTCCGCTTTTCGTGGAGCACTTTGGGGAAAGCAAGATTACTTTTCAGTTGGCTGGACAGAACTTTGTGAGCAAGTGCTTAGGATTGCTTTTTTTGGAATAATGATTTTTGTTTGTTCTGGGATTGATGGTGCTAGTATTGCTGCTATTTCTATGACAATTTCTTGTATAGTGTCTGCACTTTTAGCATTTCTTGTTTACGTGAAAAAAGGCGGGAAAATCTGTTCTCAGAAAGGCTTTATTAAACCTGTTTTTAAAAGTTCAGCCCCAGTTACAGGAGTGAGGACTGCAAGTAGTGTTATCCAGCCTGTGATTGCGGTTTTGTTTCCATTTATGCTTGTATCAAGTGGTGTCAGTAGCGAAACTGCACTTTCATTATTTGGTATTGCAATGGGAATGACATTTCCACTTTTGTTTTTGCCATCTACGCTAATTGGTTCATTGTCTTTTGCTCTTATTCCCGAACTATCAACTGCGCTTGTAAAAAATCAAACAAAACTTGTTGAAGAAAGGGTGAAATCAGGTCTTTTGTTTTCGGTTATTATTAGCGCTTTAGTTATTCCTCTTTATGTTGGGCTTGGGCCAGAAATTTGCAAACTCTTGTTTGATAATTCGCAAAGTGGAGAATTTTTAATAATAGCATCGTGGATAATGATTCCATTAGGACTTTCGAACATAACTTCCAGTATACTAAACGCGTTTAATTTGGAAGTAAAATCTTTCATAAATAATATACTCGGTGGCGTTTGTCTTATTCTTTGTATAGTATGTTTTACAGGAGCTTTGAGTGTATATTCGCTAATTTTAGGATTTGGAATTTGTATGGGACTTACCACTCTTTTAAATATTATTATGATTAAAAAACATACTAAAATCAGTCTTGGAATTATAAAACCACTTGTGTTTTCTTGTTTATTTGTAATTCCTTGTGCTTACCTAAGCAGGTGGATTTACAATCTTTGTCTTTTTGTTTTTCCTAATTTTGTTTCGCTCATTATTGGTTCTTGTGTAGCGGTGTGGAGTTTCGCTGTTTTATGTATTTGTTTTAGGCTGTGTGACTTTGCGTTTATTTTTTCAAAAATTAAATCACTTCCTAAATTTTCAAAGAAAAAAGTATAAAAACTAAAAAATATTGCAAAATTAGTAGTATGTTAGTAATTTTGTTTAGAGTTTTAATTGTATATTTAATTGTTTTGCTGTATCTTAGAATAATGGGGAAAAGACAGCTTGGTGAAATGCAACCATTTGAACTTGTGATAACTCTCATTATTGCTGATATAGCAAGCCTTCCGATGACGCAGACAAGTATGCCACTTTTGTTTAGTTTGATACCGCTAACTATGCTTGTTGTTTTGCATTTTATTGTTTCTTTTATTTCGCGAAAAAGTATTACACTAAGGCGTGTTATAAATGGAAAACCAGTTGTTGTTGTTAGTCCAAATGGAATAGAGTTTCAGGCACTTAAAGAACTTAATATGAACTTCGATGACCTTATGCAAGGGGTAAGAAGTTGTGATTTTTACAAGATTGAAGATGTGCAGTATGCTATTGTAGAAACAAATGGAACAATAACTGTGATTCCTAAAAGTGAATGTTCACCTGTAACTTGCAAAGACCTGAAGATAAAGCTTCCGCCAGCAAGTTTACCACTTAATTTGATTGCGGTGGGAAAGACAATAAAAGAAAATGTTAAGCTTGCAGGAGTAGATGACCAGTTTTTCCAAGATGTCTTCCAAAAAGCAAAGCTAAAGGATAAAAAAGAAATTCTTTTGCTTACACTAGATACTAACGGAAAAGTTTTTATTGCAAAAAAGCAGGGTGAAAGTGTGGAACTTGAAACAAAATATAAAGGGGAAGGAAAATGGTAAAACGAGATTGGTTTATTTTCACTTTGTTTACAGTTTTGGTTGTTGGTGTGATTTTAGAACAAGTTTATACAGATAACACATATGCGAAAATGGAAACAGACATTTCAAGCTTACAGACAAATATCAAAAGTTCTAAACTTGAAGAAAGTAGGAAACTTGCAGATAGTATAGATGATTTTTGGAATAATCGTGAAGTTGTACTCAGTCTTTTTGTGGACTATCGTGATATAGAGCAAATAGGTAGGCAATTGGAACTTATCAAGGCTCATCTTGGTAATGAAGATTTTGAACTTGCAAAAGTGGAATGTAATCTTTTAGAGCATATTGTTAAAACGTTTCATAATACCATTGGTTTCGATTGGCAAAATATTATTTAATAAAGCACCTATTCTGAAGTGACCCCTACGGGGTTTACTTCAATTCAGGTGCTTTTTGTTTTATGTCACCGCTAGCAGTGAGATAAGGATATTCTTTTGTTTGTTTGTAATATGTTTGCTGAATTTGTGGAATATTAGGAGTTAGCTGAACAAGTATTGTATCCTCTCCAATTTTACATATACTGTGGTAGGGAATAAAAATATCTTCTTTTGGCCTAAAAATACTAAATCCAGAGCGAGAACCAGGAACAATTACACCCAAAACTTTTGCACTATTTTGTTCAAAAATTAAATCTATTACGTGACCCAATTTTCGCCCATCAATCAAGTTGATGACAATTTTGGAGCGTAATTCGCTAAAACTAATTTCCATAATGTCCTCACAAAAATATTTTGTCCCTTATACTTTTATATGAGAAAGAGAAAAAATAAATTACTAATTGCAACTTATACTAGACTTTTTGATTGTTTTTTGTTAAAATAGAAATGAGGTGCAAAATGAAGTGTTTGTTTTGTGGTTGTGAAGACACAAAAGTGATTGATTCAAGAACGAATGATGATATAACATCAATTAGAAGGCGTAGGGAGTGTCCAAAATGTCAAAAGCGGTTTACAACTTTTGAGGTTTATGAAACTATCCCTGTAATGGTAATCAAAAAAGATGGAAGTCGAGAACCTTTTGATAGAGAAAAACTCAGAAAAGGAATGGTCAAGGCTTGTGAAAAGCGTTCTGTCACAATGGCTCAAATTGAAAAAGTTGTTGACGAAATTGAAAAGAAGGTATATAACAGTTTAGCCCAAGAAGTAACTTCGATGAAAATAGGTGAAGAGGTGATGAAGGCACTAAAATCACTTGATGAGGTTGCGTATATTAGATTCGCTTCAGTCTACAAACAATTTACTGACATTGATAACTTTATAGAGCTTTTAAAAAAGATGAAAAAATAAATTATTGGAGAAAATTATGGTAAAGCCAGTTTTAGCAATTATAGGGAAGCCAAATGTTGGAAAATCTACTTTTTTTAACAGAGTTGCAGGAAAAAGAATTTCAATTGTAAAAGATGTACCAGGAGTAACAAGAGATAGAATTTATGCAGATGCTGAGTGGTCTGGATATGCTTTTTCAATGATTGATACTGGTGGAATAGAGCCACGACTTGATGATGAGTGGCAAAAGTATATTTTAATGCAAGCTGAGCTTGCTATTGATGTTGCTGATGTTATTTTGATGATAGTAGATGGAAAAGAGGGTATAAGTGCCAGTGATGAAAATGTAGCTCAAATTCTTAGAAAGAGTAAAAAACCTATTGTGCTTGCTGTCAATAAGTTGGAAAATGATGATGGAATGGCTGTTACGGACTTTTACAAACTTGGATTAGGAGAGCCAATGCCAATGTCCACTGAACACGGAATGGGTGTTGGTGATGTTTTGGATAAAGTGGTTGAAAAGTTTAAAACCAAAGTTTCGCCACTTGAAGAAAACGAAAAGGTAAAAATAGCTATAGTTGGTAGACCTAATGCGGGAAAAAGTTCAATCACCAATAGAATGGTTGGAGAAAGTAGGGTTGTTGTAAGTAGTCAAGCTGGGACTACAAGAGATGCTGTTGATATTCCTTTTAGATATAAAGGAAAAGATTATGTCCTAATAGATACAGCTGGAATTAGAAGAAAAAGTAAGATTGACTACGAAACAGTTGAAGGATACAGTGTTATGCGTTCCTTTCAAGCAATAAGGCGTGCTGATGTTGTTTTGTTTGTTTTAGATGCTTCAGAAGAAATTACTGAACAAGATGTTCGTATATTGGGTTATATTCACGAACAAGGAAAACCAAGCGTTGTTGTTTATAACAAGTGGGATTTGGTTGAAAAAGATGACAAAACAGCAAGCAAGTACACAAAAAAACTTCAAGAAGACTTAAAGTTTATGGATTACTTCGTTCTTGTTTATGTTTCAGCACTTACAGGAACTAGATTTGGTAAAATTATGGAAACTGCTGAAAAAGTTTTAGAAAATGCAAAAACGCGAATTAGCACGGGTCTGTTGAATGAAATTTTGCAAGATGCAATGGCATCAGCTGAACCGCCTTCAAAGGCTGGTAGAAGATTGAAAATAAAATATATCACTCAAGTTGATGTTTGTCCTCCAACTTTTGCACTTTTTGTAAATGACCCTTCTCTTTTACATTTTTCATATAAAAGGTACTTGGAAAATTCTCTTCGAAGAGCAAAAGATTTTAGTGGAACACCAATTAGACTACTAGTAAGACAAAGTCAAAAAAAGGAGATTAAATAATGAACTTTTGGCTTCTTGCAATTTTGCTTTTGGCTTCTTATTTTATAGGAAACATTAGCTTTGGGCGTATTATTGCGCGAAGCAAAAATATTGACATTACTAAAAAAGGCTCGGGTAATCCTGGTGCTACGAATATGTTTAGAAATATCAGCCGAAAAGTTGGTTACTTAACTCTTTTTCTTGATGCCCTAAAAGGTGCTATTCCCGCACTTGTTGGGCTACTGGTTTTTGGTATAAACACAACTGACGGTCTCATAGGACTATATGCGTGCGGTCTTGCTGCCATTGTTGGTCATATTTTTCCAGTTATCTATAAATTTAAAGGTGGAAAAGGTGCTGCAACAATGATAGGGGTGTTTACTGTTGCTCAACCACTTGCAATGTTAATTGTGTTTTTGCTTGCTTTTATTTATGTTTGGTTTTTTAAGTATGTTTCAGTTGCATCGTTACTAATAGCGACAGTAATGGTTGTTTGGCAAAATCTTTCTATGAAAGAGCCAAATTTAGCCATTAGTTTAATGACTTTTGCGATTTTTCTTCTTACTTGGTTTGCTCATCGAAGCAATATAGAAAGGCTTTTAAAAGGTAAAGAAACAGCAACAAATATTAAAAAGAAAATTTTTAAAGACAAAAAGTGGCAACAAAAACTTGAAGAAAAAGCTGAGGAAAAAGCTGAAAAGGTTGAAATTAAACACGAAAAGAAAGAAGAAAAAGCTGAACTAAAAGAACAAAAAGCTGAGATTAAAGCTGAGATAAAAGAAGTTAAAGCTGAAATAAAACAGGCTAAAAAGCAAATTAAAATTGTAAAAAAATCTATTCCTAAAAAACAAATAAAAGGGAAACATTTAATTAAAAAGAAACAATGAGGTATAAATGGAAGACAATAAAATCAAATTTTCACTTGGACAAAAAGTTATACCAAGTGAGGGATACGAAAGAGGTTGGAAAAGAATTAAACCTTACGATATTGATCAGACAAAACCGATGATTTTTTGTTTTGGGGGAAATGGAAATATAAGTGATGTGTTTGCCAATGGAATGACAAAAGTTGCTCTTGGCTTGCTAGGTACAAAAATTGAAGATAGTTATATAAATCTTTATGGTGTTTCTTATAGTTTCTACGATAGTGAATTTACAATGACGGGGTTTCTTGATGAAGAGGATATAGACATTCTTTCGAAAACTTTATTTTTGGATAGACTTATCAGTAAAAATGAAAAAATGCCAGTCGAACAGGCCTGCAAGCAGATGAGGAAAATAACGCTTCTAACGCATTGTTATGGAGCGTTCATTGCGGAAATACTTCTTAGAAAAACTGCAATGGATATGAAAGAGCAATTTGGTTATACCGATGAAGAGACAAGAAAAATATTAAAAAATATTTTCCAAATTGGGTATGCACCTTTTATTAAAGGTGAAAGTCTCTCATCAAATTTCTATCTTTGTACTTTTAACGATAATGTTTTAAACACAAAACCAGAGGAATTTAGCTGTAAATCAGGACAATTTATGGGTGCGGGCAAGCTTTGTGAAAAAAATGGGAATTTATATCTAGTTTCAAATAGTTTTTTGTGTGATGATGAGATTGAAAATGTAGATGAACATATGATAAAAATTATAAAGAGGAATTCAGAGTGGTATCCTGATTTGGAAGTATATAAAGATGGAAAAAAGGTAGACACACACAGACTTGATTCTATTTCAAAGTGTACAGCCCTTGCTCTTGCTATGTCTGTTACAAACTCAAAAGAAAATGAAAAGAGTGAAACACTAGTGCCTTTACCTACAACTTCTGAACTTAAAGCACTTTTAAAGCCGATAATTGATAAAGAAAATAAAAGCATAAAAACGCAAAGGGAGCGAAAAGATTTTAGAGAGAAAAATCCAGAGTGTATTAAAAAAGTAAGTGAGCCAAACGAAATTAGCGTGTGAGTAATATAAAATAAGGAAAGCAAGG
>DLKQ01000019.1 GCA_002477805.1 Christensenella sp. UBA7584 | reverse complement strand
AGATTTTTTCAATACAATAAATAAAAAAATTATTTTTTGTTATTGTTTTATTGAATTTTTCAAAAATCTTTTTATCAATTTTTGAGTTTTTACACATTTTTTATTCAAAATTTGATATGCTAAGAGTAGCATTTGTTTAAGTGCAAAAAAAATACTTAGGATAAAAACAATGTTTTGTAAAAATTTAAAAACTTTTAGAATTATGAATAATTTTTCTCAGAAAGAGATTGCTGATAAGCTTAATGTAAGTATTCCTACGATAGGTCATTGGGAAACTGGATACAGCGAACCGAAGATTGCACAAATTTTGGAACTTGCAAAAATCTATTCAGTTACTCTTGATGAGCTTTTTGAATAGTATCAATTTTTTAAGTGGAGATTTGTATGACCAAAAAAGAAATTGCAATTTTGTCAGTGCTAACTGGAGTTTTGGGAATAGGTTTTTTGGTACTTGTTATCTTGATTTGTGCCAATAATTTGAACCCTTTTTTAGTTGATGAAAATGTTGCATCTTGGGCGTACAGTATCCGTGGAGAAAAAGGTGGCACAACTTTTTGGTTTTTTAGAATTATAACTGAATTTGGTTACACATATTTTGCTATTTTTGCGGTAATATTAGTTGGATTCATTTTTAAATTCAAAAGCAATTTTTGGTTCTTTGGTGGAACTTTATTAGCTTCTTTTTTGCTCCAGAAGCTCTTAAAATTTTTAATTCAGAGACCAAGACCTGATGAATCCTTGTGGTGGATGGCAGAACATTCATCAAGTTTTCCTAGTGGGCACGCTATCACTGTAGCTTGCATTTTTGTGTTTATATGTTTTTTTGTTTGTGCTTCTCCTAAAGTTAAAGTGTGGGTAAAATGGCTCATTTGTAGTTTGTCAACTATAATAGTTTTTCTTGTTTTAATGAGTAGAATTATTTTAGGTGTGCACTATTTTACTGATGTTTTGGGTGGACTAATGTTTGGCTCTTTTGTTGCTGTATGTGGAATTTTTACTTACAAAATGTTTGAAAGTATTAAGAACTCAAAACGGTCAAAGAATATACCCCAAGCAGATTGATAAAGAATAATGTCAAAAATAAAGCAAGTTAAAAAATTAACTTGCTGGTTTTGGTTTGTAAATTTCATTTTTTGCTTTTTCTAGTGAAAGTAGGCTATCTTTCAATTTTTGTTTATCCTTTTCTGTTAATGTGATGTCCAAAACTCTCTGGACACCTTTTCTGTTAATTACACAAGGAAGGCTATAAAAAAGTTCATCTTTTTTATGAAATGAAGAAACAGTCATAACTCTATTTTCGTTTAAGAGTATTGCGTTTACAATTTTTAAAACACAAACTCCTATTCCAAAACTTGTATTTCCTTTCTTCTTTATAATTTCATAAGCGCTATTTTTTACTTCTTGCTCAATGCTGGTGTATTCACTTTCTTTTATGAAATTAGAAATATCTGATGTGCTAATCTTTACATTTGACCACGAAACAAATTCGCTATCACCGTGCTCGCCTAAGACAAAACCATGAATGTTGCTGGTATTTATGTTTGTTTTTTTGCTTAGTAAAAATCTTAGTCTTGATGTATCAAGAGTTGTTCCTGTTCCAATAACTTTTGAAGGTGCAACTCCTGAAAGTTGTTGTGTAACTAAGCTCATAGTATCAACCGGATTTGTTGCAACAAGAAAAATTCCGCTAAAATTTGTTTTCTTTATTTCTGAAATAATGCTTTCGAAAACTTTACAGTTTTTCTCAAGAAGATTGGTTCGCGATTCTCCAACATTTTGGTTTTTCCCAGCGCAAATTATTATTATCGTTGCATCATTGCAATCTTCATAATTTCCTGCATAAATTTTTATAGACCTGCTCGCATAACTTAGAGCGTGATTAAGATCGAGTGCTTCTCCTTCTGCTTTTTCTTTGTCTATGTCTATAAGCACAAGTTCGTCAATACTTGCACCATTTAAGAGTAGGGCATATGCGCTAGACATTCCAACATTGCCACAACCTATAATTACAATCTTGTTCATAAAAACTCCTTTATTATATTATATTATATATCAAATGTTTACACAAGGCAAAAGTTTTTACACAGTTTTCTTGCAAAAATTAAAAATCTATGTTAAAATAACCTATGTGTTATTGTGTGGCACAAAAAATTAATATAGGCAATTATCTTAAATCTTGGAGAGATGGTCGAGTGGTTTAAGGCACACGCTTGGAAAGCGTGCGATATGAAAGTATCCGGAGGTTCGAATCCTCTTCTCTCCGCCAATGTATTTAATATAAGAACATTAAAATATGTTTATTTTGACGATATGTTCAGTATTGTATTTAAAAAATAGTTAGTTTCCACTAACTATTTTTATTTTGAGTTAGTTTTATTAACTATTTTTAAGTGAGAATGTGTTTTTAAAGACAGTATAGATAAGTAAGGTTGGTAAACATTAGTCAAATTTTCTATAAACTCATTTATTGCTGATGTAAAACTTTGCGAGTATCTCAGTAAGTTTAATTTTTGTTTTTGCTTTTATTTTTTGTACTATTTTGTGTTATTTAAAAGAATTTTGGATAAAAGTTGATTAGTAGCGACCAATTAATTCATCTATTGAGCCATTAAGACTTTTTGCGATATAAAAAATTATATCCAGTCTAGGTTTTGAACTATTTTTCCAGTGTCTAACAATACTCTCATCAAAGTGACTATTTTGTATAAATTTATAGTGACTAATTCCATTTTGTTTAAGTAATTTTTGATAATTTGCGAGAAATTTTGAAATATCGTAATCAAATGACTTGTACTTTTTAAATTCCTTTCATTATCTAAACCAAATAAATAATCTAACGAGCAATTGAAGTATTTGGCTATTTTTAAGGCATAGTGTAGAAAAAATAAATATTGAAGATGATGTATTTAGTAACAATCCTGATGCAGGGATTTCTACATCGATTTACGAAATAGAAGAGGAGCACTTTAAAAGAAGAATAGTAGTCAGTAACCAAAAGATGATAGAAAGCTGTGATACTTTAATATGTTATGTAGACGAAAAACATAATCCAAGTGGAGCAAGATTGCTATGAATTATGCTAAAAGAAAGGGGGTAAGAATAATTAATTTATATGATGAAAAGGCTGAGCCAACTTATGGTATGACAAAACAAAAAAGAAAATTGTATTACGAAAACTTTGAAAATAGGTTCAAAAAATTTCTAAAAAATAATTAGTTTTTTTGATTAAACTATGTTTTAACACTTGAGTGATATTTTTAGTTTATTTTTACTTTGAAATTAACTATTATTGTTTGATTTGCTTCAAGGTCGCTGAGATTAAATCCAGTTTGTGGATTAAAACTTGGATTTGATGTGTCATCAATTTCAACACTTCCATCAACAAAAGTTGTTTCAGACGGTGTTGGGTCAGTGAAAAATAGATTTGTGTTTGTGATTGTTCCAGAATTTGTTATGGTTATGGTATAGGTGATAGTGTCTCCAGATTTAACTGCACTGGTATCCGCAGTTTTAAGGAGACTCACTTCATTTTCAATACTAGACTAATTGTGTTAGAATTTAAGTTAAAGTCTTTTTCATTAATTTTAAAACTGATTGTTGTGATGTCGGACACTTTAGAACTTTCGGGATAGTCGTCAACTATTATCTTGTATGTCATTGAAAGTTCTGCACCCGTGCTTATAGTAACTGGCAGAGTGAAGCCATTCGTTATATCAAATTCAGTATAACTTTGTGAGCCAACTTGAATTGAGCCCTCTACAAAACTTGCACCACTTGAGATAGTGCTTTTAATAAAGATGTCTGATATTTCTGTAGACATATTGTTTTCAATAGTAGTGGTTATGATTAGTGTTTCCTTTGGAATTGCCCAAGTTTTTTCACTAGTTTTTGAAATATGATGTCTTCTTCAACATTGTTAGTAATGTGAGTGTTGCTTTTGTTGGTAACCTTCACATCACAATCACCGCCCGAGGGTTGATTATAGTTGTGCGGTATTTAAAACAGACATAATTTCCTCCTTTTACATATTGTTCACAAAGATAAAAAATAGTGAAATTTTTTGTGAAAAAATTGTTCTTTTCTATTGACTTTTTTAAAACTAAGTAGTATTATAAAAACATTCACTTTTTTTACATAATGAGAATTGTTGCATAATGTTATTGGGTATTTGACAACTTTTAAGCTATAATAAAGATAAATGGGAGTGATAAGTGCTAGTTAAATAAAACTAGAAAAGCTTCTGAAAATATTATTTTCAAAAGGAAAAACTGTCACTTGACTGAAAAAAGTTTTCGGGCAAAATTTGAAATGAAAGTTTCAAATTTTTTGTTCTCACAAAAAATAAAAAGATAATATAATTTAAAGGAGGAAAAATGATGATTTATTTTGTAAGACACGGTGAAACAGATTTTAATTTACAAAAAATTTATGCTGGTAGGACAAATATTCCGCTTAATCAAAGAGGGGTAGTTCAAGCAAAAGTTACTGCTGCTGAACTTAAAGATATAAAGTTTGATGTATGCTTTTGTTCACCACTCTTAAGGGCTGTTCAAACTTGTGATGAAATTTTGAAATTTCACCCAGAAACTTCTGTAATAACAGATGCAAGATTAATGGAACGAAATTATGGGGATTTGGAGAAAAAATCAAAGCTAAATCTCACATATAACCTTTGGCTTGTTGGTGAAGATGAAAAAGGAAAAGAGGTTTATAACATAGAGACAATAGCTGAAATTTCTAAAAGAGTTTCGGATTTTTATAATGAAATTTTGCCAAAATATAAAAACAAAAATATTTTAATTGTTGCTCATAGTGGGATAGGTCGAGTTAGTGAGGCTTATTTTCACGGAGCACCAAAAAACAATGACTATTCAAAAATCAGATTTTCAAACGCAGAAGTTGCTGTTTTTGATGATAGTTTAAATACCAAGAAGGAAAAATGTTCAAATAATGTTGTGTTTGGTAATGGTTAATTTAAACTTAAAAAATCGCTTTGTTAGCGATTTTTTTATTTATTCACCATCTTCAATTGGTATTAAAATGGAGCCACGAGTTGCTTTGCAAAGAGGACACTTGTCCCAAGGTTCTTTTCCTGTTGCCTCGTAACCGCAATCTGCACATTTCCATTTTATTTCATAATCTTTTTTGTATAATGTTCCATCACGCATCTGCTCATAAAGTTGGGTTAGGAGTTTGTAATGACAAGTTTCTACTTGAATAATATCGTCATAAAGTTTTGCTATTTCATCAAATCCTTCCTCTTTTGCAATGTCGCGATATTTTGGATAGATTTTTGTTGCTTCGTTCAATTCATCTTCGGCAGCAAGTTTTAAGTTTTCCATTAGGTCCCATTTTTCCTTAAAAGGATAACCTGAAGAAATATCTATGTTGTCTATAGTATCTTTTGAGGCATCTTGCAAAAATGTGTAAAACATTCTGGCGTGGTTAAATTCGTTGTATACAATGTCGTCAATGAGAGAGGCGATGTTTTTGTAATCATTCATTCTTGCACCATATTCAATAAATTTGTATCTGATGTGTGCTTGACATTCTCCTGCGTAAGATTTTGCTAAGTTTTTGTACGTTTTACTTTCAATTAATTTCATAAAATTCTCCTTTTTGTTTAGTGTAATCAAAATTTTGCAAATAATATGCACATTTATTTACAAACCAAAAAATATTGACATTTGCTTTTTGTGTGATATAATTAACAAAAACAAAGGAAAGAATATGGATAAAAAATATTTAGAAAAAGAGGTTGAGTTTATTTCTCAAGCGTTTGGTAGTAATATTGCTTTGTTGTGTAAGAATAATTTTGCTACAATTATGATTGAAAAACCAATGTTAGTTTACGAAATTCTTTCAAAGAATTTCGCTAGTAATGAAGAGCTTTATGATGATATAATGTCTGATAAGGAGTGTTTTAAGTCTTTTGTTTTTGAATCAATTTCTCAAGAAAATAAAAATGAGAATAATTATCAGTTAAAAGATTACACAAATATCAATGGAAAACTTTTTAAAGTTACACAAACAATTGGTGACAATAATTTTTGTCTTGGGAATAGGGTTGTAAGCAGTGGTAGTGAAATATATTTTTATGAAAATATGAATGTTTTAATTGAAAACTATTTATTTAACACAAGACACAATAAGGTTACAGATTATAAAAATGATATAGATGCGTTTGTGGAAAGTATCGGTCAAATAAAAAAAATAAACATTTTACAAGATAAGTATAAAAAAGATATTAGTATATCTCTTTATGATGGAGATGATGTTTTTATCAAAGTTGAACACGGGAAGATTACAGAATTACACAATCCAAATGTGCGAATCGTTAAAGATGATTTTTTAATGTATAACAAATCTTTAAAAGTATTAAGACTTGAGAATGTAAAAGAAATTGGTAATAATTTTTTAAAAAATAATACAAATCTTGCAGAATTTTTTGCTCCAAAATTAGAAAAAATGGGTAACCATTCACTCGTCTGGAATAGAAATTTAAAGACTTTTAATATGCCAAATTTGAAAGAGGTTGGTATTTCTTGTCTTTTGCTCAACAAGGATTTAAAGAAGTTCAACGCTCCTAATTTGGAAAAGTCAAATGGATTTATGCTTGAGATTAATGAAGGTGTAGAAATAAATGCACCTAAATTAAAAGAAATTGGGGAAAATTTTAATAAAAGAATACGAAATGTTGTAGAGAGAAATTTATCTATGTAATATAAAAAAACACTATCTAATTGAACTTGGATAGTGTTTTTTATTTGCTATTTTAGTTAATGAGTAAAATTTATGTATGGAATTATTATTTTTGTAATGTGTAATTAAAACAAAAAAACAGCAGAAGCTGTTTTGGATTGGTAGCGGGGGCTGGATTCGAACCAGCGACCTTTGGGTTATGAGCCCAACGAGCTACCGAACTGCTCTACCCCGCGATATACACAAATGATAACACATTATTAATTATATGTCAACTGTTTTTGAAAAAATTACATAAATTTTAAATTTTGTAAAGTTTTATTCTTATTTGCGTAAAGGATAAAACTTTTTTTCTTTGGTTTTATTCTTCAAAAAATATTTTCATAGAAAGGAGTAAAAATTATGGAAAACGAAAAGAAAGAAAAAGTTGCAGTAAAGGAAGTTGCAGAAAACGAAAAAGTCGGGTTGTTTGTTGAAAGAGAACAATTCAAAGGAAATGACGGAAAAGATTATTGGTCTTATATCCTAAAAGGCAAAGTGCGTGGACGTGACGTCAAAGTTGACTTTGCTCCAAAGGATAAAGGTGGATATGAACCGTTAGACATTTTATTCGACGTGCAAGATAAGGCACAACTTATGATTGGCGACGAAGAAATGGTCGATAGTATCACAGGTGCTAAAACAAAATACAAGACTTATACTTTGCAAACTATTGACGAAGACGGTATCCCCTATGTATGTAGCGTAAAACCGTCAAGAGATAGCGACAAGGCTTTGTTGCAAATGCTCATTAACACTATGAATAAAGGGGGTAATGCGAAGTAAGAAGTTTTTTAATAAATCAAATTTTAGGAGTAAATTATGGATAACGAAATCAAAAATGTAACCGATTTGACATTTAATGACGTAAGGAAAATGTTTGACGTATTGTTAGGTAAAGGATATTCGGTGCAAGAAGTCCTAAACTTCCCTATTTGCGTTGGAAACAATCACGCAAGACACTTTATTGAAGTAACGGAACGTGACGGACAATTTAAGGTTATGTTGCCGATAGAAAAAATACTTTCTATCAGTGAATACGACGGACACTGTTTTATTGAAACTGGTGTCGATAATAAGGGCGAAAGTCTTGGTATGTTTACTGTTGAAACTTTTGACGAAATAAGAAACTTGTTAAGTCAAAATAACAAGACGCTTACTGGACGCATTATGGACGCCCTAAAAAATACTTTGAAATAGGAGTTTTTATGGCAAGAAAAATCAAAGATTTTGACGATTATAAAACTATCAAAACTACACGCTATGAATACACTAAACGTGGCAGTAAATGGGTTTTGACTGGTAAAGATAAATTTTTATCAAGTCCTAAAATGCACAAATACGCCACTGACGAAAAGACTTTGAAATTCTTTCGTGGTATGGGTGGCTATGAGAAAAACGACTATTCTTATACTAAACGTGGATATGTTCCTGTTCGTAATACTTCTATCTCCCCCGATAGAACAACAAAGATTGTAAGGACTTACAATTTTAAGGATAGCGACAAACTTTATGATAGGGCTTACAAAAATTATTGTAAAAGATTTGATAAGAAAAAATAGTTATTTAATTAAAAACAACACTTGTGCTGGCGAAGTGTAGTTTTTGAAAATCAATGCTGGCAAAATATTTTAATTTAGGAGTAAATATGAGTAATTTGAAAAAACATCTCAAAAGTGACAAGTTCAAATGGATACTTACTGGACTTGCTATGGTTTTAATTATTGGTATTTTAGTATCTGTATGTGTTAGTTTGAATAACTTGCACACTACACGTAATGTAGGACGTAGTGATTATGCTATCACTTCTATCAGTGCAACAACTGGTAAAAATGTGGATAGTAAACAACATATCGCTATGAAAGACGCAAAAACTGTTGACGGTTTGGAAATCACACTTGGCGAAAATGCCCAAATCACATACAAAGTTGCGTTCTATGACGAAGACGGTAAATTTGTGTCAATGACCGACGCACAAAGCGAAGATTTTGATAACACAAATATTCCTGCAACCGCAAAAACATTTAGAGTTGAAATCACTCCAAATCAAGTTGACGGAAAAGACGTTACAATCACAATTTGGAATATTGGAAACTACACAAGTCAAATCACTATTGTGTATAACAAATAAGGAAGTGGCTGTGTATGAAGAAATTATTTCAAAACAAAATTTTTAGATATGTTCTAATTGGTGTTGGTGTTGCTGTTTTTATTGGCGTAGTTGTTGCTTTTATTCGATAATTATTGTATAATATCTTTATCAAATGGAGGGATTTTATGAAACAAGTCAAAAAAAATAGTTTTAAGTATTTTCTATACATTGTTGTTTTTGTAATGTTGGTTGGCGCAATCTTTGGTATTGTATCTTCCTTTATTCCAAAAAAGGACAATGGTACTGATAACAAAACACCAACAAACAAATATACTGTTGTTGATTTTTCTACATTGAAAAAACAACTTACACCAAACGTAATCAATGATGATAGCGTTTATGTTACAAGTTACGTTGCTGATATTATAAAACATAGCAACTCATACGTTGACATAACTACTTTTGGTGCTATTCCAAATGACAACATTGACGATACTACTGCTATTCAAAACGCTATAAATTCGCTTACAAATGGTGGCGTGGTTTATATTCCTAGTGGCACATTTTTAGTTAATGTTGACGATTGTATCAATTTGAATAGTAATATCGCACTATTGGGCAATGGTAATAGTTCTATATTGAAATTGATTGACAATCAAACAAATTTAAACAATATTTTGAAAGCCGAAAGCAAGCAAAATGTTGTAATTTATAACCTTGCAATCAACGGTAATCGCGCTAATCAAAATAACGATACTACAACACAATATGGAGTGTTTATAAGTGGTAGTTCTAACTGTTTTGTTGAAAAGGTTTATGTTTACAACACAAATGGTGTAGGTATACATTTATACAACACTAAAAATAGCATTGTTAATCAATGTTATTCTATTGGAAATAAATATCACGGTTTTGAAATTGAACAAAGCGATTATTGTCAATTATTGAATAGTTATGGTAAGGCTAATGATAGACACGGTGTGCTTATTTCCCCTGGCGAAGTTGGCTCAAACGGAAGCCACTATAACACCGTAAAATCAAACTACTTTTTTGAAAATAAAGAGTGTGGCGTTTCATTTTCGCTTGCAAACGACGATTTGGGCAACGGTTTATCTTATGCTAACTCTATCATAAACAACTTTGTTTTTGAAAATGAGTATTGTGGTATTCAATCTTTTAAGGTTGATAAGTGCTACATAAAGGATAATTTAGTTGCCAACAATGGTGGTTTTGGTATTTATCTTTATTCTTCAAAAGAAAATGTTGTTTCAAATAACTATTTAATGAATAACTCTCAAAAAACAAACGGTGGTTTTGACGAAATTCGTATTGAAAGCACGAGTGCAAAAGATAGTTGCAACTCTACTATTTCAAACAATACTATCGTTATAACTGGAAATGTTAAGGCTAGGTATGGTATTCACGATACTAGCGTAAATGGTAATTTTATAAGTGATAACAATATTGCTCACAAAGGCACTACTGATTTTACTTATATCGTAAAAAAATAAAATTTTATAGGTGAATCTATGAAGAAATTTAAGTTGAAAACAAAAACTAGAAATATTCTATTGATTGTTTTAGGTTGTGTTTTAATCTTGGGTGCTATTCTAGGTCTTGTTGCAATGTTTAAGAACGAAGACAAGACAACTAAAACTGTAAGTCCGTCTTTTGCTGTTGGTGGACTTAGTAATACTGGTGCTTATGTTTCTACAAAGGAAAGTATCTATACAAAAGACGCTTTTGAGTGTCAAGGTTTGAAGTAGTCCCCGATTTTACTAGCACTGTAAAATATCAAGTTTATTTCTATAACTCAAATGACAAATTTGTAAAAAGTTCTAATTTAATGAGTGGCAAGTTTGAAGAAGATTTAACTTTTGGTATTGTAAAATGCCGTATTGTAATCACTCCAAACGACGACACTAACATTAAGTGGTATGAAGTTAGCAAATATGCTAAACAATTAAAAATCGAAGTAAATAAAGAGCAAGGCAACAAAGTATCGGCTGACCTTTTCGAGTTTGAACATAGTGGCAGTTTGACTGAAAACTATGGCACATACGGTGAAAGCGATTGGCAATCTTCTTCAAAAGGTGTTGACGTTTCTTGTTGTTCAAAAGTTTTAATCAAAGGCGAAGACTTTTCTTCTACTAACTACTCTATTTACAACGCAACTGGCACACGAATTGCTGATGTCACTATTCCTACTGAAAATGTTAAAGTAGGCACTGACGGTATCAAATATTTTGAAATTGATATGTCAGATTATGCTGGTGCTAATACTTTGCAACTTTGCTACAAAGTTGGTGCTACTTTTGAACTTTATCTTTGTGCATAATGATAGCAATATGAGTGTTAAGTAAACAATAATAAAAATGCCGATAAATGAACACTCTATTGTTTTAATAGACAAAAAGTTTATCGGCTTTTTAATTTACAATAAAAAGGTAATATTGGAGTAAATATGAAAAAATCGACAAAAAATGGTTTTACTACAATGTTATCTAGTTTGGTAATAATAATGCTTGTTGTAATTGTTGTCGGTTTTATCTTTTTTAGGACTGACGGACTTACAACTGGATATAAAGAGTTTTATGTAAAATGTGGTAATGACGAAATTATGGCTGATAGAAGTAATTTTGATATTGTTTTGCATAAGGAATATAGATTTGATATTATAAACGAAAAAGACGCTATTTTGAATAGTGAAAGTAGTTATAACGTTAAGGTTGTGCCAAATATTTCAAGTGCTACAACGTTTAATTTTAAGGTTGACGGAGTTGAGCATAGTTATGGGGATATTTTGTCACTAACAAGTAGTTTTGTTATAAACGCTTATGACGACTACTTTACTTTTTGTGCTGATTAGATTTGTGTTCTATCTTGCAAGATTTTTATCATACTGACAATGTGACTGATTGTCCTACTTCTTTGGATACTGATTTGCCATATTTTAGGCTTGTTATTTCTAATCGAGATAACATAGTAATAAATGTTAATTTTAATTTAATAAGCGAGTGAAAGCAATGAGAAAAAATGTAAAGAAAATGCTTATTGTATTTACTTTGATTTTGACTTGTTTGTGTTCGGTTTTATTTACAAGTAGTAATGGTTTAGTTTGTTATGCGTCTATTGGAGTTGACGGAACGAGTTATACCAACGTATTGGAAGATTTGCGAAAAGACACTTCTTTTAGTGTTGACGATTATGTAGTCGATACAACCGACTATTCATTGAAAGTTATTCAAGTCGCTGAAAGTGACGATAAAGAGTTGTTTATTTATGTCTACCAACCTTGTTCGCCTAACGTTGATTTGAAAGCAACGTCAATAAATATCTCTACTGGTATTGGCGATAAATTGAGTTACAAAAACTATTCTCTAACCTTGCTAAACTCTATCGGTGTGTTTTATAAGTATAAAGTTAGAAATTTTGGTGTTTTAAGTGATACAACAAGGTATTATGACATATCTTCCATTTTTCGTAAATGGAACGCTGAATATGACGAAGGTTCGCCTGAAGTCAATGATAATACAATAAATGAAGTATCGTTTGCAGTTGCTACACGTTTTACTGCAAAAACAATGGAAAATGGCACTGTTGAATATGGGAACAATGGTGTTGACGTGGTTTACATAACTGATAAATGGTGTGGCTTTTGTCGTTATGACGGTGGTTTTGAGTTGCTTGGTTGGGCTGGTAGTAAAACACTCGAAACTGACTTTTACACCCTTTGCAAAGGGTGTAAAAGTGTCGATCAAGCATAATTTTACTACTTTTTTCATATTTTTTTATTTTTTTTTGAAAAAGTGCATAAATTTAGTTGACTTTACAAAATTTTAAATTTTTGTATAGTTTTATGCTTTTTAAAGTGTAAACAGTTTTATGTAAGGAGAAAATTGTATACTTATGTTACCTAACTAAAATATTTAATTGTTTAAAAAACTTTCAATTTTTAACATAATGCTCACTTTTTAGACATATTTATACAAAAAGAGGTAAGTATGTTTTCTGAAGCGTTATGTCTAGAAGTTGCTGAGTTTTTTGTTTTGCAAAAAAGTACAGTGAGAAAGACTGCAAAATATTTTAACATCTCAAAAAGCAGTGTGCACAATTATTTACACAAAAATTTAAAAAGAATAAATTTTAAGCTTTACAAAAAAGTTCAAGCAATTTTGGACAAAAATGGGCGAGAAAAACATATTAGGGGTGGTGAAGCAACTAGAGAAAAATTTAAGATTATTCACTCTCGTTAAATTTATCAAATAGGTGATAGCGCTCTGGTGATGTTATTGCACTCAGTAGATTTCCACTGAGTTTTGGCAATTTAAATCCAAGTTCGTGTAAAAGAGTTTTTACCCACTCTCTGTTTGTATGTTTGTCTGCAGGGCAGGCATTTTGAACAATGGGTAATGTTTTAGCGTGAGAAATTATTGATTTCTCCCAAACCAAAAGCATTGGTCTAATTACTGTTACATTTGTTTTTGTAAGAAAAGTTTTTGGTGAAAAGGTAGAAAGTCTACCTTCGTAAAAAAGTGAGAGAAAAAAGGTTTCCACAAGGTCATCTGCGTGGTGTCCTAAAGCAACTTTATTACAGCCAAGTTCGTTTGCCTTTGCACATAGTGCGCCTCTGCGAATTTTTGAACATAAACTGCAAGGGTTTTTTTCTTTTCTAACCTCGAATAAAAGTTCATAAAGCTTTGTGTTTACTATGTGATGTTCTACTCCAAGACTTTTGCAAAATTCACTAACTTTTGAAAAATCAGTTTTTCCATCAAACATATCAATAGTAATTGCTACAACGCTAAATTTTTTAGGATAATAATTTGAAAGTTTTGTAAGTGTTTCTAAAAGGGTGAGGCTATCTTTACCACCACTAACACCAACAGCAATTTTGTCGTTCTCATCAATCATATTCCACTTTTCTAAAGCTTTTCTTGTTAATCCTTGAATATTTTTCATAATACAAAAATTATATAACAAACTTTTTATTTTTGCAATAATATTTTTAAAGTTTTAGAAAACAAAAAAATCAGCTACAAGCTGACTTTTATTTTTATTTTTTGCAAAAAAGTGTTACAGGTAAAAGAAGTATTCCTGGGATAAAGGTAAACCACATACCAACTCTGAAAAACATTGTTTTGCCCAAAGCGTCAAAACCTTTGTCTATAGGAAGCATTAAAAATGTTAAAATCGCAAAAAGTGCTACTAGTATACCAAAAATTATTGTTAAAATTCTTCCATATTTTAGTTTTACACCAAATAGTTTTAGAACTGCTAAAATTGCAATCACAAGAGCACAAATTCCAGCAAATAGTCCAAAAAGTGCTGTGAGAACTGATGCTGTAGAGCTAAGATTATATCCTGCAACATCTATATTGAACAGGTTTAGTATTGAATAGTTTGCTGCCAGGTCGCTACTTAGGCCGAATCCGACTCCACTAACAAAAATTCCGATGATGACAAAAACGCAAAGAGCAATTGTTACAAGATTTAGCACTAAATCAAGTGCGTTGTTTTTACTTTTTCTTTTACTCATATTTTTTCCTCCGAGAAAATAATAGCAAATCTTTAATTAATTTGCAACTAAATTGCACATTATTTTTGTAAAAAGGTTTACATATTGAAAAAATAGTTTACACTGAAAGTTGAGGCTCTTTTCCAACTTTTTCTTTTGGTTTTACTAGCTCAAAATCACGCATAGAGTTGCAATTTTCCAAAATTAACATTTCTTTGATAAATTTGTCCGACTTTGGTTCACTACTGATTTTTATACAATTTCGTTTTTCTGACACAATCTTTTCAATGCTTTCATTATTTGAATAAAATTCAGGTGTTTCACTGATATGAAACGCTTTCATCATAAATGCAACATTTTCTTCAAGTGTATTGCTGGCACACTTTTTTAAAAATTTTGGACAAGACGTTTCTGGTTCATCACCAGGTTCGTAGCTACTGTCAGCTTGGTGAATGTGGGGAAAAGCTATGCGGTGAATTATTCCGCTAGGCATATTCGTATTATTTTCATCGCCAAACATCTCAGAGAAAACCTGAAGCATTTTTTGGTGTTTTTCATCATATTCACAAACTGGAATTGCTGAATGTTTTTTAAAATAAGATGCTTTTGTGGTGCTATCTGTGATAAAGTCGTGATGAAGTTGGTTGTTGTTATCTAGTCTTGCTAAAAATAGCCAACCATCTTCGGCACCTCCAACCAAGGCATACATTGAAATGCTGTAATGTTCTTTGTTTGTAAGATTTCGCGAGATACTAAATCTGTAAAGAATAGGTATTTCGCTTTCGTTTATTATACTTTCAAACATTTTAGGGTCTTTGTGGAAGTTGTTTTCTCTATTTGGAGCAATCAAGTAAAAACTGGTTCTATGCATAACTTCATTATTATAAACGTAGGTATTGTGAAATCTATCAACAGCAACTTTTGGGCAAGTGAACATCGCCCCAAGTTGTTCTTTTGAAAAGGAAAAGTGATAAGATTGTAACTTAGCTTTTTCAACAGTATTTGGGATATTGGCCAAACTGTAATTATGTGGAAAGTTGCAACCGGAGTTGTTAAGTGGAATTACTATTTCAAGTTTGTCTAAGTCAGACCTTTTTAAATCATCTTTGCTAATAATTCTGTGTGTTTTTCCAAAATAAATATTTCTATTTGGAATGTTGCAAAACGATTCTCTTGACTTGCCTGAGTGTTGTGAATGATTGTTTGTTGCTGGTTTAAAATGTTTTTTATCATAACTATGAGAATTTGCCTTTACATATCTTTTGTTTGACATATCAATTATTCCTTTTATGTTCAAGTTTTAGTTCTTTTTTATTTTATCATAAATTAACCCAATTTGCAATACTAAACCGAAATGTTGTAAACGCTTAATTTTGTTTTTAAATAAAATAATTTTTTAAATTAGTGTTTTATAAGGTTTTTATAAAATGTCACAAAAAACTTATATATTTTCAATATATAAAAAATCTGGGAAAAACTCTTGACACTACCCGTTTAGTATGTTATACTACTATAACTATTTTTCTCGGTTGATTTTGACGGAATGGGTGGGATTGTATTGGTAAAAAAATAAAAACTTTTTAATTCAAAATATTTGGCAACAGCCAACAGACCTAATGTGCAGACTTATTGCACATATTTTTGTGTCTATAAAGTCCCAATTTTTGAGAAAATAAGCAAGTATTAAGGAGAGTTCCAAATGTCAGAAAAATCACTTAGCAGTATGTGTAAAAAAGTAAAATGTGGTAAAGTAGAGCGTTTGAGTTTTGCTCGAATTGAAGAACCGCTAGAAGTGCCTTACTTAATTTCAGTTCAAAAAAGCACTTATCAACAATTTTTGGAAAAGGGCATTGGAGAAATTATTTCCGAATTTTCTCCTATTGAAGACTTTAGTGGGAAAGCTGAGCTTCACTTTTTGGATTATTACATTGATTATAATGCCATAAAGTATCCATTAACAGAATATCGCAGAAGAGCAATTAGTTATGTTGCTCCAATTCGTGTTCATGCAAGGCTTATACGTAAAGAAACTGGTGAAACAGTTGATCAAGATATTTTACTTGGTGATGTTCCTCTAATGACTCCAGAAGGAACCTTTTTGATTAGTGGTGTAGACCGTGTTATTGTTAGTCAAATTGTTAGAAGTCCAAGTGTTTATTATGAAGCAATTGATGACAAAAACACAGGTAAAACAACTTATAAAAATACGCTTATTCCAACTCGTGGAACTTGGCTTGAGTTTGAGCAAACTCAACTTGATACACTGCGTGTTATTATTGACCGTAGCGTAAAAGTGTCTATTGGTGTGCTTCTGAAAGGTTTTGGTCTTGGAAATGAAAAAGACATTGCAAAACTTTTTGGAAACAACCCATATATTGTTGACACACTTGACAAAGAAATTCAAAAAACTGAAGAAGAAGCTTTAATTGAGTTAAGTAAAAAATTGAAACCAAGTGAACTTCCTAGTGCTGAAGCAATTAAGAGTTATCTAAACAACTTGTTCTTCACTCGTATAAAATATGATTTAGGAAAAGTTGGAAGGTACAAATTTGACAAAAAATTAGGTTTTTCTGGGAGACTTGTTGGTTTAACTCTTGCTGAAGATGTTATTTTAAGTGATAAAACTAAAATTCCAGCACAAACAAAACTTACTGCTGAAAACGCTCAAAGCATTGAAGACAGTGCGATAAATGAAGTTTGGGTTCTTCTTCCAAATGGTAAAAAACACCATATGCGTGGAAACGGACGTGTTGACCTTGAAAAAGTATTTAATATTAATGCAGAGGATTTGGGAATAAAAGAAAAAGTTCACTACCAAACAATTGTTGACCTATTTAAAGGTAAAAAGACTAAAGAAGAAAAACTTCAGGCAATCCGAGACAACTTATTTGAAGTTCAAGGCAGACATTTAATGATGGACGACATTTTAGCTTCAATTAGTTACCTTCTTGACTTAATGGTAGGTATTGGTTCTTTAGATGTTGTTGACCACTTGGCAAACAGAAGAATTAGTCCTGTTGGAGAACTTGTATCTATTGCTCTTAATTCTGGTATGAGTAAACTTGCGACTCTTGCACGTGAAACAATGCAAGGTCAGGACATAAGTCAAGCAACACCTTCTTCGATTATTAGTGCAAGACCGGTTAACAAGGCACTCTTAGACTTTATGAAAACTAGTCCTTTATCACAAGTTATGGACCAAGTTAACCCACTTTCAGAGCTTACTCAAAAGCGTAAGGTGAGCGCGGTTGGTCCCCGTGGTGTAAGTAAGCAAAGAGCAACAGAAGAAGTTCGTGATATTCACTATACACATTATGGTAGAATTTGTGCTATTGAAACACCAGAAGGTCAATCTATCGGACTTATTAACTCACTTGCAAACTATGCAAAAGTTAATGAATATGGATTTATTGAAACTCCATACCGCAAAGTTAATAAAGAAACAGGTGTTGTGACTTCTGAAATTAGATATCTAATGGCAGATGAAGAAGAAAAGTGTAAAATAGCTCAGGCTATTGAGCCACTTGACGAGCAAGGAAGATTTAAAAACAAGACAGTAATTTGTAGGTACAAAGACCGATTTATAGAAGTTCCTGCTAGCGAAATCGACTATATGGATGTTTCTCCAAAACAATTTATTTCAGCAGCTACATCGCTTATTCCTTTCCTTGAAAGTGATGACACCGCACGTGCTCTTTTGGGTAGTAACCAACAAAGACAGGCTGTGCCACTTCTTCAAACCGAAACACCTCTAATTGGTACTGGTTATGAGCACAAGGTTGCAAAAGACAATGGTTCACTTATTTTAAGTGATTGTGATGGTGTTGTAAAATATGTTGATGCTACAAAAATTGTTGTAGAAGATGAAACTGGAGAAGAACACACTCACACCCTTCTTAAATTTAATAGAACAACTCAAGACACTTGTTTGAACCAAAAACCAATTGTCAAAGTTGGTGAAAAAGTGAAAAAGGGTGAAACAATTGGTGATGGTTTCGCTACGAAAGATGGAGAACTTGCTCTTGGTAAAAACCTTCTTGTTGCATTTATGAACTGGGAAGGTTACAACTATGAAGATGCTATTCTTATTAACGAAAGATTGGTAAAAGAAGATGTGTTTACTTCAATAACCTTGAAAGTTGAAGATATAAAATGTAGAACAACAAAACTTGGGCCAGAAGAAATTACAAGAGACATTCCAAACCTAAGTGAAGATGCCCTTAAAAATCTTGATGAAAACGGAATAATTCGTGTTGGAGCAGAGGTTAGACCGGGTGACATATTAGTAGGTAAAGTAACACCAAAAGGTGAAACCGAACTTACTCCAGAAGAAAGGCTTTTGCGTGCTATATTTGGTGAAAAGGCTAGAGAAGTTCGTGACACATCACTCCGTGTACAACACGGTCGTGGCGGTGTTGTCGTTGATGTTCAAGTTTTCAGCCGTGAAAACAAAGATGAACTCGAAGCAGGAGTTAACAAACTTGTAAAAGTTTATGTTGCTCAAAAGCGTAAGATTTCAGTCGGTGATAAAATGTCTGGTCGTCACGGAAACAAAGGTATTGTTTCAAGAATTTTACCAAGTGAAGATATGCCTTTCTTGGCAAACGGACAGTCTGTAGATATTGTTCTAAACCCTCTAGGTGTGCCTTCTCGTATGAACATTGGACAGCTTCTTGAAGTTCACCTTGGTCGTGTTGCAAAAGCGTTAGGCTTTAAAGTTGCAACTCCAGTATTTAACGGTGCGACAGAAAAAGTTATTCAAGAACTTTATAAAGAAAACGGCTTTAGTGAAGATGGAAAAGTTGAACTTTATGATGGAAGAACTGGTGAGCCTTTTGCGGACAGAGTTACTGTTGGATATATGTATATGCTTAAACTTAACCATATGGTTGACAGCAAGATGCACGCTCGTAGTATTGGACCATACGCGTTAGTTACAGCACAACCTCTTGGAGGAAAGGCTATGTTCGGTGGACAAAAGTTCAGTGAAATGGACGTTTGGGCACTTGAAGCTTATGGTGCTGCAAATCTTCTGCAAGAAATGCTTACAATCAAATCCGATGATGTTGCTGGAAGAACAAAAGTTTATGAAAGTATTGTAAAAGGTCAGCCTATTGCTGAACCTGGAATTCCAGAAAGTTTCAAGGTATTGGTAAAAGAGCTTCAATCTCTTGGACTTGATATAAGAATTTTGACTGAAAACAACCAAGAAATTACATTAAACGATTTAACAAATGATGATATTGAGATTCCAAATTTACTTAAGAGTAACAAGAAAGAAGTTAGTGAGGTCGAGCTAAACTTTGATGATATTGAGGGTGAATCCCACGATATTATGTCTGAAACAGAATATGAAAGCCAAAATGATGACGATGATTTTAGTGCCGGAAATCTGTTTGATGATTTAGATGAGTAGGAGAGTGGAAAATGTTTGAACTGAAAAATTTTGATTCCATTAAAATTGGTTTAGCATCACCAGAAAAAATAAGAGAATGGTCTTACGGTGAGGTTACTAAACCAGAAACAATTAACTACCGAACATTAAAGCCTGAAATGAATGGATTGTTTTGTGAAAAAATATTCGGACCTCGTAAAGACTTTGAATGTCACTGTGGAAAATATAAGAGAATTAGGTACAAAGGTCACCACTGTGAAAAATGTGGTGTTGAAATTACAAAGAGTAAGGTTCGACGTGAGAGAATGGGGCACATTGAACTTGCAACACCCGTTTCACATATTTGGTTTGTTCGAGGTGTACCAAGTCGTGTCGGAAGTATTCTTGACTTAACATCAAAAAATCTTGAACAAGTACTTTATTATGCAAGTTACATTGTTCTTGACCCAGGTGTAACAAACTTTGTGAAGAAGCAAATAATTACAGATAAAGAGTACCGCGACGCAGTAGAAGAGTTTGGCCCAAAATCATTCCGAGCTGGAATGGGTGGAGAGGCGATTCGTGAACTTTTGGAAGAAATTGACCTTGAAAAAGAGTCTAAAGAGTTAAAAGAAACTATTTTAACAGCAAAAGGCCAAAAGAAATTAAAAGCAATTAAAAAACTTGAAACTGTAGAAGCATTCTTAAAAAGTGGAAACAATCCAAGATGGATGATTTTAGATGTATTGCCTGTTCTTCCACCAGAATTAAGACCAATGATACAACTTGATGGCGGAAGATTTGCTGCGAGTGACCTTAACGACCTTTATAGGCGTGTAATTAACCGTAATAATCGTCTTAAAAAGCTTATAGACCTTGCTGCACCTGATGTTATTGTTCGAAACGAAAAGCGTATGCTTCAAGAAGCTGTTGATGCTTTGATTGCAAACGGAAAACGTGGAAAACCTGTTCAAGGTGCTAAACAAAGAGAATTAAAATCTCTTACCGCGATGATTAGCGGAAAACAAGGTCGTTTCCGTCAAAACCTTCTTGGTAAAAGAGTTGACTATTCTGGTCGTTCTGTTATAGTTGTTGGACCAGAACTTAAACTTTATCAATGTGGTGTTCCAAAAGAAATGGCACTTGAACTATTCAAACCTTTTGTTATGCGTAAACTTGTGGAGCTCAACTTTACACAAAATGTTAAAAGTGCAAAGAGAATGGTTGAGCGTGAGAGAACAGAGGTTTGGGATATTTTGGAACACGTTATAAAAGACCACCCAGTTATTCTTGACCGTGCCCCAACGCTTCACCGTTTGAGTTTGCAAGCTTTTGAACCTGTTTTGGTTGAAGGGCGTGCAATAAAACTTCACCCACTTGTTTGTCCTGGGTTTAACGCTGACTTCGATGGAGATACAATGGCTATTCACGTTCCACTAAGTATTGAAGCGAGAACTGAGGCAAGAATGTTAATGCTTGCAAGTAACAATATTTTAAAACCAGCAACAGGAAAACCTATTATTGAAGCCCACCACGATGTTGCTCTTGGTATATTCTATCTAACAACAGAAAGAAAGGGAATGCTTGGTGAAAATCAAATTTTTTGTGATGCTGACGAAGCTCTTATGGCATTCCAAGATAACAAACTTCACATTCAATCGCCAATTTTTGTTCGAAGAACAGCAGTGCTTAATGGTGAAACAATAAGAGGTCGTGTTAAAACAACGGTAGGTAAGATTTTATTTAACGAATGTATTCCTCAGTGTATTGGATATGTTGATAGAACAAATCCTGCCGAAATATTGAATTACGAAATTGATTTTCCTGTTACAAAGGGAAAAATGGAAGGAATTTTGGCAAAAACATATAATCTACTAGGTACTACAGAAACAGCAAAAATGGTTGACTCAGTAAAAGAAATTGGTTTTAAATATTCAACTTATGCTGGTATAACAATGAATGTTTTTGATATGAAAATACCAGAAGAAAAGGGTAAAATTCTTGCAAAGTATAAAGAATTAACACAAACAAACGAAAAATTGTATGGTCGTGGACTTATTACTCGTGATGAAAAGGTAAACAAAAACGTTGAACTTTGGAACGAGGCAACAGGAAAAGTTAAGTCTTGCGTTGTAAAAGACCTTGATGAGTTTAACCCACTTAAAGTTATTGTTTCATCTAAAGCGCGTGGTAATGAAGACCAAATTAACCAGCTTTGTGGTATTCGTGGAATTATCGCAAACACTGCTGGTCAAAAAATTGATATTCCTGTTTTGTCTTCATATCGTGATGGACTTAGTTCACTTGAATACTTTATGTCTGCTCGTGGTGGTCGTAAAGGTCTTGCCGATACTGCACTTAAAACAGCCGATGCTGGTTACCTAACTCGTAGGCTCGTGGATATTGCTCACGGAGTTGTTATAACAGAAGATGACTGCTTTGCTAGTCTTGGTGAATCTCCAAAGGGTATGAAAGTTAGTGAAATTCGTTCTGGAGATCAGGTAATTCAAAGCCTAGAAGACCGAATTGTTGGTCGTGTGGCTGTTGAAGATATTTTAAACCCAAAAACAAGAGAAGTTATTGTAAAGGGTGGAGAAATGATAAAACCTTCACAAGGACGAGCTATTGTTGATGCTGGAATCAAAGAGGTTTCTATCAGAACACTTCTAACTTGTAAGTGTAAAAATGGTGTTTGTGCAAAATGTTATGGTCGTAATCTTGTTTGCAATGATATGGTTGAAGTTGGAGATGCTGTCGGTGTCGTTGCTGCTCAATCAATTGGTGAGCCTGGAACTCAGCTTACTATGAGAACAAAACATACTAGTGGTATTGCTGTTGCTGCTGATATTACACAAGGTTTGCCTCGTGTAGAGGAACTTTTTGAAGCACGAAGACCAAACGATGCTGCTATTGTAAGTGAAGTAGCAGGAAGAGTTACTGTAAAAGACATAGACAAGCGTAAAGAGGTTACTGTTCATACAAAAGATGGAGATGTTGCATACCTTCTCCCTGCAAAGTCATATTGTAAAGTTAGGACTGGAGATGAAGTTGAAAGTGGAACACCACTTACTGAAGGTAGCTTGTATCCACAAGATATTCTTAGAACAAGAGGGCTTAAAGATGTTCAAGAGTATATTCTTCGTGAAGTTCTTCAAGTTTATAAAACAGAAGGTGTTGACCTTGAGCCAAAACACGTAGAAATTATTATTCGTTGTATGCTTAGAAAAGTTAAGATTGAAAGTTCTGGAGACACAGAAATGATTCCAGGCGATACAATGGATATTTCTGATTATGAAGAGCAAAACCTAAAAGCTGTTATGGAAGGGAAACAACCAGCAACAGCAAAGAGAATTCTTTTAGGTCTTACAAAATCAAGCTTGGCTGTAAGTTCATTCTTATCTGCTGCATCTTTCCAAGAATCAAGCAGAGTTTTAACTGAAGCAGCTATGAAAGGAAAGGTTGACCACTTGGTTGGTCTCAAGGAAAATGTTATTATTGGAAAGCTTATTCCAGCAGGTACTGGTCTAAAACAATATAGTAGCGTAGTTCCAACAACCTATCAATCAGTAAAAGAAGAAGTCGCAAAAGAAGTAGCTCAAGAATATAATTATTCTGACACTGAAAAAGAATTAATGGAAGAATTATAATACAAAAACATATTAGTCAATACCCTTAGCGGTATTTTCTAAAAAATAAAGAGCATATTTTAGGAGTTTTCCTAGAGTATGCTCTTTTGTTGTAATATAAAACCCAGACTATTTGGTGGCTTTGTTTAGGTTTACTGATGGGCATATTTTTCTCTTTTTTTAACAAACTAAAATTCTTGAAAAATTG
>DLKQ01000013.1:82374-95069 GCA_002477805.1 Christensenella sp. UBA7584 | reverse complement strand
TTCGTTTTCGGCAATTATTTTTTCTTCCAAAAGCTTGATTGTGTTTCGCCTTAGCTCATTAATTACCGATTTTGGCAAGAAAATATTTTCGGCAGTAATTTCAATTTTGTCAAGAGAAAAATCCTCACCAAGTTTTGAAACTTGAGTTTTTATTTCATCAAAATCAGTCTTGCTTGTTTTCGCCTCCTGACAAACAAAATCGCTTTCCAAAGTTGCATTAATATTTTTAAATGAAAGTTCAAGCCTTAATTTTTGACCTAATTTTGCTGTCACTTTTGCGTTTATTTTTAATTTTCGTTTTTCATTTTGAAACTTGCTTTCAAAGCTAGAATCCAAAATTAAGTTTACAGTCCAATTTGGCTTTACAAAGCTTGAGCTATAAATTCGGTACAAATCTTTACCTAAAGTTTCGACATTTCCCACACCGAGGCTACCCACTTCTTTTCCGTTTTCAAAAAATTTAAGCCCGTCATTTTGGCAAAGCTTGTGCGTGCTTTGAATCACAATTTGTCTAAGCCCTGGTTTAAACTGTTTTACTTGCACAATTTTTCCTATTTTAGTGCCTGTGTGGTTATTGCATTTTGTATCAATTATTTTGTCTGGCGTGCCACCAAAAAGATAAGCGTTTTCATTAAAGTCACCGCGTGAGAAAACCTTTTTGAGCTTTTGCTTCTCCTGCTCTATAAAATTTGTTTCAAGCCCACCTTGTTCAAGTAACTCCACCGCTTTTTTATAACTCGTTACAGCCTGTCCAACATAACCAGCTCTTCTAAGCCTACCCTCAATTTTAAAACTTGAAACACCTGCTTCCTTTAAAATTTTAATATTTTTAAGTAAACATAAATCGCTTGGTGATAAAAAATAGCCTTCAGCACCCGTTAGATTATTAAAATAAGGTAACCTGCAAAGTTGCTTACATTTGCCTCTATTACCACTTTCGCCAGTAAGATAAGAGCTTAGATAACAATTTCCGCTAAAAGCGACACATAATGCACCTTGCACAAAATACTCTATTTCAAGATTGGTGTGTTGTTTTATCAGCTTTATATCCTCAAGTTTTGTTTCACGCGAAAGAACCACACGTTTAATCCCAAGTTTTTCAGCTATTTTTGCGCCAGCTAAATTATGTATGCCCATTTGGGTGCTTGCGTGCAAGGTTATTCCTTGAAAATAATGTTTCAGCACCGCCAAAACACCAAAGTCTTGAACTAAAAAGGCATCGGCTTTAGCATCAACACAAGCCCTTACTGTTTCAATTAACTTTGGCATTTCGTCATCAGAAACTAGCGTGTTTGTGGTAACATACACTTTTACTCCGAAAAGGTGGGCTTTTTTAACAATCTCGGCTATATTTTCAGTTGTAAAGTTTTCAGCCCTAGCCCTTGCATTAAAACCCTGAAGTCCCAAATAAACCGCATCTGCACCACAATTTAGTGCGACATTGAAATTTTCCAAATTGCCCGCTGGTGCTAATATTTCTATTTTTTCCATAAAACTCCTTTGTGCTCTTACTTAAAAATTTGATTAAAAATTTGAAAACCACCCACCTTAAAACTAAACTTAAACCCCCTGAGCTAGTACCTTGAATTATTTATATTCACTGGACTATACCCAACCCACCACAGTGTTTTGGCGTACATCTTCAAACTGCTTTTAGCCAATTTGGCGTATATCTTAGGACTGACCCGATAGTGTAGCTACAAAAAATGCGAAGCTTGTGCAGAGCTAGGCTACTAAAAGCTCTGGATTTTCATTACAGTGAAAACTAGGCTGGTTGGATAATAAATGCACAAGCTAGGTGTTAATTTGATTTTTGCAAATTTTCTTGTTCTAACCCTTTTTCGCGCTCTTTAAAAATTTCTAGTTTTGTTTGGCGTGAGTCATTAAACTCGTTGTATATAATCAAATACCCGTTTGGTGCTTTCTTGTATTTTATAATCTCCAAAACTACTGCGTCCTTTGGCGTCAAAACCTTTTCTATATATTTAATTGTTTTTGCCTGTAAAATTTCCCCCAAATCATAAGTTGCTTCATAATTCATCTCAGGTTTGTTACTTATTTGTTCGTAAAAATACCCAATCAAAAGATAGGCATCATTTGGACATTCTATTTGGTCTAAAATGATTTCAAGCCTTCTTAATTCTTCTTTAATATGCTTGTTAAATACAATCACGATTCTCTCCTTGTTTTTAATTTAGTTCACCAATAACAACTAACTTGTTTGGCTTAGTTTTAATATGCCAATAAAAACTAGCTTTCCATTATTTTTTTGTTTTTAATTTTAGATTTTACTTAGTCTGTTTTAACCTAAGTTAGGTTTGACTTATTTTTACCTGATTTTTGTCTTTTGTTAGCTTTTAAGTATGTGTCCGCTTAATTTTTGTTTTAATTATGTTTGGTTTATTTTCATCTAATTTTTGTCTTTTGTTAGGTTTAACTTCTTTTTGTCTAATTTTTGTCGGTTTTAACTTAAGAAGAGGAGTATATTTTACTCCTCATCTTGCTGTTTTTGTTCTGGCTCTTTGTCTAAGTCGTCCGAAAGGTCTAGCGATGGAATAGAAATATTCATATCAATATCTGGGTTAATTTTGTGTTCGTGCTGAGCAACGATTACGCCCTCAACATTTTCTTCAATTTCCTGAACTTCCTTTGCTACTACTTTTGGGTCAATTTCTTTGCTTTCTTCATCAGGAGCAAGAACCGCAACTGAAGCAATTTTACTATCGCCCCTAAGCCTCATCATTTTCACACCCATACTATTTCGGCTGAGAAGTCTAACATCGTTTGAGCTAACCCTAATTGTAACTCCACCGTCTGTGATAATAAGGATATCATCGCCCACTTCGATTTGCTTTAATGCAACGACCATACCTGTTTTTTCGTTTAGTTTTCCTGCGCTGACACCAATTCCACCACGAGTTTGTCTTCTGTAATCAACTGGTTTAACACGCTTTCCGAACCCGTTTTCAGTAATAGTGAGAAGTTCACAATTTTCTTTCATTACACACATATCAACAAGTTTCGCATCGTCTAAGAGCCTCATTGCTCTCACACCGCGACTGCCTCTACCACTTGGGCGAATATCCTTTTCTGAGAAACGAATACATTTTCCGCCAGAGGAAGCAACTAAAACATCTTCATTTCCATTTGAAATCTGAACACTAACTAATTGGTCAGATTCATCTTCAAACACAATTGCCTTTTTGCCGACTTGCCTAATATTGTCAAATTCAGAAAGGCGAGTCTTTTTGATTAAACCTTTTTCAGTAGCCATTACGAGGAACATATTTTCGCTTGAAAGAGTTTTGTTTTTACAAATAACTGCGGTAACTTTTTCGTCTTGTTCAACTTGCAGTAGGTTCACTATTGCACGACCTTTGCTACCCTTGCTTGCCTCAGGCACTTCATAAGTTTTTATTGTGTAAACTTTTCCCTTGTTAGTGAAGAACATAAGATTGTCGTGAGTGTTTGCAATAAACATTTTATCTACAAAATCGCTATCTTTTGTCTTGTGTGCAACCACTCCAACTCCACCACGATTTTGAGTGTGGTATTCCCCAACCGCCATACGCTTGATATAACCTTGGTTTGTCATTGAAACAACCATATCTTCTTTAGCGATTAAGTCCTCTAAGTCAATGCTACCAACATCGTGTGAAATTTGAGTACATCTTGGAGTCGCGTATTTTTCTTTAATTTCGGTAAGCTCTTTTGCAATGATAGCCAAAACTTTGTTTGGGCTGTCTAAAATACTTTGCATTTCCTTGCAGAATTCTTTTAGCTCGGCAAGCTCTTCTTGAAGTTTGTGAATTTCAAGAGCAGTAAGGCGAACAAGTCTCATTTCCAAAATGGCATTTGCTTGTTTTTCGCTAAGAGAAAGTTTTTCCATAAGCTGAGTAAGTGCTTCTTGTCTTTCTTTACTAGAGCGAATAATTTTTACTACTTCATCAATGTTTAAAAGCGCTAGAACAAGCCCTTCTACAATGTGTTCACGCTCTTTGGCTTTTTCTAAGTCATAACGCGTTCTGCGTAAAATAATTTGTTTTTGGTGCTCTAAGTAATAGTAGAGCATTTCTTTTAAGTTAAGAATTTTTGGTTCTCTATTTACAAGTGCCAAAAATGTAATTCCGTTTGAAATTTGCAGTTGACTGTGTTTGTATAAAAGGTTGAGAACCACTTGCGGGTTTGCATCACGCTTGATATCTACCACAATACGCAAACCATCTCGGTCACTCTCTTCACGAATATCTGAAATACCTTCAATTTTCTTGTCTTTCACAAGCCCTGCCATTTGCATAATAAGGAGTGCTTTGTTGACCTGATGAGGAATTTCGGTGATAATAATATGAAAACGTTGATTTTCATCTTCTTCTATCTCACATTTTCCACGAACAACCACTTTTCCGTGACCTGTTTTGTATGCCTGTCTAATACCCATTCTGCCCATAATAATTCCGCCAGTTGGGTAATCAGGAGCTTTGATGTAGTCCATAAGTTCATCAATAGTAATCTCTGGGTTGTTAATAAGAGCAATTACACCGTCAATAACTTCGCCAAGGTTGTGTGTAGGAATAGAAGTTGCCATACCTACAGCAATTCCGTCAGCACCATTTACAAGTAAGTTTGGAAAACGACTAGGGAGCACTACTGGTTGCATAAGAGTGTCATCAAAGTTTGGCGCAAAATCTACGCTATCTTTGTCCAAATCTCTAAGCATTTCACCCGCAATTTTGCTCAGTCTCGCCTCAGTATAACGCATCGCTGCAGCTGGGTCACCGTCAACACTACCAAAGTTTCCGTGTCCGTCAACCAAAGGACAGCGAAGAGTAAAATCTTGCGCAAAACGCACCAAAGCTTCATAAACCGCACTATCACCGTGAGGGTGGTATTTTCCTAATACATCACCAACAATACGAGCACATTTACGATATGGCTTGTCGCTGTAAAGATTGAGTTCACTCATCGAATAAAGAATACGGCGGTGAACTGGTTTGAGTCCATCACGAACATCAGGAATTGCACGAGAAACATTTACTGCCATAGCATAAGCAATAAAACTCTTTTTCATCTCATCAACAACAGGAACCTTGACTATTTGGCTTTCTTTGTCTATTATCGTTTCCTTTCCATCTTCCATTTTAAATTTATTCCTCCACTGTATGATTGGCTTTTTTGGTTTAGTGCATTTTTGCTTTTGGTGTCACAAAATGGCACTTTTTGTCCTTTTTAAGTAATTTTTTTATTTGTTCAGATATTTAAAAGTATTCTTTAAAATATTTAAAATTTGAAATTTGTAAAACATTAATTTTGTAAATATTCTGTGCTTTTAAATTTCAGGTCTAATAATTTTTAAATTTTAAATTTACAACTTTTTACCTTTTTAAATTTGTAGGCATAATAAGTATATTTTGAAATTTAATTTACATTTTAGATAAATCTTTTGGTTTTGTTTTTTAGTGTTTTTATGTTGTTACTACTAATAGTTTTTAATTCTTTTTTATTTGGTAATTTATATTAATATTCTTCATCTTCATCATCATAACAACCTAATATAGATTTTACAAAAAGCGTTCTTGCAGTAAGAATTCTCATTCTTGCTTCATCAATAAGTTCTCCAAGTTCTTCTGGAGTTTTTCCTTCCTTTTGTAAAAATATTTCACGCTTTGCTCGGTCAAGGTCATCTATAAATATCTCGTCAGAAACTTCTTCTTCTGTCATTTGTCCGTTGTAGTAAGCGAAATAAAGCTCTTCTATACGTCTTGCTTCAGGACTAATTTCTTCCTCTTCATCTTCTTCCTCAACTTTCTCTTCTTCTACAAAGTCATCAATAAGCTCACCTTTAGCAAGTCTTTCCTCAATTAATTTTTCTCTTTCTATTCTTTTGAGCTCCTGCTCGCAAGTCTCCACTTTTTCCTTTTGTATAAGTGCCTCATCTTCTGAAATTTGCATTTTTTTACTAATTACCTCATCTACCGCACAAGATGGATTATTAATTGTTTCTTTAGACATAATTTCTCCCTACCTTTAATTTTTATAAACCCCTCTCTAAAATTACCTAAGATTTGTAATTTAGTTTATCTTTTGTAACATAATTTAGTTTATCTTTTGTAACAAGTTTTTGTATTAAACATCTAAGTCTTCAACAAGTGTTGCATTTTTCTCAATAAACTCTCTTCTGAGTTCTGGGCGTTCACCCATTAAAATTGTAAAGATTTCATCAGCTTCAAATGCGTCTTGCATTGTAACCTGAAGAAGTGTTCGAGTACTTGGGTCCATTGTTGTTGACCAAAGTTGTTCAGCATTCATTTCTCCAAGACCTTTATAGCGTTGCATTTCTATTCCTTTTCTACCAAATTCATTTAGATATTTTTCTAGTTCTTGGTCGTTATAGAAATACCTTGTCACGCCCGAGCGCACAACTTTGTAAAGTGGTGGTTGAGCGATGTAAACGTGTCCGTGTTCAATTAGCGGTCTCATAAAACGATAAAAGAAAGTTAGCATCAAAATTCGAATATGGCTTCCATCAACATCAGCATCGGTCATACATATAATTTTGTCGTACCTAAGTTTGCTCTCATCAAACTCTTCACTAATACCACAACCAAATGCAGTAATCATTGTTTTTATCTCTTGATTTTCTAAAATTCGACTAAGTCTTGCTTTTTCGACATTTAATATCTTACCTCTTAGGGGTAAAATAGCCTGAAATTTTCGATTTCTGCCCTGTTTTGCTGTTCCGCCAGCACTATCACCCTCCACAAGGAAAATCTCACATTCCTGAGCGTTTTTGGAAGTACAATCCGCAAGTTTGCCTGGGAGTGTTGTACTTTCAAGTACACCTTTACGCCTAGTTAACTCTCTTGCTGACCTTGCAGCATCTCTCGCACGCTGTGCTGTAACACATTTTAGGCACAACTCTTTTGCTTCACTTGGGTTTTCTTCCAAAAATGCACCAAACTCTTCTTGCATAACCTTTTCTACATAAACACGCATTTCGCTGTTGCCAAGTTTAGTCTTTGTTTGACCTTCAAACTGAGGGTTTGTAAGTTTTACCGAAATTATTGCGCAAATTCCCTCACGAACATCTTCACCCGAAAGTTTTTCGCTTTCTTTTAAAATTTTGTTTTTAACGCCATATTCATTGATAATTTTTGTAAGTGCATTTTTGAATCCAGTGAGGTGAGTTCCACCCTCTTCGGTGTTAATATTGTTTGCGTATGCGTGTATTACTTCGCTATAACCATCATTGTACTGAAAGCAGATTTCTACTTGCCAATCTTCTTTTTGTTTGAAAATATAGATTGGTTTTGGAAAAAGTACTTCACGCCCTCTGTTTAAAAAGTCCACGAACTCTACAATTCCACCTTCAAAGTGAAAGGTGTCTTGCTTTTCTCGCCCTTCTCTTTCATCTTTTAGTGAAATAGTAAGCCCCTTGTTTAAAAACGCAATTTCCTTAAACCTTGTCTTTAGTGTTTCATAATTGAAATCAACTGTTTCAAAGATTTCTGGGTCAGGTAAAAATGTTACCTTTGTCCCTGTTTCTTTTGTAGTTCCAACAATTGTTAATGGGTTTGTTGGGTTTCCTCTTTCATAATCTTGATGATAAATGTTTCCGTTTTGTTTAACTTCAACCTCAAGTCTGGTAGAAAGAGCATTTACAACACTAAGTCCAACTCCGTGGAGTCCACCACTGATTTTGTATCCACTTCCGCCAAACTTTCCACCTGCGTGCAACTTGGTTAAAACAACTTCAACAGCACTTTTATGCTCTGTTTTATGCATTCCTGTAGGTATTCCTCGCCCATTGTCTGTAACAGAACAGCTTCCGTCTTTTTGCAAAACAACTTCTATCACATTACAATATCCAGCCAAAACCTCATCAATACTATTATCCACAATTTCAACAATCAGGTGCAAAAGCCCCCTTTCGTCTGTCGAACCAATGTACATACCTGGTCTTTTTCGAACTGGGTCAAGTCCTTCTAGAACTTGAATCGCACTTTCATCATAATTTGTATTTTGTTCGCTCATTTTTTATCTTCCTTTCTTACTGTTCCATTTTCAACTCTAAACTTTTCGCACGGTAAATCTTCTTCAAACTCGGTGCAAGTAATTAAGCACTGAATGTCTTTTATATGCTCCAAAAGTTGTTTCCTACGGTGACTGTCTAACTCGCTTAAAACATCATCAAGTAAAAGTACTGGATAATCTCCATATTCCTTTTTCAAAAGTTCTAACTCAGCAAGTTTGAGTGCAAGTGTAGCAGTTCTCTGCTGACCTTGACTTCCGTTTTTTCGTAAATCCACGCCCGACACCAAAACCAAGAAATCATCATTTTGCGCCCCGAAATTTGTATACCCCAAAACTTTGTCCTTTTCATAACTTTTTTCAAGCCCTGAAAGATAAACCTCTTTAATGTCATTATCAAACACAATGGTCTCGTACTTTATTTTGAGTTTTTCTTTTCCGTCCGAAAGTTTTAGGTGAATCTCACTCGCAACTGGTGCAAGCTTTTCAAAAAAGGCAGTCCTTTCTTTTATAATCTTTTCACCGAACTCCGCAAGTTGTTTGTTCCAAATTTCAATCTGAGACTCAGCCCCGTCTAGTTTTAAAAGAGCATTTCGTTGCTCCAAAACTTTTTGAAATCTTTTTAGAGTTTTTAAATAATTTTTAGAGATTTGGCAACAAGTTATGTCTATATATCGCCTACGATGTGACGGACTGCCTTGAACAAGCCTGAGTTCTTCTGGCGAAAAGTACACGCTACCAAAGTTGCCAATAATGTCCGAAATTTTTGCAAGCTTTTCTCCGTCTAATAAAACTGTTTTTACTCCACCACTTAGCCCTAACTCCAAATTGTGTTTTACCCCAAAATGACTATACGAAATACTAGCTTTTAATTCAGACTTTTTGAAGGCGACCATTTCGGAATCTTTTCTAGTTCGTGGACTGCGACCAATAGTGAGAAGATAAACCGATTCAAGTGTGTTTGTCTTGCCTTGGGCATTTTTGCCAAAAAGAACATTGAGCCCGTCTGAAAACTTAATTTCTTGGGTGGCGAGATTTCTAAAATTTTGCACTTTCAAACTTTCAATTTGCACAATCACTCCTCCCAAAAAAACATATACATATCACCAAAAAAACAGCCCCATACTTAGCCCTAACACATAACCACAAGCACACCACTTAGTCCACAATATCAAGTATTCACCATATTCAGCCCACCAGTACACTACGTGTGTCGTATGACTAAGTATAGCAAAAAAACAAAAAAAAAGCAACCAGAATTTAACTAAAAATTTGCTTTTCTTTAGTACTTTTTTAAAATTTTAAAACCACTTTTAGACCTTCCAAGACAAATTTCGACATTTTATACATAAAACCAAATTTGCGCTTTTTCACTCGCAAAAACTTTTTACACAATTTACCCTTTTCACAAAATAACCACTTACACTCTCTCACAAAATAACCACACAAAATAGCCACTTTTTTCCCATTACAGACCTTTGCGAAGTTATTTACTCTCATTAAGATAATGTAAAAAAAGGAGCATTACTAACTCACTCCTTTTTACAAAAAACTTTGGTAAATTAATAAATTATTACGAAGCAACCATATCCTCTAAACTTTCGATAAGTTTTTTCATTTCCTCATCTTCTTTCATCTGCTCTATAACTTTGTCTCTTGCGTGAATTGCTGTTGTGTGGTCGCGATTAAACACCTTGCTAATTGCAGTAAGCGGAATATTTAGCTTTTTCCACATCAAATAAATACTAATCTGCCTTGGCTCGACCAGCTCTTTTGTGCGTTTTTTACCAAGTAAATCATCGCGACTTATGTTAAATTTTGTGCATACCGCATCTAAAATCTTGTCTTGCGAAATAACCCTGCCAACACTAAGCTCTAGCTCGTGTGAATTAGCAAGGACTTGATTTGCAACATCGCAATCCACTACAAATTTCCCGTGAAGCTTGGCAAAAAGGTCTATCTTATTAAGCACCCCTTCTATTTCACGAATATTGTATTTTTCAAGTTTTTCAGCAAGAAGTGGCACCACATCAGACTCAAACTGATACCCCTCTAGCTCAATTTTTTTGTTAATAATCATTGCACGCGTTTCAAAATCAGGCTTTTGTATATCCTGAACAAAACCACTTCCAAGGCGAGAACGCAAACGTTCTTCTAACTCGGCAATTTCACGCGGTGGGCGGTCACTCGCAGTTATAATTTGCTTACCTGCACTGTATAGGTCATTAAATGTGTGGAAAAACTCTTCCTGAACAGCTTTCTTATTGCCTAAAAACTGAATATCATCAACCAAAAGAACATCAGCAAGGCGATATTTCTTTCTAAACTCAACAGTACCTTTTTCTCTACCTGTCCTTAAAGTGTCTATAAAATCATTTGTAAAAGTTTCACTGGTAACATACACAATTTTAAGTTTACCCTTAAAACATTCCCACATATGATTACCAATTGCGTGCAAAAGGTGGGTTTTCCCAAGCCCAACTCCACCGTAGATAAAAAGAGGGTTAAACCTTGTCCCTGGGTTTTCGGCAGCAGACCTTGCCGCTGCGTAAATAATCTGGTTGGTTGTTCCGATTACGAAATTGCTAAATGTGTACCTTGGGTTAAAAGGGTTTTCGGCCTGCTTTTCGTTTGTAACCGCCTCTGGCAAGTTTTCCCCATCTACCGCTTTTAACAAATTATGTTTTGCTATGTAATCCTCTTTTTCAAATTCCAAAATGAAATCAAAATTTTCAAGTTTGAAATGCTTGTATAACCCCTCTATAATCTGCGCACTATATGCACGAATTATTGTGTTTCTTGTCATCTCGTCTGGAGCAACTAAAACCAGCTTGTCGTCCTCAATATTGAGTGGCCTAATCTTCTTTATCCACAAATCAAGCCCAACAGCACTAACGGTATCTTCTAAGTCACTCATTACTTCTGCCCACTGCCTGTCCAAAAAATTCTGCATACCGCGCCAAATTCCCTCCTTTTTATCAGCCTTTTAGTCACCTTTTTATCGGCTTTTTTATGCGCTTTTTATTGGCTTTTTTGTCACCTTTTCAAAAACTTTTTTTGATTACTTTTTATTGCCATTTTTTAATCGTCCTTCACTATTTTTTCAATCCTGTCATTACCTTTTCAATCCCATGTCATTACCTTTTTAATCCCCTGTCATTGCCTTTTTAATCCCCTGTCATTGCCCCTTTTTTAATTCCCCGTCATTGCCCTTCAACGCATTTATGATAACATACTACTCCCCAACAAGTCAAGCACCAGTGCCAACTTTTTACTAAAATTTTTCATCTTTTTTGTTTTCAATTTTCCCCTTTTTATATCTGTCTCACCTATATAAAGATAATTTATAGAGAAAAATATTTTACTTCCGCGCGAGTAAAAATAATTACCAGAAAATCAGTAGTATAATACATCCAAAATATCCTGGAAAATTATATAATAAAATGTGATAGTTTTAAGTTAAAAAGTAGTATAGAAAAGTGAATATTATTATCAAGAGAGTTATATAAAAACGGGCAAAAAATAATCTTAAAAACTATATAAAAAAGATAGTAAATTTAACCTGTAAATTATATTAAAAAAGTGAAGAAAATAACCTTGCAAGTTATATAAAAAAAGTGAAAATTATTGGTCTGTTAGGTTATATAGAAAGGATTAAAATTATAAACATAAAGAGAAAATACAAAGCAACAAAAAACATTCCAAGAGATTATAAAAATCGCGGAAATTTTAACTTAGAGAGTTATAAAAACATATCTTAAAAGCTTATATAAAACAAGCTCAAAGATTACAAAAAAGTGTTGAATATACTTCTAGTGAACATACAAAAAAATTGAAATCACACCCCAACCAAGCCACATAAAAAGGGGAAATAATAACCCAAAAAACTATATAAGCACTTAAGAAACATAGTCTAAAAGCCACATATAAACAGTTAAAATAACAGGGAATTTAACCAACAATGTTATATAAATCAACATGCACAACCAACAAAAAATGTAGAAATTATAGCCAAAGGAACACATAAAAGTAAAAAAGAATAACTCTGTTTCAAACACACAAATAAAGCAAATAAAAAACTTGCAAGCCATACACAAACTATCGAAAAATAAAATCTAAACTGTTATGCAAAATGACCTATTAGTTTAAAAAAATTATATCCAAGAAAACCAGACAAACAAAAAAATATTCAAAAATATAATAACATTTATAAATGATATTTAGGCTAAAAAAACAATATGAACTCAAATATAACTCATACTAAAAACAAGTTCATTGCGCGATAAAATATTATTTATATTTAAAATATAATATAATCACATAGACAAAATATAATTTTCTGTTAAAATATATTATTAACGCGCGAATAAAATATTATCTAAGCTTAAATTATAATTTTATTACGCGATAAAAATATAATTTTCTATTTAAAATATTATCTAGACGCGGGTTAAAAAAATAACTTTTACTAATAAAAAAGTACTGATATTTCTTTTTACTTTTCAGATTAAAAATACCTATGTTTTATGCAGGAATTTGTCAAAAAAGGGAGTTTTTCACACTAATTCACAGGTTACCAACACAAAATCACAAGTTATAAACATTTTATCCACAAAAATAATCCACTTATCCACACCCAAGCCAAACTTTTTTTACACTTAATATAC
>DLKQ01000013.1:0-82320 GCA_002477805.1 Christensenella sp. UBA7584 | reverse complement strand
GTATATTAAGTGTAAAAATTTTGAGTTATCCACTTTTGCACACTCCCTACTAATACGACTGCTATTAAAAATATAAATATAAAATTATCAAGTAGCACAAACTTTTCAAAACACTTACTTAATTTTATTTTTAACAAATAAACACTAATATCATCTAACAACATCTACTAATTGAGTAATAGAACTATTTACACTTAAAAATATCAGCTATGTAAACTAACTAGTACAAGTAATCATTGCCATTAACTGATTACTAGTTATTTACCGATTAATTCACAACTACAAACCATTTTACCTAACCATAAACAAATAGTCCAACCTATTAGTGATTTAATCTTATAACAATGGTACATTTTCTGCTAATAAACTATTAACTTTCAGTGATAAACTATTATCTTCATTAAACTTTCAGTCTAGAGTATAATAATTTTAGTTATATAATATAAGTTTCCCAAACGTTTAAGATAAAATAACCTATTAGTTATATATAACTTTATGGGACTACAACATACCATTTGTTAATATCTAATTTCTAACTATTACAAAATTCATCATTTTAAAACAAAATTTATTTTTGATAAATCGAAATAAAAAAGTTCTAAATGCCTGCTTGAAAAGTCAAAAAAACTGTGTTATAATATTTTCTATAGCGAACTAAAGGAGAAAAATATATGAAGTTTACCTGCCAGGGGTTGGAACTTGCTGATGCAGTCTTAAAAGTAGTAAAAGCGGCAGCAGTTAGAACTACAAACCCAATTTTAGAATGTGTAAAACTTGTCGCAGAAGAAAATTCTTTAACTCTTATGTGTACAGACCTCGAACTTACTATTATCAAAAAAATTAAGGCCGATGTAAAAATTGAAGGCGAAGCTGTAATTCCAGCAAAATTTTTTGCAGAATTTGCTAGAAAAATTTCATCAGAACAAATTACCTTTACAATGCGTGAAAATAACATTATGGAAATCTTGTATGGTGAAAATTCAGGTGTAATTCAATGCCAAAATTCAGAAGAATTTCCAGAACCAAAAGAACTTGCTGAACCAGAAAGTTTTGAAGTAAAAAGTTTAGACTTAAAAGACCTTGTAATTAAAGCTAGTGTTGCAGTTGCTCAAGATGATGCAAGACCAATGCTTCGCGGTGTACTTTTAGAAGTATCAGATTCACAGCTTAAAGGTGTTGCACTAGACGGCGTAAGAATGGCACTTGTAAAAAAACCACTTTACAACCCAACTTCAGAATTTGGAATTGTTGTGACAGCCCGAAGCCTTATGGAAATTGTAAAACTTCTTCCAGAAACAGATGAAAAAATTTCAATTTTAACTCAAAAAAATCATTTAAAAATTGACCTCGGAGACACAATTCTTATCACAAGACTTCTTGGAACAAAAAATGACTTTGTGTCATATAACCAAATTATTCCAACAAATTTTCAAACACAAATGGTTGTGAATAGACAAAACCTTTATAACGCAATCGAAAGATGTTCACTACTAAATTGGACTGAAAGAAATCACATCGTGAAATTTACAATCAAAAAAGACAACCTTACAATCACTTCAGAAAGCGAACAGGGAAATATCACCGAAAATATGAAAATCGAGCACGACAGTGGTGACCTTGTAATAGACTTTAACGGTAGACTTATTATTGATAGCTTGCACGTTATCGGAGATGAATTTATTAAAATGCAATTTTGTGGTGTGATGAGTCCTTGTGTTATTGTTCCAAATCGTGATGATCAAGATTTCTTGTACCTTGTACTTCCAATGAGAACCTAATTTTACTTAATCATTATTTTAATCATAATTTAACTTATTTTTTACAAATATTTATGCTTAAAAATAAAAAATTTATCATTCCATAAAGTAATTTTGTGTAACAGCGAAATTACTTTTTTCTTTAAAAAGTTTTTAATAAAATTCTAATTGCAAAACTAACTTATCATCAATTTTTAACAATAATTTGAGTTTTGAATATTTTTAAACCAAGCTTGTTTTGAAAACAGATTGAAGTTTTAAAAATTCTTATCAAAAATTTTCTACTAAATAAACCCTCCATATTTGCGCTTAAGACATTTTCATAAGTAAAATGAAAGATAAGAGTGTTATTAAATTTAATATAAGGTTAAGCAATAAAATTTTATCCTTATCGATTTTTGCATTTTCTATATATCTAATAAAAAAATAAAAATTCACAAAAATTAATAAAAAAACACTAAAAACATAAAAAATAAGTAAATTTTTGCATTTTTTATAAAAATTGCAAGTTTTTTATACAAAATATTTGTAAATAAATTGATTTGTATTCTAAATCAAAATATCTGCTTGGCACTGTTTAATTTATATAAAACTAAAAATTTGACTAAAAAATATGTAAAATTTAACTTTAATTAATATTTTTGGGTTAAAAAATTAAAACTCTCACTAAAAAAGTATAAAATTTTTATTTAACTTTGAACAAACTTTAAGTTACACTCAGTTAAAAATATAAAAATTAAAAAAGTAAAATTTTTATATGTAATTATAAAAAATAATTCTTCATAATAATTATTTACCTACAAATTTTTATAAGTAAAAAATATTTGTAAATAAATAGATTTTGCATTTACTTTTTATATTACTTTTAAAAGAATGCTGCTGAAATTCTTATTGCCAATAAAACAAATTTTAAAATTATTATTTATTTTTTATTAAGCTTTTGTGTTTATTAATATTTTTTATTACAGTTTTTTAGTAAGAAAATTATTCACACTAGTTATCCACTTTTCCACATTTCCACAAAAATTTTTAAAACTATAAAAATATTGCAAAATTATAATAGTAAAATATAACTTTCTAACATCAAAAAATGTAAATCAAAATTGTCTGAAAGTAGGTAAAACTTTCGGGATAGTTTTTAAAAATTTGACATATAATTTAATTAAATATTTTTGTGTTGCTAGAGTTCTTATAATGATAACCACGTTTTTACAAAAATGTAAGTAGTTATACTTAGGCTCAAGTTTAGATATTGCTTTTTTAATACTTACCTTTAAATACTGTTAATTTAAAAAGAAAAGTGACTTAAAACAAAGTTTCAAAATCCACTTAAAGAATGTTGACATTAACTCCAATTTGTAGTATAATTTTCTTACAGTATTATTTCAATACGAGTTTAAATGATGGAGAGCGAAAAATGAAAAGAACTTATCAACCAAAGAAACGCCAAAGAAACAAAGTTCACGGTTTTAGGCAAAGAATGAAAACAACAAGTGGTAGAAATGTTTTGAAACGTCGTCGTGCAAGAGGTCGTAAAAAACTTACAGTTTAGGGAAGTAAAATGTTACCATTAAATAATCGCTTAAAAAAGCGAAAGGAATTTGCCTACATCTATCGCAACGGTGTGAAATACAATTCGAAAAACTTGTCACTAGTATGTGTTCAAAGTAAACTAAGTGAGCCTCGCGTTGGGCTAAGTGTAAGTAACAAAGTTGGAAAAGCTGTTGTACGAAATAAAATTAAAAGGCAACTTCGGGAAATTATTAAATTAGAGTTAAATAATTTGCGAATTCATCAAAATTTCGTCTTAATCGCACATCCAACTATTGTGGAGTGCGATTTTTCTAAACTAAAAGCCGAAGTTACTGCACTTTTAAAAAAGGGAAATCTTTTAAATGAACATATTTCTAAAAATAATTGATTTTCCTCTTCGAACACTTTGTATTGCTCTTATTTATATTTACAAATATACTATAAGTAAAATAACACCTAGCTCGTGTATTTATCAGCCGACTTGTTCAACTTATACTTTAGTTGCGATGAAAAGATTTGGAACTTTTAGGGGTGGAATTATTGGGCTAAAAAGAATCCTAAGATGTACGCCAAAACACTGTGGTGGGTTAGACCCAGTCCCAGATTGTATTGACGACATAAAATTTAAAATTTAAAATCTTGCAAAAATAACGTTAAAAAACACAAAAATTTAATTAAAAATATGTAAAAATACGCAATTTTTATAAAAAAGGAGTTAAAAATGCTAATTTCTCAAATTGGTGGTTGGACTTCTGATATGTGGGGGCCAATAATCAACCTGTTTGGTTTTATCCAAAATTGGGGTTGGATGATTGTTGTTTTCACGATATGTCTAAAGTTAATTCTAAGTCCACTAGACTTTTGGCAAAGAAAAGTTGCCAGAAAAAGTGCGCTAAAACAAGCGGCACTTCAACCTGAACTTGTAAAGATACAAAAAAAGTTTGGGAACAACAGACAAATGCTAAACCAAAAAACAATGGAATTGTATCGAAGAGAAAATGTAAATATGTTTGGTTCGTGTATCAGTATGCTTGTAAATCTTGTACTAACGCTATTTATCTTCTTGACACTGTTCTATGGGCTTATGGGAATAAGTAAAACTGAAACCATAAATGAATATGCAAAGCTTCAAGAATATTATAACACGCAATTTGCTTCAGCTTACTCAATTAAGGTAGATGAAGTAAAAACAAAAGAGGCTGAAATTTGGAATCAAGCTTATGAAAATGCTAAAACTGAACTTGGTGAAAATGCAAAAGAGGAAGAAATTTATTCAAAAGCTCTAGAAAATTACTCTAACACAGTGGTGAGTGGCTCTGAAGTTACTGGTGATTTAGTAAAAATTTCAACAATTCAAGAAAGTGTTCTCAAATATTACAATGAAAACGTAAAAGAAAGTTGGCTTTGGGTAAAAAATGTTTGGAGACCGGATACAAACGCTTCAGGGTTTTCGAACTATGCAACTTTTGCTACCACAACAAATTTTTATGATACAGAAAATTATAAAAAAGTTTTAAACGAAAGATTATCAGGAATTACTGATGAGTCAGAAAAAAGTACAATAACAAAAAATGTTCAAAACGAGTTTAGAGATAAATATAATTTTGTAACTTACAACCTTCAGCAAGAATATTCTTCTTGGAACGGATACTTTATTTTAGTAATTTTAGCTGCAGTTGTGACTTATCTTTCAGTAACAATTTCGCAAATGCAATCAAGTAAAAAGCAAAAACGAAACCAAGAAATGGAAAATCCTGCAAATCCAGGAAAAGCTATGAAGATTATGAAATTTATTCTTCCAATCATTATGATAATTTTTACAATTGGTTACAGTGCTGTGTTTGCGCTTTACATTGTGACAAACTCAATTATGGCAACAATAATATCTTTTGTATGTCTTAAAATTTTTGAAAAACAAGAGAAAAAACAAAAAGTAACTATTACAACAAAAAATAGACCTGATTATAGTAGATAGTAAAAATTGTAAAATTGATTAAAAATGTAATAAAAAACATAAAAAATCATTAGAAATTAGCTAAATTTTACTATTTATGCTTAGAAATATGTAAATTTTACTTTAAAAGTGGTAATAAATTGAATGAATTATTCCTCACAAATAAAACAACTTTTGCTTCTCATCGCATTTTAGACGGGGGTGAAAAATGGAAAATTTAGTAAAAAATCAAGAAAAATTAAAAGATAGAGTGGAAATCGCGGTAGAATTTTTAACAAATCTATTTAATTTAATGAATATTTCAGCGAAAATAACAAAATTTGAAACAGAGAAAGCAATAATTTTGCAAATAAATTCATCAGAAGCAAGTTTATTAATAGGTACACGCGGTGAAAATATTCAAGCAATTCAAACACTTTTAAATAATCTAACAAAATCTAGTACTGATTTTGTGAAAAAGATATTAATTGATGTAGCTGATTATCGCAAAAATAAAATGCAAAAATTAGAAGAGCAAGTGAAAAACGCAATAGAAAAATGTCTAAAAACAGCAAAACCAATTAGCTTGGATTATATGAATGCATACGAAAGGTTTGCAGTACACGATATTGTTTTACAAGATGGACGAGTTGTTAGTGAAAGTTTTGGAAGAGAACCAAGAAGATTTGTGAAAATCTTTATAAAATAGTAGTAATTATGTAGATTTTAATGTAAAAAAGTTGTAAAAAGCGTATTTTACCGCTTTAAAACAAATAAAAAGAAAGAAATTTTATATTTCTTTCTTTTTTCTTTTGAGTTTTCACTATGTGGTTCGTGTCCTTATTTTTTTGTTTTGTTTAGGTTTACTGATAAATAGATTTAATTTTCTCATTTATGATATGTTTGTTTTGAGCCTAACAAACATAAAAATTAAATAAAATACAAATCGGAAAACAATTTTAGTTCAGCGCATACTACTTGAAATTGTAAGTATTATATAGTTTTTGCATCAAAAAATAGAAAAAAGTTTTTTTTGGGTAAAAGTCCATAGAAATTGGGGTTATTCTAAGGAGTTTGTGCGGGTGTGAAACTTAAGTAAATCTTTAACTTATAAAACCAATTTTTATTAAAATTATATTATGCGCATAGTTAGAAAGTATTATATTATTTTGTTGTTTTATTACACTTATAGTTTGATTCTTTAATATAGAGTCTATAGTCTAACAAATAGGATTAAAGAGTTATGCCATTTTTTGAATATTGTCTTCATAAGCAGAAATATATCACTTATTTAATTTAATTTTTCAATCAGTCCAGCGATTCGATCAAGGTCATCTTGATTAAAGTAGTCAATATAAATTCTACCTCTTTTGTCTGAACCGATTACGTTAACTTTTGTTCCGAACACATATTGCATACGACTAACCAGATTTTTTATTTCCAAGCCAACAGTTTGTTTGTTTTTCTTAACTTTTTCTGGGTTAATTATTTCCTGAACAATTGTTTCTAGTTCTCTAGAACTAATCTTATCGTCACTTGCTTTTTTGGCTAGTTTAATTTGTGTTTCTCTATCGTTAATGCTTACAAGAGCTTTTGCGTGCGCAAATGTTAATTTTCCTTTTTCAACCATAGAAAGTACTTCAGGCTCAAGCTTTAGTATTCTTAAAAAGTTTGTAACTACAGTTCTTGTTTTGCCAATTTTATCAGCTACTTCTTCTTGTGTGAACTGGTATTCCTCAATCAATTGCCTTAGCGCGTATGCTGTTTCTACTGGGTTTAAGTCCTCTCTTTGTAAGTTTTCAATTAGTGCGATTTCTTTTATTTCTTTAGTAGAGTAGTTTTTTATAATTACTGGTATTGTTTTTAGTCCAGCCATTTTTGCTGCTCTATATCGGCGTTCACCCGCTACTATAGAATATTTTTCACCCTTCTGAACAATGATTATTGGTTGTATTACGCCGTGCTGTTTGATTGATGAACTTAGCTCTTGTAAGCTTTCTTTATCAAAAGCTTTTCGTGGTTGGTTAACATTTGGCTCAATTTTACTTAATTCAAGTTCGGTAACGCTTTCATTTTCTACTTCCCTTGCGCGTGGTATTTCGTGCTCAATTTTACTGAGTTTCTTTGCGAGCGCTTGTTTTTCGTCTAAATAGCTCGTGCGCTCAACAGTTTCGTTTATGTCTTTAAGTGGTGTGTTTATGGTACTATTATTTAAAAGATTTTTTGCTTTTTTGAGTGCATCGCTTTCTGTGTTTGGTTGTGATTCAACTTTTTTTACTTCCTTAACCCTTGACTCTTCCTTTTTTGGTTCTTGTTTTTCAAATGTTGCAAACAATGAACTTAAACCTCTTCCTAAACCGTACTTAGACATTTTTATCTCCTTTTACCAGTTCTTTTGGATTAATTAATTTCCCTGTGTCTTTATTTCTTTTTAAAAACTCAATCGCTAAGTCTTGATATGCAATAGAACCTGTACTCCTATTATCGTAAACAAATATTGGCAATCCGTGACTTGGTGCTTCAGCTAGTCTTACATTTCTTGGAATAACTGTGTCATACACTTTCCTTCCAAAAAAAGCTTTAATTTCTTTTGCGACTTGATTTACAAGGTTGCTTCGATTATCTTTCATTGTGAGCACTACACCTTCTATTTCAATACTGCTATTGAGATATTCTTTTACAAGTTTAACTGTATTCATTAACTGACTTAATCCTTCAAGTGCATAAAATTCACATTGAATTGGAATTATGATAGTATCGGTCGCGGTAAGTGCGTTTACTGTCAACAATCCAAGTGAAGGTGGGCAATCAATAGCAATATAATCGTAGTCGTTTTTAATTGTACTTATAATATTTTTTAGTACCTTTTCACGATTTTCCCTTTGAACTAAACTTACTTCTGAACCTGCTAAATCAACATTACTAGGAAGAATTGATAGATTCTTAAATTTGGTCTGTATTATAGCTTCTTTAATTGTACACTCATCAAGTAATATATCATAGAATGTGTTCATCTCTAGATTTTTATCTATTCCAACTCCTGTGGTTGCATTACCCTGAGGGTCTAAGTCTATTATCAACACCTTTTTCCCATAAGCAGCTAAAAATGTTGCAAGATTGACACAAGTTGTTGTCTTACCAACTCCTCCTTTCTGATTTATAAATGATATTATTTTCCCCATTATCCATTCTCCTTCTCATACTTATTATAAAATAAAACAAATAAAAAAGCAATCAAATTTGCATATATTTTTATATAAAGCGGTAATTTTGTTTTAATTTTTTTACTCTGTTTTTATTTTTTAAAACATATTAAACCTTAAAAGTTTTACAAGTGAAAACATTTTACTTTCAGTAAAATTGTCTTTGCTTATTTTTGTTCGTATTTAATTTATTAAAAGTCTATAAAAAGTTTTGTCCTTCTTATTAAATAATTTTTTGTTTGTTGTTTTTTGTGAAAGCTTGCTATTTTTTAGAAGTTGTTTTGTCTTTTAATTTTTGTTTAATGATTGGGGTTTTTATTAAATGTAAAAAATAACCATAAAAAACACTAAAAATTGTTGTTTTTTATGGTTAAAATTAACATTTTCTTTTTTTATTCTGTATTTTATGTGTTAATTTTATTTTTTTGTTTCGTACGAAACTAAATGTTTGTTTTGATTTTTATCTAATGATTTAATTTCACTTTTTTAAACACTAGAATTTAAATAATAATATTTTTAGTGTCATTATTTAATAGTGTTTTAATTTCCTAAAAAGTTTTTACATTGTTTATACTTGATTTATTATTGTTTTTATAACCTTTTTATAAGGAAATGATTATTTAATTATCAAATAAAACATCTTATCATTTATTATTATATAAATAATTATGTTATATTGTATCACAATATTTAACTATTTATATTATATTTAATCATATTATTACAATTTGTTAATCATATTATTTTGTGAAAATAAATTAATTCCACATTATAACAATATAGAATTAATTACTATCTAAAAATTATTTCAATTTAGTATTTAGTGGGGTTGTTTTTTTTATTTTGATTTTACTTTTCACTTTTTGTTTAAATAAAATATTATTTATTCTAAATCCAATATTATTTTGAAATTATTTTATGATTGGATAAGACTTTTGAATTTGTTTTATGAATAAGTTTCGTACGAAACATAATATATTTGCAAGAATAATTGAATATATGGTAAGAAATGTTTTAAAAATTAGGAAAGAATGTAATATTACTAGTATCCATCACTTAATGTAATTTTAAATTAATTATAACTAATAAATAAAAATACAATAAAATATAAACAAGATAATTGAATAACTATTTATGGCTTATACATCAAAAGTAAATGAGATGTAAAACACAATATTAAGTATTATATATTTTAATTAAGATTTAGTTTTATCTATCTCTAAATTTATGTGGTGAATATGATGTTGTTGTTAATTAAAAATAAAATAATTATGTAAAAAATATAATTTTACGTTAAAGTTAAAACCGCCAATTAAAGATGACGGTTTAATAAAATTGATTTAAGGTTTTAATATATAATATTTTTATAGTTAAAGCTTTTTAAATGAATTGCAAATTTGCGATTAAATTTTTTAATTAGTAAATTAATAGTAATATTTGTCCTATATAAAAAAGAAATTTATTTTCATAACTTTTTTCAAAAAAGTTATATTTTTTTATTTCTCAATTTAATCCTGTTTTATTAATTATTTTTAAATTTATTTGGTGAGGTTAAAGAGGTGATTTTGTGATTTTATCTTTTAGTCTTGGATATTGTATTGGTGTTGGTGAAATTTTTTCGATAATTATTTGTTTTCGTACAAAAAATTCTGTATCTGATTTTAAGGTGATTTGTTTAATTTCTGCTATTTTCCCTCCCAGAATATTGATTGCGTTTTCTGCGTTTTTTATGTCATTTTCTGCGTCTTGAGATTTAAACGCTACAAACGCACCACCTAATTTAGTAATAGGCAAGCAGAGCTCACTTAAAATATTAAGAGGCGCAACTGCACGAGCGGTTGTGTAATCAAAACTTTCCCTACTACTGGCACAAAATTCCTGTGCACGAGAGTGAAACGCCGTAATATCGCTTAGATTTAATTGATTTGTAACGGTTTTTAAAAATTCAACTCGTTTGTTTAAACTGTCTATCATTGTTATTTTTAAATCAGGTCGTAGTATTTTTAGCGGAATCGCGGGAAATCCGGCTCCAGAACCCACATCACACACTGTACACCCTTGCTTAAAAGTATCATTTAATAGACAACTGTCAACAAAATGCTTTAAAATTATTTCTTTTTTGTCAGTAATTGCGGTTAAATTAAACTCTTGATTGTACTTTAAAAGTAAATTTAGATAAATATTGAATAAATTTGCTTGCTCTAAAGTTAATTCTAAGCCGTTTTTGTGAAATGTTTCGATAATTAGTTCATTCATTTTTTGTACCTCTTTTTATATTTTAACTTAAATTTGCAAAAAATACAATAAAAAAGAGTGAAAAATCGCAAAATAAGCTAATATTTTTTGCAATATTATTTTTTGACCATAATAATACATACTGTGATAAATTCTGCCAGCCATTCCAGATTTACCCGAAAGTGGAATCAAAACACAAGACATATTACAACACAACGGACTGATAAAGTTGATAATTCTGAAACAAAGCTCAATCAATACCAAAAATTGCAAGATAAAATTGGAAAAGTGTATAAATCAAATCTATTGCAAGTTAAAGATGCAGACTCTAGTTTTCTCCTATTGCGTCATAGTCTGTATTAAAAAGCAAATGGAGTCCCTGATACTATATTTATCCATTTTGAGTTTGTTTTTTACTAACATAAAAAAACTTTCTCTTCAAGAAAGTTTTTGTTTAAAAAATAGTAATAATAGTAATGTTTTTAGTATTGAATCGCTGCTTGTATTTTTTATTCAGTAAATTTTTCATTCATTAATTATCTTAATTATCTGCTAATCTATTTATAGCTTGCTCTTTTTGACTAAATCTCGTTTTACTATTTCTCCATTTTCTTTAAGTAAATTGTCAAAACTGTAATATCAGCAGGAGACACACCACTAATTCTACTTGCTTGACCTAAATTTTCGGGTCTAATTTTATCTAGTTTTTGCTTTGCTTCAAGTCTCAAACCAGAAAGTTTTGAGTAGTCAATGTCTTTTGGAATAATAATTTCCTCATTTTTGAGAGTGTGTTCAATTTGCTCTTCTTGAATATTTATGTAGCCCTCATATTTTGCAATAATATTAAGTTCATTTAAAACTTCGGTTGAAAAGTTTTCAAAAAGATTGAGTGCGTCATTGAGTTTAAAGATATCAATATTTGCTCTTTTTAGTAATGTTTTAACTTTTACGCCAGTTTTTAGTGCTGTCTCATTATTTTGCGCGAGTAAGTTTTGTAATTCTTGCGTTGGCGGTAAAACTTTTTCGAGTATCTTTTGCCCTTCAGTGAGCGCTTGTTCTTTTTTTATGTATGCGTCATACTCTTTTTGAGAAACAAGCCCTGCTCGGTAACCTATTTTTGTTAGACGCGCGTCAGCATTATCTTGTCTAATAAATAGTCTGTATTCTGCTCTTGATGTCATCATTCGGTAAGGTTCGTTTGTACCTTTTGTAACGAGGTCATCAATCAAAACTCCGATATAAGCCTCATTACGCTTGAGTACAATTTGCTCTTTGTTTCTGAGTTTTAAACTAGCATTTAATCCCGCCATAAGCCCCTGGCAAGCAGCTTCTTCATACCCGCTTGTTCCGTTGATTTGACCTGCAAAATAAAGTCCTTCCACAAGTTTTGATTCAAGCGTAGACCAAAGCTGAGTGCTGTCTATGCAGTCGTATTCAATTGCATAAGCTGGTCGCATAAGCCAAGCGTTTTCGAGTCCGCTAATACTGTGAATAATGCTTTTTTGAACATCAAAAGGAAGGCTCGTGCTGATACCTTGAACATAAATCTCGTCTGTGTTTAGTCCCTCGGGCTCTAGGAAGAATTGATGTCTTGGTTTGTCTGAAAATCTAACAACTTTGTCCTCAATTGAAGGGCAATAACGCGGGCCAATTCCTTTAATAATACCCGCATATAAAGGACTACGAGATAAATTCTCTCTAATAATTTTGTGTGTTTGCTCATTGGTGTAACCCAAATAACATTTGTCTAAATTTTTAATTTTTTCGCTAGTGCGCTTGCTAAAATTTGGTGTATTTTCATCGCCGATATGCTCTTCAAAAGTTGAAAAATTGATGGTTTTTTTATCCACACGCATTGGTGTTCCTGTCTTAAAGCGTAAAATTTTAAAGCCCAAATTTTCGAGGCAAGCACTTAGCTTTTTAGCGTTAGAAAACCCGTTTGGCCCGCTGTCTTGAGTGTAACTTCCTATAATAATTCTACTACTTAAATAAACCCCTGTACATAATATTACTGATTTCGCGGTAATTTTTTCGCCGAGACTTGTAAGGACACCGATGACTTTTTTATCTTCAGTAAGAATTTCTACAATTTCGGCTTGTAAAATTTTTAGATTTTCTGTGTTTTCAAGTGTCTTTTTGGCAATTTCGTGATATTTGTTTTTATCTACTTGAGCTCTCAGCGAGTGAACAGCTGGTCCTTTTGTTTCATTTAACATTCGGCGGGTGATAGTACATTGGTCGGCAATTCTACCCATTTCGCCACCAAGGGCATCTATTTCGAACACAATATGACCTTTTGCTGTTCCACCGATTGAAGGGTTGCAAGGTAAAAAGCCAATACTGTCCAAATTGAGAGTTGTTAAAAGTGTTTTCATTCCTGTTCTGGCAAGAGCTAAACTGGCTTCGATTCCAGCGTGACCACTTCCCACAACGATACAATCATATTCATAATCCATTTTCTTATTTTCCTAAACAAAATTTACTAAATATAGTGTTTATAATTTTTTCATTTGAAGTTTCGCCCGTGATTTGACCTAAAAAGTCCCAAGCTTGTTTTAATAGAACAGCAGTGCAATCAAGGGAAACTATGTCCAAATCGCTTTCGGCTTGTTCAAGTGTTTTTAATGTTTTTTGAAGAAGTTCACCGTGCCTTAAGTTGGTAATCACCACTTCGTTACTAAGCAAGTTTTTGTCAATAGTTTTGTCATAAATCAACTGTTTTAACTTGTCAATGTTAGTGTTTTTTTTTGCACTAACCATAATGTCAAACGGGAATTTTGTGGTTAAAACCAGGTCGCATTTGTTTAATACATTTATAAAATTTTTGGGGGTATGTGACAAAATTTCATCACTATCCTGCATAATTTCATCACTATCCCATACTTTTAGTGTAATATCACATTCGTTAATAGTTTGAACACTTCGCTTGATTCCCTCCTTTTCAACTGGGTCATCTGTTTGTCGCAAGCCAGCGGTGTCCACAATGTTAAAGATTACGCCATTATATTCATAACTTTCACAAATAGTATCGCGTGTTGTACCTGCGATGTTAGTTACAATTGCACGGTCGAACCCAACGAGTGCGTTTAAAAGCGAACTTTTTCCAACATTGGCTTTTCCCACAAGAGCGACACTCACTCCGTTTTTAATTTTTGTTCCCACACTTTGAGTTGTACATAAAGTTTTTAAAAGCGAAATAAGCTTTGGGATTTTTTCTTTTGTCTCGGCTTCGGCAAAAGTTTCCTCGTGTTCTGGAAAGTCGAGCGCGACTTCAATTGTTGCCAATAGATTTGTAAGAGTAGTTTGCATTTCTACAATTTTTTTGTGAAGCTCGCCACCCATTTGTGAACTTGCAACCTGAAGCTGGCAGACTGACCTTGCGTTTATCATATCAATGAGGCCTTCAGCTTCGGTAATGTCCATTTTTCCGTTTAGAACAGCACGTTTTGAAAATTCACCAGGTAGAGCCATTCTTGCACCGAGTGAAATTAGTCTTGAAACTGTTTCTTGCAATAGTTTTATGCCACCGTGCATTTGAATTTCGACCACATCTTCACCCGTAAAACTATTTGGCGCGTTGAAAACAACTGCTAGGCAGTTGTCTGTAATATTATTAAACGAAACTTTTCCAAAAACCATTTTTCGCGGTGTAAATTCTTGGGCTTTTTGTGGCGTAAAAATCTTTTTTAAAATGCGTTCTGATTTATCTCCACTTAGCCTAATAACACCGACCCCACCAGTTCCGAGTGGGGTAGAAATTGCAACGATTGTGTCACTCATAATTTTCACCTTTTTTATTATATCATAATGGAAATTTTTTATCAATAAAATATTTTAAAACTTTGTCAAAAATTTGAGTAATTTTGATTGACATAAGTCTCAATTTAGTCCTATAATCATAATGAAAAATGAGTTCCAAGAAGAAAAAAGGGGGAATGTGATGGGAAATGCTCTATTTGTGAAATTTAAAGAAAGTGTGCTGTCCATTTTGCCCATCACGCTAATTGTCGTTTTGCTTGCATTAACACTTAATCCACTACCAGTAGAAACCCTGGTTTCTTTTGTAATTGCGTGCGCTCTTTTGGTGGTTGGAATGTCGCTTTTTACTCTAGGTGCTGATACAGCGATGTTTCCAATAGGCCAACATATGGGAAGCTATCTTAGCAAGAAAAACAAACCTTTTTTAATGATAGTTATTACTTTTTTGCTCGGAATTGTTATCACAATAGCCGAACCAGATTTAACTGTACTTGCAAATCAAGTATCTTCAGTTGACCATTGGGTGTTTATTGTGACTGTGGCGGTTGGTGTTGGCGCTTTTTTGGTGCTTGGGCTTTTGCGAATTTTGTTCAAGTTAAAATTTAACATATTAATTTCAATTTCATATATTTTGATTTTTTTAATGGTAATTTTTGTTCAGCAGGGTATAATTCCTGTTTCGTTCGATTCGGGAAGTGTTACAACAGGCCCAATTTCTGTGCCCTTTATTATGGCTTTTGGGGTCGGACTAGCTTCTGCAAGGGCGGGTTCAAAAGATGATAGTTTTGGATTAATTGGTTTTGCAAGTGCGGGGCCAATTTTAGCGGTAATGCTCCTTATGTGGATTTTGGGTGTTGGAGATGCAAGCCCAGCTACTTCACAAAATCTAGGATTTTTGGAAGCAATTCCGATTTACCTCAAAGATGTGGCGATTGTAATTTTACCTATAGCGGTATTTTTTGCGATTTTCCAAATTTTTGCGTTAAAATTACCAAAAAAGCAAATTTTAAAGATTATTTTTGGTCTTGTTTATACTTATGTTGGAATAGTAATTTTCTTAATTGGTGTAAATGTTGGATTTCTACCTGTAGGAAAACTAATAGGTTCGGGGCTAGCTGAAAATTACAGTGGGCTACTTGTTCCAATCTGTGCTGTAATTGGATTTTGTATGGCAATGGTAGAACCTGCAGTTCAAGTTTTGGCAAAACAGATTGGAGAAATTACCAACGGTCTTGTAAAGCGTAAGACTATGCTCATTTGTATTTCAACTGGTGTTGCTATAGCTCTTGCATTGTGTGCAATTAGAGTGCTTACACATATTTCAATTTTGTGGATTTTGGTACCAGCATATCTTCTTGCGATAGTGCTTGGATTTGTGGCTCCAAAACTATTTGTAGGAATGGCTTTTGATTCGGGCGGTGTGGCAACTGGAGCAATGGCGACAACTTTTGCAATGCCACTTATGCTCGGTGCGTGTACAAGTCTTGGTGGAAATGTTATGCTTGAAGCGTTTGGAACACTAGCCTTTTGCGCAATTGCACCAATTTTAGTAGTATTAATTTTTGGTGTAATCTTTAAAATAGTTTCCAAAAAATCTGCGAATGGGCAAGAAGATGAAACTGTAAATTTAAAGCGTGCTGTTATTATTGAATATGATTAAAAGTGGGTGAAAAAATGGCAAAAAGTAAAGCGCCAATAAAGTTTGTGCTTTTGGTTGCGAGGCGAGAAAAAATAGAAGAAGCTAGTGAAATATTAGGTACTTTTGGAGCGATGAAAGTTTGGACAATGCTTGGACAGGGGGTAGATCGCTCGGGGGTTTTGAGCGTTTTGGGTTTGGCTGAAGCGGAGTGTGCAGTTATTTTGTCTGTGGTACAAATTGAAAAAGTGAAACCTGCTATATCAATGCTTTGCGACAAATTAGAACTAGCCAAGCAAAATAACGGAATGGTTTTTTCTATTCCTATAAATGCAATTAGCCAAAACACGCTATCGGGACTTGTTGAAATAAGTAAACAACTTTCAGCCAATGCAAAAGAAAGCGAAAAGACACAGGAAAAATCTGATAATTTAGATAAAGCAGAGGAAAAAGCAGAAGTGGACAATTCGCAATCGAAAGAGAATTTAGAAAAAGAAAAGCAATAAAAATTAAAGCGATAAAAATTTTAATTGGAGAAAAAGGAATGATTAGACAAAGTTTTTCATTAATAATCACAGTTGTTGATGTAGGATTTTCAGAAAAAGTTATAGAAGCAAGTAAGGTGGCAGGTGCAGAAGGTGCTACAATCATTAAGGCACGAGGTACTGGTGTGCACGAAAACCAAAGTATTATGGGAATACCTATTCAGCCCGAAAAAGAAGTGGTTTTGATTTTGGTAAAAAAGAGTATTCGCAAACTTGTGATGAGAGAAATAGTTAAAACTTCTAACCTCACTACAGAAGGAAAGGGGCTAACATTTAGCGTACCAGTTGATGAAGTTGCAGGAGTAAACCACCTTTTTCACTCATTTAAAAAGAAAAAAGACCAAAAAGTAGAAAAAGGAAAAGAGAAAAAAAAGAGTGAATTGGTAAAAGAACAAAAATTAGAAAACCAAGAGAAAGATAAAAATTAATAGAAAACAAGCGATAAAAATTAATAAAAAACGCAATGTTAAAAAACACGATTTCGTGTTGAGGTAACAAAAGGGTTTTACCTGTTATAGAAAATACCAGTATATTGAAGTTACCTCCCGTAGGGGGCTAGAAAAAAATAACTTAGGAAGAAATTTTATGTTCTTCCTATTATTTAATATTTACGTGCTCGTAAAATTTTATTTTTTGCAATCACTTTATATTCTTTACTAGCCATAAAAAAACCTCCTATATGGATAGACCATAAGGAGGTATTCATTTTAAAAAGGTTTTTATTTTTGTGGTGCGAAAATGGGGCTTTTCACATACTCTTTATGGGCTCGTAAAATTCTATCTTGTACAATTTCATTTCACTATGCATAAAAAACATCTCCTATAGTTTAACAACTGCGAGAGGTGATAAAAATTAAATCACGTTTTTATGCAGTGCAAAAATAGAGTTCAATTTTCGTTTGCGGATTTTTATTACAATTGTTTCCAACAATGCCACTGGTGGCTTATTTTTTGTTTGGGGTGAGGTATTTTGCATATTTGTCTGCACGAGCTTCGGCGGTAGTTTTTTCTCTAACTTCAATTAGTCCGATATTGTTTATTTTGGATTGTATCATAGGAAAGACTACAAAAGGGGCAAGTCCGATGAGAGTGAGTAAAATGTACCAAAAAGCACGATTTCCTCTTGGTGCTCCAACAAAAGCCAGTCTGCTATCCACTTTACAAATCCAAATTAGGTAATAAACAATATTTACGCCAGGCACGAGCATAATCATCAGGTGTCCAATCGCCATAATTCCGTTGTTTGTTTCTTCTTTTATGTCTTTTTGAACCTGATACCACCAAATAACTGTGTACACAAAAATAGTACAAAGGCTCAAAAGTGCAATCAGCCAAGGCTTTCTTTGTTTCATAAAATCCTCCAATTATTCGCTAAAGGGCTACTTTAATAATGATTTTACCAAAAAAGAATAAAAAATACAAACGAATTTGACTATTTTATTGACTAAAAATTTTTTTTCTTATATAATAAGGGGGTAAAAAGGAGCTAAAAAATGGTAGACATACAAACAATCAGACATTCGCTTTCGCATATAATGGCGCAGGCGGTTAGAGAATTATATCCAAATGTGAAATTTGCAATAGGCCCAGCTATTGAAAATGGGTTCTATTACGATTTTGACATTGAAAAATCAATTTTGCCTGAGGAACTTGAAAAAATTGAGCAGAGAATGAGAGAGCTTATCAAGCAAGATGTAGATTTTGTTCACAGCACGATGACAAAAAGTGAAGCAAAAAAGTTTTTTGCAGACCAGCCTTACAAACTTGAACTAATTGAAGGTATTGAAGATGACTCTGTTTCTATTTATCAAAGCGGAGAATTTATTGACCTTTGTGCTGGCCCTCACGTGGAAAATAGTAGAGAGCTAAGAAGTGTTTCATTTAAATTGATGAGTATTGCTGGAGCTTATTGGCGAGGGGATAGTAAAAACAAAATGCTTCAACGAATTTATGCCGTTGCCTTTCCTACAAAAGAAGAGTTAAAAGCGTACCTATTTCAGATAGAAGAAGCAAAACGCCGTGACCACCGAAAACTTGGAGAAGCACTTGACCTATTTTTCCTAGACGACACCGCACCAGGTATGCCATATTGGCTTCCCCACGGTTTAAAGCTTTTTAACACACTGCTTGCCTTTTGGAGAGAAGAGCACGAAAAACGCGGTTATCACGAAATTTCTAGCCCACAACTCAACACCCGAAAACTATGGGAAACCTCAGGACATTGGGAACACTACAAAGAAAATATGTTCACAACAGGTGAAGAAAACAACCCTTTTGCATTAAAACCAATGAACTGTCCAAATGCAATAATGGTTTACAAGCGAAAAGTTCGTTCATACCGTGACCTTCCACTTAGATTTTCAGACTGCGACAAACTTCACCGTAAAGAAATCAGTGGAACACTTCACGGACTTTTCAGAGTGCAAAGTTTTACGCAAGATGATTCGCACAACTTTATACGACCAGAGCAAATCAAAGACGAAATCAACGCAATTTTGGACATAGCAGACCGTTTTTACAGTATTTTTGATGTAAAATATCAAGCAGTGCTTTCAACAAGACCTGAGGACTTTATGGGAGACATTAACCTTTGGAACAAAGCCGAATCTGAACTTAAAGAAATTATGATAAATCGCTTTGGAAAAGAAAATTTTGTTCTCAACGAAGGTGACGGAGCGTTCTATGGGCCAAAAATTGACCTCATTATGACAGATGCTTTGGGCAGAAAATGGCAAACTGGTACAATTCAGCTTGATTTCCAACTTCCACGCAACTTCGACCTCACTTTTGCGAACGAAAAAGGCGGACTTGAAACACCAGTTTTGGTTCATAGAGTAATTTATGGTTCGTTTGAAAGATTTATTGGAATTTTAATTGAGCATTTTGAGGGTAACTTCCCACTTTGGCTCGCTCCAATTCAGGTCGGAATTGTTCCAGTGAGTGAAGAAAACTTTGATTACGCAAAGTCAATTTTAGAAAAACTAAAAGATGCTGGACTAAAAGCAGAAGTTGACCTTTCTCAAGGCGGAATGGGTGCAAAAGTTAATAATTATAGAAAGATGAAAGTGCCTTATGTTCTCATTCTTGGTAGCAAAGAACAAGCGGAAAATACTGTTTCGATAAAAATTCGTGGCGGAAAGCAAGTCAATGATGTGTCGCTAGAAAAATTTGCTAAAGTTGTTCAAACTGAAAACAAAAACAAATCACTTAAACTTGTAGAAGATTTTTAGGTAGATAAAAAATTAAAAAATCACCGAACTGGTGATTTTTTGTATTATACTCCAAATAGTCTAGTGTTTTTCGTAGATTTTTTTGATGAATTTATTACTTCTTTGTAAATGATGAATTTGTAGTCAAGCGGGAATTTTAAATAAAGATTGAATAAACACAATTTTATTTTGTGTTTCGCTAAAAATTATAGTAAAATAAAGCAAAAAACATTATTTTTTCTCAAACAATCATTGCTCTTTGTGGTCATCTAAGAAATGCTAATTTCAAAAACCCATTTTTTAAAATTGGTAGCCATAAATGAGATGTAATCGCTTAACTAAAAAGCTCATAAATTTAGTTTATTTTTAGTAAAACTTTTGCATAAGACTTTTCCACTTTTCCACAATTAACACTAAAAATATAAAATATTAAAAAAGTTGTAAAAGTAATTTTTTCACAAAATTATTGATGTATTTCATTTTCTTAAAAGCTTTTATTATTTTTTGTCAAAGTGTGGAAGATGATTACAATGCCCATTTTTTAAATACATTGGATTAAAAGAATAATTTTTTGAGTTTGCAATTTTATTTAGTAGTTTTTAGTTTGATTTTGCAATATTAACAAAAATGTTTAATTTTAATTGAGTGTTTTAATTAATTATCAATTTACTAAAATCAAAAACACAAAAGACTTTTTGTTACAAAGTAGCAGTTATGTTTTCAATTTTCTTAGTTTTTTTGTATGCCCTATTATAAACTTGCGTTAAGTTTTTTTGTGTGTTATAATAAAATTTGTATCAACACATAGGAGGAAATAATTGATGTCTACAGGAATTTTTGTAGGAAAGTTTTTGCCACCGCACAAGGGGCACATAAAGGCAATTTTAGATGCAAGCAAAAAATGCGACAAACTGTATGTTGTAGTTGGAGAAGACCCAGTTGTTTGCGAGGAACTTTGTGAGCAAGCGGGACTACCTTATATTTCACTTGCACAAAAAGCAATGTGGGTTAGACTAGAACTTGGAGAACAAAAAAATATCAAAATTGTACCTTTTGATGAAAGAGGTATCAAGCCAATGCCTTATGGTTGGGAAGTTTGGAGTAGAATGTTAAAAGAACGCATAGGCGAAAAAATAGACTTTATTTTCGGCAGTGAAGAAAGTTACGCTCCATATTATGCGAAATATTTTCCTGAGTCAAAATACATTTTGCAAGACCCAAAACGAACTAAGGTAAACATAAGTAGCACACAAATTAGGCAAGAGCCAACAAAATATATGGACTATTTGGTGGAAAGTGCTAAACCATTTTTCACAAAAGTGCTCAGTAAAAAAGTAGACTTTGACTAGTCTACTTTTTATATTTTTTATAGTAATTTATATTCTTGCAATTTTTATTATAGTTTAAATTTCGATTTTTAGGTAAATTAAAATACTTTTCTAGTTTTGAGTAAAAATTGATTGTTGCAAAGTTTAAAATAACAAATTTTTTGGTTTTTAAAAATTTTTGGTATTATTAAGTTTAAAAGCCTGATACTAGTTTTTGTTATTTTCTAAAAAACTTTTGTTTATCTTTTTGTGTTTAGTTTTTATTTTCCTACCTTATTTCAGCTTTGCATTTTGCCTATGTATTTGCTTTACTTTTGGACAACCTAGTATTTTATATTAATGCAATTTTATCTCTATTTTCCGTCGTTATAAAACAAAATTCCAACAGTGTTTTTTCCGCAGTGGGTTGCTACAGTACAACCTGCTCTAGTAATAAGCACTTCTTTAAATAGAGGTTTTATTCGCTCATAAATTTTTTGTACTATCTCATCATCTAAAGTAGTGTAAGTCAAAAAGCATCTTGTTTTGTCTGGAGTCTTGTATTTTTGCAAAGTATATTCAACATATTTCATTGCAACATCGGCAAATTTTCCGCGTGGCTTGCTATCTACGTCCATTTTTCCGTCATTAAGAGCAATTACTGGCTTAATCTTTAACAGATTTGCACCAAACATTGCAAGGCGAGAACATCTACCGCCCTTGTACAAATATTTTAATGTGTCAATAACGAAAGAAGCCTGAACAGAGTTGCGTCTTTCTAAAACTTTTTGATAAATTTCCTCTGCCGAAACGCCTTTTTGCGCAAGTTCATAGGCGTAAAGCATTTGAAGACCAATTCCTGTTGAGAGAGAAAGGCTGTCCACTACAAATACCTTGTTATCAAAAGCTTGAGAGGCAATTTGTGCGTTTTGAAACAAACTACTGATTTTAGACGAAATATCAAAGTGAATAATCGCATCATAGCCCCCGTCACTTTCTAATTGAGATTTGAAAAATTCCTCAAAAAGTGTTGGGTTTGTTGCTGCCGTTTTTGGTAATTCGCCTGTCTTTTCTACAATCGGGAAAAGTTCATCTGTGGTTATGTCCACACCGTCTTTGTACTCTTTTCCGTCTGCAATAACAGTTACAGGCAAAATTCCGATGTTGTATTTTTTGATTAGCTCCGAGCTTAAATCACTTGTACTATCTGATGTAATTTTTATTTTCATAAATTTTTCTCCCTAAGTTTTAAACCTATTAATATGCTCTTAGTATGACAAATCTTTTTGAATTTGTCAACTAAACCGCTTGACCTTTTTTGCCTAATGTGGTAATTTTAATACAAACTTAAAAAGAGGAATTAAAAATGAATATAGTCCAAGTTTTAGCTACAAAATTTAATCTAAAAGAAAGTTATGCAAATAATATCATAAATTTACTTGATGAAGGTTGTACCATTCCATTTATTTCAAGATACCGAAAGGAAATGCACGGAAGTTGTGACGACCAAACTATCAGAGAATTTGCAGACAGCCTTTCTCAGCTTAGAAATTTAGAAAAAAGAAAAGAAGAAGTAATCAAGCTTTTAACCGAGCAAGGGAATCTTACCGATGAGCTTTCAAAACAGATAGACTCAGCGTTAACTATTACCGAAGTAGAAGATATTTACCGCCCATTTAGGCCAAAGAGGAAAACAAGGGCTTCAGTTGCTATTTCGGCAGGGCTTCAACCACTTGCTGATGAAATTTTAAAGCAAGCAAAAGACTTTAATATGGTTAGTGAAGCTGAAAAGTATATTAATCCAGAAAAAGGCATTGAAACCGTTCAAGATGCACTTCAGGGCGCAAGTGATATTATTGCTGAGATTGTTTCAGATAGCACAAATGTACGAAAAGAAATGCGAGAAAAATTCTTTGCAAAAGCAAAACTTGCCACTGAGTGGAAAGAAGAAAAAGACGAGAAGAAAGTTTATGAAACATACAAAGACTTTTCCGAACTTGTCAGAACTATTCCGTCTCACCGCGTGCTTGCAATAAATCGAGGCGAGAAGGAGGGTGCTTTAAAAGCATTTCTAGTAATGAAGCCACAAGATGCAGTGGATTGCTTAAACTTTTTATTCAAAACTTTCATCAAAGAAAATGTCAAGTTAAGTGTAAAAGATGAAAAACAGACTGAAAAAGTTAAAGATGAAGAGAAAAAAGAAGCAGAAAAGAGTGAAGAAAAGAGTGAGAAAGTAGTAAAAGACGCTTCTATTTTAATTACAAAAGCAATCAACGCTACAAGAGAATTTGAAAAGACTCCAAAAGCCGAACTTTCGGTAACTCAGTTTTTGTCTGAAGCGGTATCTGACGGTTTTTCTAGACTTTTAGCACCTTCTCTTGAAACTGAAATTAGAGCAACACTTACTGAAAACGCTAGCGAGCAAGCAATAAAAATGTTTGAACTCAATTTAAAGCCACTATTACTTCAACCACCACTAAAAGGAAAGGTTGTTATGTCTATTGACCCAGGTTACAGAATGGGGTGCAAGGTGGCAGTTGTTGACTCTAGCGGGAATGTGTTAGATACTGGGGTTGTTTATCCAACTCCTCCACTAAATAAAGTTGATGAAGCTATTAAAGAGCTTTCAAATATGATTTATAGGCATAATGTAAACGCAATTGCTGTCGGAAACGGAACAGCGAGCAAAGAAGCAGAAATTTTTGTAGTAAAACTAATCAAATCAGTACAAATTCCTGTTCAATACGCAATGGTAAACGAAGCTGGAGCCAGTGTGTACAGTGCAAGCAAACTCGCTTCTCAAGAATTTCCAGACTATGATGTAAATATTCGTAGTGCAATTAGTATCGCGCGTAGGCTTCAAGACCCACTTGCTGAACTCATTAAAATTGACCCAAAATCAATCGGGGTAGGTCAGTATCAACACGATATGCCACAAAAAAGGCTTGGAGAAGTGCTAGAAGGCGTGGTAGAAGGTTGTGTAAACAGTGTTGGAGTTGACCTTAACACAGCAAGTGTTCCACTTCTTGCAAGGGTGAGCGGCCTTAATAGTGCAAGTGCAAAAAGTATTGCAGATTACCGTGCTAAAAAAGGTGAATTTAAGAGTAGGCAAGAACTTGTTGATGTTCCAAAACTTGGAGCAAAAGCTTTTGAGCAGTGCGCAGGCTTTTTGAGAATTCCTAATGCAAAAAATATTTTGGACAACACTTCAGTTCACCCAGAAAGTTATGAAGCAGTTGAAAAACTTCTTAAACATTTTAACATAGACCAGCAAAAAATTAAGGAAGGCGGACTTTCAGTTTTACCTACTGCAATAAAGAGTGAGGGGGAAGAAAAAGTTGCCCAGCTTTGCGGGGTTGGTGTTCCTACACTAAATGATATTGTTGCCGAACTTCAAAAGCCGGGTAGAGATATTCGAGACAGTTTGCCACAAGTTGAACTTAGAGGAGACCTGCTCAGCATAGAGGACTTAAAGGAAGGAATGGTTCTTGACGGTGTGGTTCGAAATGTAATAGATTTCGGTGCTTTTGTTGATATTGGAGTGCACCAAGATGGCTTGGTTCACATTTCGCAAATTTGTGACCATTACATAAAGCACCCAAGTGAGGAACTTACAGTTGGTGACAGAGTAAAAGTAAAAGTTATCGGCGTAGATATTGCAAAAAATAGAATTAGTTTAACTATGCGAAATATTGACTAATTTCGTCAAAAAACAGCAAAAAGGATTATAATATGACACAAATTACAATGAACGAACTTGTTGCACTTTGCAAAAATAGAGGTTTTATTTTTGCAGGTAGCGAAATTTATGGAGGGCTTTCCAATACTTGGGATTATGGTCCACTTGGAGTTGAACTCAAAAACAACATAAAAAGAGAATGGTGGAAAGAATTTATAGAGCGTGAACCAAACAATGTTGGTCTTGACAGTGCGATTTTAATGAATCCAACAGTGTGGGAAGCAAGCGGACACCTTGCAAACTTTTCTGACCCTTTAATGGACTGCAAGAATTGTAAAAGTCGTGTTCGTGCGGACAAATTAATTGAAGAGTGGCTCTTTAAAAATGGAAAAACTCTTGATTTTAGTGTAGAATCGCTGAGTGACAAACAGTTAGAAGATTTCATAAAAGAAAACAATATTCCTTGTCCGAATTGTGGAAAAACAGACTTTACACCAATTAGAAAGTTTAATTTGATGTTCAAAACTTTTCAAGGTGTAACAGAGGATAAAAAGAGCGAAATTTTCCTTCGTCCTGAAACAGCGGGCGGAATTTTTGTAAACTTTAAAAATGTACTTCGCACTTGTCGCGGAAAACTCCCACTTGGAATTGGACAAATCGGAAAGTCATTTAGAAACGAAATCACACCAGGGAATTTTATATTCAGAGTTCGTGAGTTTGAACAAATGGAACTAGAATTTTTCTGCAGGCCTGATGAGAGTGAAAAATATTTTGTTTACTATAGACAAAAGGCTTTTGACTTTTTGCAGAGTTTATGTATTGAAAAAGAACTTTTGAGGCTCAGAGACCATGACCAAGACGAACTTTGTTTTTACTCAGTCGCAACCACTGACATTGAGTTTAAATTTCCTTTTGGCTGGGGAGAACTTTGGGGAATTGCTAATCGAACAGACCACGACTTGACTCAACATCAAAAGTTTAGTGGACAGGATTTGAGCTACCTTGACCCTCACACAAATGAAAAATTTATCCCTTATGTTATAGAGCCTTCTGTCGGTGTTGACCGTACAATACTTGCTGTTCTTTGTTCGGCTTATAATGTCGAAACATTAGAAAATGGTGAAGAGCGTACTGTGATGAAATTTAGCAAAAAACTAGCGCCAATCAAAGTAGCTGTTTTACCACTTTCAAACAAACTTTCGGAAAAAGCAGAACAAGTTTTCCGCCTTGTTTCACAAAAATTTAGAAGCGAGTTTGATACTTCGGGTTCAATAGGAAAACGCTATCGTAGGCAAGACGAAATCGGTACTCCATACTGCGTAACTATTGATTTTGACACTCTTGAAGATAACTGTGTAACAGTTCGTGACCGTGACACAATGAAACAAGAGCGTGTTAGCCTTGAAAATCTTGTTTCATACCTATCTCAAAATCTTGAAAAAGAGTAAATTTCACATTTTCTTAAAAATGGGTTATTTTAAACTTGCTTAGTTGTTTAAAACTAAGAAAAAGCTAATTTTTAAATTACAAAAATAGCGTGAAAATGCTCCTCTAAAAAATGACTATAATGTGCTAAATCGACATAAAGCTTTTTGCTCAAACTATGTAAACCTTGCAGTGATGTGAGTGTAAGCTTAAATGTTGGCAAAGGCAATTTACATTTTTAATAAATACTTAAACTACCTTTTGGGGTAGTTTTTTATATTTTACCATAAAAAATTGATTAAAAATGCAAAAATTAGACACATAACGACAAAATAATGCAGTATTCCCCCACAAAAATTGTAACATAGTGACAAAAATTGTCGAATTTGGTTTTCTAAATCCAAAAATACTTTATAGCAAGAAAAATAGAGATAATTGTATAAAGTTGTAGCATAATGTCTAGTTTTTGCATTAAAGTAACACAATTTTGCGGTTATGTGACTAAAAAGTGTGTTTATATATTTAAAAAATATATAAAACTTGTTAAATTCGTTTGACATTTGATACCAAAAAATAATACAATTTTGTTATATAATTCGACAAATTTCACAATATAAAAAACAGGAGTTTAAAATGAAGTTCAATTTTTTTCAAACATTATCGCTTATTCTATGCGTGGCAGTTCTTTCACTGCTAGGCTTTTCAGCGTGTGGAAATCCAAGAGATGGACTTAAGATAGAACTAGAAAGTTCGCAAATTTCACAAGCAGACGGATTAAAGAAAATCAAGCTTAGTGCTGAGTATGAAGTTGATGAAAATGGACAACAAAAGCTTAAGGAAAGTGGCTATGCGTATATTCAGGCCAAAGTAGTTGGCGGAAATGAGCAAGTCAGCCGAGCTGTTGATGTGTATTCTAGTTCGACCGAAAAAGTAACTATCGTTTCAACATACAATCCACAAACTGAAACAAGTACAATAACACTTATGGCAGTTGGCGGAACTGCTAGTGATGAAAGTACTTATGTAACTATTAGTTCGAGCGAAGATTCTAGTGTGTTTGAAAAAATCTATGTAGAAGTTACAGAAACAGCCACATCAATGGACTATCAAGACAATTTGCAAGTTGTAAAGAGTAATGGAGCGAATCCAGATGTGATAGAAAATTACGCAGTGTTTACAGACCAAAACTTCAAATTCGATACTGAAAAGTTTTTTAAATTTGAACCTCAAACAGCAGTTACTCCTAATATTGTTTACAGAACGAGTGTAACTTCAAATGACACTATTTTTAAAAATGGAGAGCAATTTGTTCTTGCTACTTCGCAAAGTACAACAAGTGAAATTACCATTTTTGCATACAATGAAGATGACCCAACAAACGAAGTTTTTCAAAAGACTTTCAAACTAAAAGTTCTCAAAAACATAACGAGCGATATGTTTTCTATCACTCGAACAAATGTAACACCAAATGTTTCAAATCTTGAAAGTTTTGATTTAATTCTCAGTCACACAACAAAAGAAAACTTTGCTGAACTACAAATCGAAACACCTATTACGGGGCTAAAGTTTGAAAGTACCTACACCGGTCAAAATATTAGGATTTCACCAGGTAATAGCTCAAACAAGTTTGAACTTGTCGGAATAAATGAAACTGTGGTAGAAGATGAAGTTGTTTTTGCTGTTTCGTATGAGAATATTCTAAATTCGCCAAAGGTACTTACGCCAAAAGTGGGCGTAAAGGTTGTTTACTATCCAAAAGCAATTTTAGTCAATGGAAAAGGTACCGAGTACAAACAAATCGAAACACCAACAGGGGAGCAAGGATATTATGATAAGTTTGTTAAAAATGAGCAAAACCAGTTTGTGAAAGTTTCAAGGCAAAATTTTAGTAGCCTAAATATTACAGTTGGTGAAACAAAATGTTTTGACGAAACTATAACTGAAATCAGTGTTTTTGATAGTTACAAACAAGATATAGATGGTTCATCTTTAGAAATTACACTGGACTCATTTAGTTATGGTTATGGCAAGTATGTTATTAGCCTTGGCCAGACCGTGCCAGAGCTCGCAAGAGAATTAGTTATTATGTACGGTGAAGCACATTATCAATTATTTTCACAGCTTCCAAATGGAGCATATATGACAAATGACCTTGTGTTTTATAGTGGCGATGTTTTAAAACTAAAAACTCTAAGCTCAGTAACAGGTAGTTTTCCGATAACAATTACCACACTTAGTGATATAGGTGGAAATGTTGTTTCAAGGCAGGTTTATTTAAGTTTTTCGGCTGGAATAACTGAGATTAATTTTGATGGAATTGAAGCTGATGAAAAAATAGAGCTTGAAGTAAGTGAAGGCGAAACCGAAGTTACAAACACGCGAGAAATTCAAATTTCAGTTTCTCCAAATGGTGCAAAGATAAGGAGTGATTACGAAAACTACATTACGATTTCTTCAAGTGATGAAAATTATGTTGAGGTGAGCGATGTTACCGCTTCACAAGACGCACAAACAGGAAAATTTGTTGTTACGGCAAAAAAACCTACCAGGCAACCAGTAACAATTACTGCAAGGTCAATTAATGGTATAGAAAAGTCATTTAAAGTTGCGGTCAAGGCGGTAATCAACACAGTTACGCTTGAAGTGGCTGAAGGAGAAGACAATATTTCTTCCGAAATGAAAGCAGACAAAACTAATCCAAACAGGCAAACTCTTGCATCAGTTACAACAATTTCGAACAAAAGTTTTACTATTAAATATAACAAATTTCCTGCCGAAGCTGATATACACACACCTGAAATTTTTGTTGGCAAACTTGACGCTAATGGCGAAATTGTTAAAGGGGAAGGAAGTTTTCTTAATATAATCAATATTTTTGCTGACACATCGGGTATAAATGTTTATTCAAAGCAAGAAGGTACTGTTTATATCGTTGTAGATATTCCATACTTAAAAATAAATAAAAACACAAACAAAACTGAAACCAACATAATTAGACAAACTTTTGAGCTGAGAGTCTTTGAGCCAATTTCCGAAATGATTGTTTCAAACGAACGTGTTGAAATTTTAGCAAGCGGGAATGAAGGATATTACAACCAGGAAAATCAAAAAGCTGAGCTTTCGGTGAGCCTGATTGCCTCTTCAGAAGAAAAACAAACAACAGTCAAGGCAGGAGAAGCAATTTGGTCAATAGAAAGTGGCGGTGAAAATTATGTTTCGATTAATGGTGAAAAAGCTGTTGAGGGTCAACCTAATGCAGTTTCGGGTAAGACAATTGTAGTAACTTCAAAACCGCTTTCTAGTGGTATAAAATCAAGAACAGTACGAATCAATGTGGTGATTACTGATGTAAATAATGTTATTTTCAGTAGGACAATTGAAGTGACTATCAGCGAACTGGTTCGTCTTGGAAAAATTTCGCCAGAAGTAGATGAAATTTATTTCGAAACAACTCAGGAAATGTCCATTTTATCAAAAGACAAGCTCGCGAACAAAGATGAGGATCAAATTGGTGTGACTACAAACTTGAAAATCAATATTCAGTCTTCTAGTAATGTAGACCCATCAAATTCCAACCTAGAATTCTTTTTGATTGACTGTAATTCAGACTTTAGTACAAATCAAATAAAGCCAAGTTGTAATTTCCGCAGTGAAAGTGTGTGGGTCGGAAAAGACGAAAAAACAGGCAATTATTTTGTGACTCCAATTAATGCAGGAAGTACTTTACTATATATTGTTCCACAAGACACTTTGCCGAAAGAGCGTAGTGAGATAACGCTTGCGAGCCTTAATAGTATTTCAAACAAGCAGGTTGTAAAAATTTCGGTTGCAGATGGTTTTAAAACATATATTAGAGTTTATGACGCACAAAAACTAAAATCAATCAGTGAAAACCCAAGTGAGTGGACAAAAAATTATTACATAATGAATGATATTGATGTTTCGGGTGTAAAGATTTCTAAAATAGGTAATGAAGACACACCTTTTGCTGGAACAATGACTTCATTTTCAAGCACACCAAGTACAATTTATGGTTTTGAATTAGAGTCTTCAAGTGGATATTCCGGAATTTTCGGTGTACTTGGAATGCAAACAGATGATGACAAAATCTTTACAGCAAAAATCGAAAACTTGAATTTTGATATTTCAAAACTTTCAGTCATACGCGGAAAATATGTTGGTTCGTTTGCGGGAAAAGTTGAAGCGGGTGTAAAACTAAGTGAACTTGCAATAAATACGCAAAATGTAGAAATTAGTTCGGCAGACCAAGTTTATATAGGAACGATTGGAATAAATATGTCTTCCGAAATTTCGAACATTACAGTGAGTTTTGAAGCGAATATAAAAAGTGTTTTGCAGTCAATAACTCTTGGAGGTATGATTGCGCAAAATAGTGCAACGCTTGTAAAAGGTGGACTCAGTGCCAAGACTACTATCACATCGAGTACTAAAAACAGTTTTCCAGTAAATTCAAAGATTGGTGGAGTAGTTGGAATTAGTAGCGGACAACTTTCAAACATTACTTCAAGTGGTGAAATTAGGCTTAATGCCGAAAACGGGTGTACCTATGCTGGAGGAATTGTTGCTCATACCTCAGGTATGGTATTCAACTGCTCTAGTAGCACACAAATTGCAAACGCTTTTGCTGTTGGTGGAATCGTAGGTTATAGTTCAAATATAATCAGAAATTGTTATTACGAAATTTTTGATGCCGAAAAACCTTCGCTTTCAAGTGAAGTTGTTAATGATGGCTCAGTGGCTTTTTGCTGTGTTGGTGGCCTTGTTGGGCGTTACGAAGGCGCGAGCATAATTGCCTCTTATGTTTTGAGTTTTACACAATCAGCTAACGTTAGTGAAATTTATAGTACAGAAACAGCGGGTGGACTTGTTGGAAGTGCTCCGTTTGGCGTGACAATTTCTTCCTCGTATTTCTATGGGAAAATCAAGGCAAAAACGGTTGGAGGACTTGTCGGTGAGGTAGGTACTTCGAGCGATTCAACTACAATAACTAACACATTTACCGCAGGATTACTTGAAGTGTTAGAAAACGGCAAAGGTGCACTCTTTGCCTCTAATGTAAAGGGCAGTATTACCATAAATACTAGTTACAGTATTATGGAGCATCCTGGTGTGGCTTGTGTTTCTAAAACTTCTGTTGCAACTGTAATATATAACAATGTGCTTTTAAAACAAAACGATGATTCAAACAAAAATGTAGAAACCAGTAGCGGTGTAACATACAAATCAGAAAACGAATTAAAATTGGAGCAAACATTTACATCAAATAACTTTGACTTTACAAACTACTGGGCGTTTGACGCTTTAAAAAGGTTTGAGTATCCTCTTCCTAAATATGATGATGTTGTGCTTTATCCAGATGTGCAAACAACGCTTTCACTGAGTGTAAAAGATGTGCTCCCTACAAATGTTTTTGAATCTACAAATTCAAAAAATGTTATCATTATGTTAGACGGGCTTGCTTCAAAATCAATTAGGCTTGGTAGTATATTTGATGCAGACTTTTCACTTGCGTCAATGGTTACAATTGAAAGTAGTAACCTTGGAGTAATTTATATTTCAAATGGTAATACAGTGGCTTCGGCAACACTAAATATTGTTGGCACTGGGAGTACTTTTATCACGGTTAGGTCAAAATATAGTAGCGGACTTTTTGATATTGTTGGTATTCAAGTTGTTCAGGGTTACAGCGATGTAAAATTCTACCAAAGCGGAGCACTCAAAGACAAAGAGGACGAACTTCCAGGTCAGACATTTAACTTTGTTAGTGGCGACACAGTTACTCTTCAAACAGGTCAAAATGAAGATTGGCTAATTAATTATGTTAATATTTCGCGAATTTCAGGGGAATATGTGACAACACCGCTGGTAGCGGAAGGGCTTGGAACAGGTGTGGCTTTTGTGCTTGAAGACGGATACGCTACTTTCGGTGAAGATGAGTTTAAGACAAAACAAATGAATTTTTCTGATGTAATTTCGGGTATTGTAAAACTTGCTAATGGTGACTTAGTATTAATGGAATACTTGTTCCAATTTGCCTTCAATCTTTCATCTAATGCAAAAGTTGTAGATAACGGAACAAGCTATGTCTTTAGCGTTTCTGATGATGTTTGGTGTAATGTAAACAAAACAACTTTTAATGTAGAAACAAGCAAAAAGCAAGTTACACTTGATAGAAAAGCTATTCTAAATATGACAAACTATTTTGCATTTTATGGTTCGCAAATTTATATATTAAAACTAGAAGACATCGAAGAGAGCGATATTACAAATCTACTTTTAAAAGCAAAAAAAGCCTTTTCAATTTTTTACTCAAATGCTGACGTGTTACTTGACAAGCGTGACGGAAGGTACTATGTTGTACTCCGTGTTGGTGGGTTAAATTATGCACAAGTTTCGCAGGTGATAAGTTCGCAAGGTCGCATTACTGGGATACTTAGTGAAGTTTATATGTATGTCGAAAACACAAGTACTGCAAGCCTTATTGCAAAAAGTCGAAACCTAAATCTCCAGCTCACGATGGTTCCATATCTCAAAGGTCAGCTTGGCAAGGTTGAAGGGCAAGTTATTACAAGCGAGACTGAAAACTTTGTTTCGTATCGTTGGAATCAAAGTGTTAGTATCAAACTTGTAATTTACGAAGGTGCGTCACAAATCCAAATAGACAAAACTGGAACTGAAACCAACCCAGTAGAACTTGAAATTTCGGAAGATGTTGAACTTGGTGTAACGCTTGTGAGTGATTCACCAACTGACCAGCAGTTTGGAAGTAAAATTGAGGTTTTTGAGGAAGATAATTTAGTTGCCTCTAAACTTTTTGACCCAAACACTCAAACAACACAAATAGAACTTTCGGATTATGCAAACGACAAATATTTCTTGCTAGTATCAGATATTAGTTTGTCGGGCGATAATATTACAGAAAATATTGTGTTTGGTGTTCAAAATTCGTTTAAGCAAAGTTTCAAACAAGCAAAAACTTTTAAAATAGTTGTTTCAAACTACGAATTTGTTTCAAATTCGAGAGTACTTACAAAGGAATATTATTTTCAAATTTTGCCAAAAGAAGTACAAACTGTTTCAATTCATCACTATGCTGATGCACAGCTTGAAGGTGAACTTAATCTCCCAGGAAATTATCTGGTAAACGCGGGAGCAATTCCAACTGATACAATTTTGGTGGGAGAAATGGGACTGCTTAGAATTAATGTTTCGCCAGATTACGCTGTTTTCGATAGCATAAAAGTTGAGTCAAACACTGTAAATGGTGATAGGGTAACATTCCAGCAAAGAGTCGCCGAAACAACTTCGCAAAATGGAGTAGATACAACAAAATACTTTATTTTTAGTGATGGTGTAGTTTATATTGAAAATGGAATTATGCCAGCTTGCGTGACAAATAGTGATGGCTCTTTTGACGGTACAATTTGGCTTCAAACACTGATTGCAAAGCAGTCAACAACTGTGCAAAGCTTTTTAATCACAGTTACCATTTCAAAAAGCGGAAGTGAAGACAAGGTGTTTACCTTCGACCTCGCCGTTGATAGCAGTGCGAACATAACTCTTTCGTATGACACAGCAAAAAACCTTGAATCGAATCTTCCACAAGCGTTTGTTGCAGTTGGGACAGGTGGTTCAAGTGATAAACTCAATGCTTTGGGCGAAAAACTCACTGTTACAAATGGTGCAAACAAAAACATTTTGAAAATAACACAGCAAGGTGAGTTTGAATCTGAAGTTAGCGTTTCAATCATTGACGACCAAACAGAAGGCTTGGCTCAAATTGAGCACACTGCGGGAATTTACTATGTTGTAGTTCCAAGTACAGTCCAAATTGGTGCACAGTTTACAGTGCAAGTTCAAGGTGTAAAATATGTAAATGGTTATCGTAGAACAATTACTAGGCAGATGATTTTCACCACAACTGATTTTGTTCTCAAGAATGGGTCGCTTGTTGTGAGCGATGTTAAAGATGCAGTTATGGACAAACCATATTACAAAAATGCAATGTTCAAAATTACTATTGGCATTGATAATGAAAAAATCAACTTTAACCCAACTCACGCAAAAGCAAAGCAGAACTTGGAAAGCTTTTTAAAAGCTTTAAATAGTGGTGAAGTAGAAATTTGGTCTATGCTGGAAAAGGTGTCAGAATCAGCATCGGAAGAAACTTCAATCAAGCAAATCAAAAAAGCTGGTTCTGTTGGTGCAGATTATTACTATGCAGTGACAGCAAAACTCAGTGACAGCGTTTCACCTTTTGATAAAAATAATGATACTGGTTCAACTTCGGTTTATTCTGTAATTCAAAATACATTTTATATCAGGCTTGTGATTCAAGATGGTGACAACAATGGTTGGTATTTCTGTCCAATCAAACAAAACTTTAATGGTCTCAAAGTTGTGTTTAATGACATAGACTTTTCGTTTAATTTGTCTAGTGTTTTGAATATGGGCTTTACAACACTTAATGGAAATGACTTTTTCGTTCCAAGACAAGTATTTACGCTCAAATTTACACAGCAGACATCAAGAGATAGCCCAATTCCTATTGAAAACTTAACAGATTTATTGAATATGACTGAGGGTAGAGACTACCGATTAATGGCGGACATTGATGCAACAAGTGTTTTGTGGGAGCCACTTGATGTTAATATTGCCAGCCTTGATGGAAACGGAAAGACAATAAAACTTTCAAGATTTAACACTAGCACAGTTGGTAGTGAAACTAGTGTGGCAAATTATGGTCTGTTCGCTGAGATTGGAGAGGATACATTAATAAAAAACTTAACAGTGCAATATATTACCACCGAACTAGACTTATCAGCAAGTACTTATATAAATTTTGGTGGACTTGCTGGAATAAATAACGGAACAGTTACAAACTGCCAAGTTATTGCTCGTGATGAATTTGGAAATAGGGGTACAATTCAAATTTCATCTACGGGTAGTACTTCTGATGTATTTAATATTGCAGGACTTGTTGCAGTAAATAATGCAAGTATTTCAAATAGTAGAGTCAAAGATTTGAATTTGATTGCACGTGGATACGTTGCTGGATTTGTTAGTCAAAATAATCACAAAATTGCATCAAGCTTTAGTGATAATATCCAAATAACAAACCAAGCACTATCAAATCTTTCAGGTGCAAGTGCGGGATTTGTTGCATTTAATAGTTCTGGCTCGCAAATTACAACTAGTTATGCTGGAGGAGCTTTTGTCAAATTCTATACTTCAAATGGTAGACAAATTTATGAAGTTGATAGTTCTATCGGAATACAGGGTCGAACTGTTCAAATCATTTCAACAGTTAATACTGGTGGATTTGTATATGAAAACTATGGAAAAATTTCGGACAGCTTTGCAGGAATTGCACTTTCGTTAGATTCAAGTTCACTTTCGGGCGGATTTGTTTATGCAAACAAGTCTAGCGGAACAATCAAACGCTGTTATAGTGTCTCATATGTTCCAAATATTGGAGCAAGCGAACAAGGAAATAAAGCGCACACGCCATTTATTGGGCCAACAGCAGATTATTCTTCACTTTACAATGAGAACCCTAGACAAGACGCGATTGAAAATTGCTTCTTCTACGATGCTGGTTTTGGAAGTGAAGGAATCAAACTTTCGGAGGCACTTGGAATTGAAGAACGAACAATGGAGCAGTTTATAAATCGAGACAATGAACAAATTTCGTATTGGGATACATATAGCACAAGTCGCAAATATGTGGACGGATTCAAAGGAGAAGAATTTGCTTCAGTTTGGACTTTTGTTAATGATGATAATGCTTATTTCAATATGAACAATTTTTTACCAAAGCTTAAAGAAGCAAACACATTATACTTTTTTATGGGTCCAAGGCTTGTTTCGGCAGACCTGATTGCAGTTGAAAATTGGGATACAGTTGAGTATACCAAAAATGAGTCTGGCGAAGATATGTATACATACACTCGTGGAGTTTATACGAAAGATGACAAAATTTATGCAATCAATGAGTATTTAATACTTGATGAAGATGCAAATGTGGCAGTTGTGAGCCCAAACCTTATCGATAGTGCTGAGACGCTTTACACACTTATGAAATCAGACTTTGAGTGTCACGGAAAAATCACTGAGTGGTATAGACTTGTTAGTGACATTGACCTTTCAGAACTTACCGCACTTGGACTTGACTTTTCAACCATAAGCAAGCAGACATTTAGCGGAAATTTTGAAGGAAATGGTTTTGAAATAAAGAATTTGGATATTTCAAGTGGCTCAGCCGACCGATTTGGACTTTTCTCTAAAATAGATGACACAAATGGAATAGTAAACAACTTTGTTTCAGTACAAAATTTGGATTTAAGTGTAAACAATGTTACAGCAGCTCTTGTTACAAAAGTTGGTGCACTTGCTGGAGAAGTGGAAAATGTTAGCATAAATAATATTAATGTTTACGCAAAAAGTACAAATTCGATTGTAATCGGAAAGAATATTGTTGGTGGTGTAATTGGAAAAGTTACGGGTACATCACGAATTAGTAATGTCGATAGTTCAATTTCAGTTACTGCTGTTTTTGGAAATTCGCAAACAGTAAAACTAATTTACAATGCAGACCTTTTGAGGCTTTACAAAATTGCAAACTCTGGTAATCCAGATAGTCAGCTTTGCTACGCTGGTGCAGTGTTTGGTGTTGTTGATTTAAAGAGTTATGTTGCCGAAAAGTTAAACATAACCCGCGAGGACTTTAACGATGCTCATATTTCAAACATTAAAGTGAGTGGCGAAAGTGAAGTTATCGGAACAACCGCTGGCGGTGTGGTTGGCTTATTAGGTGCTACAAGTTTTGCAAACAACATAAAAAAAGTTGTAGAAGTAGGTAGCATTATCAAAGCAGTTAGATATGCTGGTGGAATTGTTGGTGAAAACCACGGTGTATTAAATTACGCAAGGCTTGTTTATGATGAAGAAGTTCAAGACGAAATGGACAAGTCGACAGGCGTTGGATTTACTTCGGCTAATGCAAACATAAATATGTTTCAATATAATAGTAAGGCAATAGGTGGACTTGTTGGAATTAATATTGGGTACATTTATGATATGCAATCAGGGATTATTGCAAACAGCTTTAACAAAGTAAAAGTGGCAAATAGTACAGCAAAAGTTGCGGGAGGACTTGTTGGAATTTCAGTTGGTGGTGAAATTGATACTTGTTATGTGACAGGTAGTGTGCTTTCAACCAAGTCTGGAACTCTAGGTGGAGCGATAGGCCTTGTTTGCGGAATGGGAGATGTCTCATCTGATATTTCTGACCCATTCCCAATCGAAATTGTTCCAAACAAATCAGTCTATAACGGAATGAAAAATGATGAAATTCACACAACAATTTCGCACCTTGTTGCGATGAACAACTGGTCTGTTTCGGATTATGACAAGTTAACACTCATTAAAGAAAACGGAAAGTTTGGTGGTCTTATCGGTGAAATTGTCAGCGATAAAATCAGCGAAATGCACAGCACAATTTCAAACGAAGAATACGAGTTACTCGTTGCAGAAGGTAATGGTATTGGACTTTCTGGTGAAGAAAACTTTTATGTAAAAGAAATTTACAATTATCAACCAGATAAAACGAAAAAAGCTTCAAATGGACTAGAAATAAAAGCGGTTGGTGCTGGCTTAGGAACGAGTGATGTTGCAACAGGACTTACAAGGTTTGAAGCGTACACATACAGCTATCAAAACACAAGCACGCAAGTAAAAGAGCAAGACGAACCAGACTTAAAGACAAGGCTTCTAAAGCAAGCTGACCGTGTGTTCGAAAATTGGCTTGTTTACAACTATGGAACAGTATTTACATTAAGTGATGATTCACTTTTCTACAAGAACACAAATTATGACTTTGCAGGTATGCCAATTTACAAACCTCTTCCAAATCCTGATGTAATTGAGATTTGGACAGTTGAAGATTATCAAAATATAAAAAATTCGCTCAAATCAAATTATGTTCTAATGGCTGACCTTGACTTTACTGGTGTAGAGTATTCTCCAATTGGTTCAGCGTCAAAACCTTTCACTGGTTCATTTACAGGTACATCAACACAAGATGGGGTTACAACCACTCACGTTCTTTATAATATTACAATGCCAACCGACTCAACATACAACGCATCAGGAATTGGACTTTTTGCTTACATCAAAAATGCAACAATTAAAGATGTAGTAGTTTCGGGCGTAAACTTCAGTTGGGTGCCATCTGCTCTCAATGCTACAAGTTATGCAGGTATTATGGTTGGTTACGCTGAGGATTCAGTAATTTCAAATGTACAAGTTCTAGAAGACTTTAGTCGTGTTGAAGTAGAATCACTTGGCTCAGAATTTACTATTGATGGAAAGAGTTATAATATAAGTGGAAATAGTCTTTTAAGTGGTGGCACAAAGGTTGCAGACATAAAAACTGTTACCATATCAAGTGAGTCAGGTTCTGTTACATACCAAACATTTAATATTGGCAGAAAATCTTTTGAAATTCAAAATAATACACTTTTACAAACTTGGAAAAAGGAAAATATCCTCAAATCTAGTGCAAAATATATTGGTGGACTTGTTGGTAGTTATACACTGCTCGCCAAAGAAAAAGGTTCTATCCTAAATAGCAATGTTGAAGCAAAACTCACTGTAGTTAATGCGGGTAAACAAACTTTAAGTATAGAAAATAATCAATTTGTGTTAAATGGAATGGTTTATACTATTGACGCTTTTGGTAATGTTTATACAGATGATGGAACACTTGTTGCGAGTGGAACAAAATTTGTGCTAGAAGATTACAACTGTACACTTAATGCTTCAAAAACAAAACTAGAATGTGAACCGATTTTAAATCCAGAAGTTTATGTTGGTGGAAGTATCGGTTTTGTAGAAGCAAGTGTTGGAAGAAATATGTTAATAGAAGGCGATTACTTTGTCGGGAATATTGATATTGACCGAATTTCGCCAATGAATGTTGGTAGCTTTGTGGGTTATGCAAGTAATGTTAATATAGAGACAGCGTTTGCAAACGCAAAAGTGAATGTAATAGGAGCAAAGCACAAAGCGGTTGTTGGTGGTTTTGCTGGAGAAATTACAAATTCAGTGACCACAAATGTAATGATGTTTGGTGATGTTGATTTAACAATTGAATCAAATGAAAAAGACCTTTCAATTGGAGGTTTTGCTGGTAGAATTAACGGACAAATTGACAATTGTATTACTTTTGCAAATATGCGACTTTCAAACGAGAAAAACAACTGGACAGCATTATCAAGCGGAACTGAAAATCAACAAATTGGTGGTTTTGCGGGTAGCCTTGGTGTAAATTCAAACAATTTGATAATGCGTAACGATGTTTCTTTTGCAAGTATATTTAACAATTCACTCCTTACAAATATTGACGGTTTTGCTTATCAAACACCAACGAATTTCAATAGTAGAGATAATGATAATGTTAAAAATGTGTATTTCGACAAGTATTTGAGTCTGACAGCATCAGACAAGGCAAAATGTGGACAAACTAGTACAAGCTTTTTGTATTATGATTCATCATCATCAACTAGTTTTGAACTGTTAGACGCAAACGACCAATATTCAATTTTCAAATTTGGTTCAGACAAGTATCCAAGAATACAATTTGAGCCAACTGCCGAAAGAACGCAGTTTTACTCGAAATATGTCGAACTTTTTGAAAATGCTCTTTATGGAACAAAAATCAAGCCGGTTCAAATCAGTAACGTAGGTCAATTTTTAGCAATGGCAATGCCTTCAAGTTATACTGAAGACATAGCTTGGGCAAACGGTTGGACAAAAGAAAATTACAAGTGGTATATTCAAAGTGCAAACTTGCAAGATGTTCCACTAACTCAAAATGTGATACTTCAAGGCTTTTATAATGGTACTGGACGAAGTATTACAACTACGAGCTATGATTCTATTTATGGAAGTAGCCAAGCTGTTTCGGATATGGGACTTTTTGGTGAGATAATCGGACAAAGTGCAATTTCGGGCGTAAATGCAACTTCTACAATTTATATTGGACTAAGTGCAAGTGGTGAACTAAAACAAACTAGGATAGGTATTATTACCGCAAATCTAAGTGAGCAAGGTGTAATTTTTGGTTCTAGTACAAAAGGTCTAATCACAATTATTACTACAGAGCAAATAGGAAACATAGTCGGCGGGCTTGTTGGTGTAAACTCTGGACAAATCATTGCTTCAAGTTCAAAAGTTGACATTAGCTTTTCAGGAAGTGACCAAAACTACTTTGCAGTTGGTGGACTGGTTGGTTACAATAACGAAAATAATCAAAACTACACACTTAAAGATTGTTACTTTAGTGGAACAATTAACAATTATGCTACTGAAAAGGCTTATGCTGGTGGTTTGATTGGAAAAGTGGTTAAAAATGTTGCAATTCCGCTAGAAACAAGCATTTCTGGACAGGCTAACCTATTAAACGCTTATTCATCAGCCACAATTAAAGGTAGTGGCGGAGCTATTTTGGGTGATTGGTCTGGTAGTGATAGCCTGTGTAAAAATATTTATTACATCGGAAAAATTAACAAACCAATTCAAAAGAAAGATACACTTATTGGTGACGAGTTTAGCGTTTATGAGCAACGCTATGGTGCAAACGAATATGGGCAAACATACAACATTACAACAGGCGTTGTTTTAAACGAAAAAACAAATGGCTCAATGACACCAGGGATTTGGCTCAGTCGTGATTACTTGAACTATGGGCTTCCTTACCTTTCAACTGAAACAAATATGATTGAAACAGGAAATGGAACTCGTGATTCTAGTGGAAAAGATAGTCCATTCTTAATTAATAATGAAAGTCAACTTGTTTGGGCGCTTAGGACAAGTTCAACCAACTTAAGTTTAGCAGGAGTTTATAAATATAGGCTAATTAGAGATATGGATTATAGCTTAATTAGTACTATCTTAGAGGCAAGTAGCAATATTCAAGATTTGTCACTTTCGATGCTAGACTTTAAAGGCACAATTGACGGAGATGGACATTACATTTTGGGTAGCACTTCAGCTTTTGTGGGAACGAATAGTGGTCAGATTACACAGCTTGGATTTAAAGATAGCACTGCAACAAGTGGTTTGGTTGCAAACATAAACGCAGGTACAATTTCTAAAGTTTATATTACAAAACAAGGTGAAATTGAAATGTTTGCGAATTCGGGTGGCGGTCAAATTACCGACTGTGTAACTGAAAATTATGTTATTGATACAAGTGGACAGGGTTCAAGTGACCCAGCTAAAAGAACGGTTAATTATGATAATATTGTTGCAATGTCTGATAGCTTTGACTTTGTTCATACTTGGGCACTAAGACCAAATAACCCAGGCGAAACAAATCATTTAACTACAGGAAATATTGCACTTAGATGTTTTGTTCCAACATTGGCAACCTTAGATGTAAACGGAACAACAGGTGAGATTAGTACCAGTGGCTTGGACGTTACTCTTGAGATAAATGATATAAAACAATATTCAGCAATCCTTCAATATTTTGCTCGAAGTGGCGGAAATGGCTTTACTTATCACATTAACCTTTCAGGAAGTATTAATATGCTTGGATACAAAGTTCCTGACTTAACAAGCGGAAATCAAGAAATAAAACTAGACATAAACGGAAACAATAACACAATTTACAACTTTATCATTGATGATGTCAGTGGACTAGAAAACACTGGACTTATAAGCGTATTTAATGGAACAATCAAAAACTTAAAATTTAACCAAGTTAGCCTTGTTAGCGAATACGTTGGCGGAATTGTTGCGGGTGAAAACTTGGGTACAATTAAAAACATCACAGTTTCAAATAGTTCAATTAGTTCTATAAACGGAAGTGTTGGAACAGTTATAGGTCGCAACCAAGGTATTTGTGAAGAAATCAGTATTGAAAATGTTTCAATTATCTCTGACGGAGGAACAGTTGGAGGTGTCGCTGGTCGAAACAGTGGTTATGTTACAACACATATTGATAATGAGAATAACGAGGTCGTAGAGTTAAAAGGCGGAATTATTTCTACAAACAAAATTAAAAATCTTGTGATTAAAAAGGGTAAAGACATTAATGCAATAGGAGGCGTTGTTGGTTCGGTAGACAATAGGTTTAGCAAGATTACAATTACGGACGAAGTGGAAATTATTGTTGCAGATAGCTGTGAAAATCTTGGAGGAATTATCGGAAAAGGTGTTGCAACGGGTGAAGTCATTATTAGGTCATCAGGTGCACTAAATCTAACTCTTCAAAGCGAAAGTGCTAATGTTGGTGGAGCTGTCGGTGTAATTACGGGTAGCACACAAGGAGAGGAAAGTCCTATTGGCGACGCCCTTCACCTTGCGGGAACAATTAACATTACTGCAAATGAGGCTGTTAAAAATCTTGGTGGAATTATCGGTTCTGCTTCGGGCGAAGGACAAATCAAAGTTCATACAGCCGAAAGTACAATTGGAGCAATTTCACTACAAATTAATGGCGAAAGCGAAAATATAGGTGGAATTATTGGTGTTAGTGCAAGTTCGTCAGTTCAAATAACTTCTACAAGCATAGTAAAATCATTTAAGGCAAATATTAACATTAATTCAACAGCTCAAAGCAAAAATATTGGTGGAATTGTTGGTTACAACCTCAAAACGCTAGATAGCATAATGTATAATGGTGGTGAAGATAATAGAATTATTATTAACACCACACAAACAGATAGTAATATTGGTGGATTTGCTGGTTACAACCTAGGCACAATTAAAACCGCAGTGAGCGGTGTTACAATAAATAGCGTTAGCACAAATGTTGGTGGAATTGTAGGTCTAAATGACACAGCACAAAGTGAATCAACTGGGCTCGTGGAAACAGGTGTTATTTCGGCAGAAGCAAGCGACATTATCATCGCAACGCTAGATTCGGTCGGTCAGCCAGTGGCTTCGGCAAGTGTTTCAGAATATGTCGGTGGAATTGTCGGAAAGAATAATGGAAAAGTTCAGAAATTTGTAATTAATAGCTCAACTTTGTTTGGAAAGCGTTTTGTGGGTGGTGTCGCTGGTATCAACCTTCAAGAAATTGGAAATCTAGATGTTGGCACTGCTTCCAATACATCTCAAGTAGTAGGTGTGCTTACACTTTCAGCAGAGCAAGATGTTGGAGTAATTACATCAATCAATGAAACAGATGCTGTTATTCAAAACTTGCTAGTCAAAGCGCTTGATGGGCAAACAATAAAAGTAACTTATACCAAAACAGATTCAGATAGTACTCCAGCAGGACTTTTACTTGCTGAAAACAAGTCAACGATAAAAGATGTTACATTTGAAAGTAGAACTCAGGGCTCTGAACTAACCAAACTGGATACTTCAGCACTGGGCAGTCACACAAATGTTGGCTTGATTGGAGTTAACTCAGGTGAGATTTCGAACATAAATATGAAAGACGTAAAAATAACCGCTTCAGAAAATGACTCAAATATAGGTTTTGTTGGAACAAACAAAGCAATTATTAGTGACATTACTCTAAGTGGTGTATTAACAAGTAATGCTCTCAAAAACATCGGAATGGTTGCAGGTTATAATGAGAAAAACGCAAGCATTGTAAGAGTTAAACTTGGTTACGAAACTTCAAAGAGGTGGAATTTAACAGGTACAAGTATTGGTACAGTAGTTGGATTTAACGAAGGTAAAATTTCGGGCTATCAAGTTACGGGAAAACTTGAAATTAATGCAGAAAATTCTGTCAATGTTGGTGGAATTGTTGGTTTAAATAATGGTCAAATTTTGGAATTGGACGGTGAAAATTTGATTACAGGCATCACTATTACGGGTGGTACAAATGTTGGTGGTGCTATTGGACAAAACAAAGAAAATATTACATTAACTCAAAGTACTCCAATAGTAAATGCTATTACAATTAGTGGTAATGAAAATATCGGTGGATTTGTTGGAATTAATAGTGCAAAACTGTCGGGAACAGTTACAAAGAGTGTTATCACTTCTTCATCGCTCGGTGGACGGCTTAGCGTTGGTGGATTTGTAGGTAAAAACACTGGCACTATTGACGGAGCTTTTGTGTCGGGAAACACGATTACTCAAGAAACAAATTTAAGCGCAGAAATGAACTTTGGTGGTTTGGTTGGACTAAACACTTCAGAAATTACAAATAGTAGAGTTTATGCAACAACAATAAACGCAACTAGTGAAAGCGGTGAAGCAGGAAGCGTTCTCGGAGGTCTTGTTGGACAAAACCAAGGAACAATTTCAGGCTGTAATGTAAATATTTCAAGTGCGGACAAAATTCAAGGGAAAGATAATATCGGTGGAATTGTTGGTCTCAATAGTACAGGCGGTATTACTCAAAATGTAGTCCTTGAAGCCCTCAAGACAGACGGTGGAGAGGCTACTTCAAACGTAATTGTATCCACTGGTGTAAATGTCGGAGGTCTTGTTGGGAACAATATGTCTTCCTTGACTGGAACAAACAGTGTCGGTGCTGGAAACACCATTATTGCACAAGGAATTCTTGGCGGAATTGTTGGTCTCAACGAAGGAACATTTAGCGGAACAAGTGCATTCAGTGGTGCGGTAAACGGAAAAGTTGGAAATAGCTCAGTTAGTTCATATGCAATAGGTGGCGCAGTTGGAATTAACAGAGGGAACATAACTACAAAATTTAGCATTAGCCACAAATCGCAAATTGCGGGTGGAATACTTATCGGTGGCTTTGTTGGGTTAAGTGAAAATAAAGGTGAGATGAAAGGTGAGATGAGTAGTGCTACTGTTACATTCGTACGTGATAACACTGACCAGGTTTTGACACTTTCATATTTTGGAGCGAAAACTTATCAGTATGGCACTGATGGACACACAAATGATTATACTGACTTCAAGTCGCCAAAACAAACTTGGTATATGTGGTATCATAATACAAATTACAATAACCGCATTGATGAAATTCCAACAATTTCTAGTGGTACAACATATTTTGTTGGTGTTGGAATATTGGTTGGTTGTAATGACAACAATGTAGGACTTCCTAAAGTGACACCTACAATTTATTTCGAACAAGTTTCAGGTCAAATTTCTGACCCACGAGAGTACCTAAATTATTACATACGAGAGGGTACAACATACAAACTTTGCGATAAAAACTTATCAGATATGACTGAAAGCGAAAAATCAAGTTTGTATCGCGGTATTGTAGACTTTAAACAGCAGGGTAGTGGATACGCGTATGTGCTTGAACAACAACCTGCTGGAATGTCTAAACAGTAATAAGTATGCAAAAAAATTATTGCCTTTGCATAGTCTAAACTGTAATCAAACATTCGAAAAACAGAGCTGGGCTACAAGTTTTGCCTTCTTGCTGTAAGTCAAGTTGCAGTAAAATTAACATCAAAAAATATGCTAATTTCAAAAATAAATTTTAACAAAGACATAGTATAAAGTTAAATTAAAAATGCCTTTATCTAGTGATATAAAAAAGGGTTAGAACTCAGTTCTAATCCTTTTTTGTATTATATAAAGCTAATAGGTAGTCTGAGTGGATTTCTTTTGGTTTACTGATTGAGTAAAATTAATTTTCTCTTTAGCTGGAATTTTATTTAAAAAATTATAAAAAAATTTATAAGCCCAAAATTAAAAATCTTCAAGATTAGTATTTTAGTTAATCAAAAAAATTGTTTTTAGCTAAGCATAAAATGTTAAGCAAACAAAAAACAAAAAATTGTTACGCATAGGCTTTTCCTATCTGTTATTAAATTTGCGTTATCAACAATCCCAATAATTACAAATGCTTAGTTTAAAAATAGTTTTATCTAAGCATTTCTAAAATAATTCAAATAAAAATGTTTTCTTTTTGGTTTACATTAAACAAATTGTGCGGTTCTATTCTCAAATAGGCACGCGTTTTGAGTTTTTATTATTGCACTGCAAATAGTGTCTGCAATTTTTTGAACGATTGCCATTCTAGAACCAGCAAGACTCAAACCTTGATTTGTACTACAAACTCCAAACAAAAACCAATCTGCTTTTAAATTAACATTTTTCAAATTTAAATTAAATGGTTGATAGTTTTTTGCGAGCACAATTTTTCCCAGCCTATCTGAATCTTTTGTTGTACTCGCGTCAATAACTAAAATTTTTCGATTTGGGTGAACAGCTTTTACAAAATTAAATGCACATTCAACATTTTGGCAAAAAATAGGAGCTTCCAAAGTTCCATAAACAAAACCCTGATACCCAAGTTTTGAAAGCATTGTTCCACAAAGAGGGCCAAGACAATCTTCTAAAACTTTGTCGCTTCCAAGACACAAAATTATTGGTTTTTCATAAAAAATTTCTTCAAGTTGTTTTGAAATAAGTTCTATAGGTGTTCCCCAAGCTGACCACGAAATATTCATAATAAATTCTCCTTGTTAATCCAATTTTTAGCCGATTTTTGGATTCTATTCAATATAAAGGAAAAAATATTGTCTAAAAGTGTGCTTGTTGGTAAATTTTTAGTGTATAAACTTGAAAAAATTTGCAAATTATGTTATTCTTTAACAAATGGAGGGTGGAAAATGGTCTGGTTAGATATTCTCGTAATTGGCATTTTGGTACTTTTTGGACTATTGGGCTTTATCAAAGGCTTTATGCGAACCTTCTTGTCCCTTTTTTCCACTCTTGTAACTTTAGTTCTTGCAATATGGCTTGCAAAACCACTTTCGGGGCTTTTTGATAGTTGGTTTGGACTGACAGCAAGTATCGGTGGAAGCCTTGAACCAACCTTTCTGAACTTTTTTAGCACAAATGATTATACAGGGGGCTGGATAGCACAGCTGATTGCAGTATTTTTGGGTTCGGACTATCTAAGTACGAACCCACCAGTAGAAACGCTTTCTGCAGATTTTGCTTTTAAAGTAGGAAATCTTATAACAATCGTGATTTGTGTGATAATCCTTTATATTCTCATTCGAATTGTGCTTTTCATTTTATCAAAAATAGTAAGCAAACTTACAAAATCTCGTGGAATCAGTGTTTTAGACCGAATTTTTGGTACAACTTTGGGGCTCGCAAAAGGATTTTTGTATATCTTTATTGCAATGGCTATTGTGTTCTGTTTGGGCAGTTTTATTACCCCGCTTGGGGCGTGGGTGGACAATATGCTTGGACAAAACCCTGTCGCTGAGACATTCTATGGTTGGGTCAAATCATTAATGCAAAACACAATTTTACCATTCTTCTTTGGCTAACTATTATGGAAGGAATTTTTAAATTCCTTTTTTCATTTGTAAATATAAATTTTTAAGTAACATTGTTGATTGTCTTTTTATTTTCCTTCATCTTATATCTTATCAAATTTGCGTTTATAATTTAGAATTTATCATTTTAAAATTATTTGGCTTTTTCGGTTTTTGTCTTGCTACGTTTTTTTGGTGTCTTTTTTAGTTAAAATTGTTGGAAAACTTTTTTTGTTTTTCTACAAAATATCACTTTTTTTGCACTATCCCCACAAAAATTAGCGGTTATACCTTATTTTTTTGCAACTATGTATACATTTTTTGAAATTTAAAGCTCCTTCGACATACTTCACCATTAAAAGTCATATTTCCCGCAAAAAACAATATTTGTCACCGCCCAAAAGGCTGAAAACAATGTTAAATTGAAATTACTAATGTTCCACACGGGACTTTTTTGGAGGATTTAAAATGGAAAAAATAAAGCTAGTTATTATTGATGATAGTCAACAAATGAAAGAGCTTGCTCAGAACCACTTTTCAAATAGTGACGATTTCGAACTTTTACAAGAAGTGAGCGATGGTAACATCGCGACCAGTGTAGTAAAAGAGTGCCAGCCTGATGCTGTTTTACTTGATTTGGTTTTACCAAACAAAGATGGCTATGCTGTTTTGGAAGAAATCACACAGCTCGAAAAAGTTCCTAAAATTATTGTCTGCACTGCGCTTTCAAGTTCAAATTTTGTTCACAAAGCAATGCAAATGGGCGCAAGTTATTTTGTGGTAAAGCCTTGTAGTGAAACTGACCTTGATAGGGTTATAAAAGAGCAATTTGGGAATTGGGGTAAAACTACTAGCCCAGTTCAACAGCGTGTTTCAAGTGTTGTGGCTGAATACAAAGGTTTTAGAGCTCAGCATAATATGGACGAGCGAATTTCAAATATATTTATTACAGTTGGAATTCCTGCTCACATCAAAGGCTATCAGTTTTTGCGTGAGGCCATAAAAATGACCGTGGACAGCCCAGATATTATTAATAGTATAACTAAAAAGTTGTATCCGAATATCGCTGAGCGTTTTTCGACCAGTCCAAGCAAGGTGGAACGTGCTATTCGTCACGCAATTGAGGTTGCTTGGAATAGAGGGAAAATTGAAAATATAAATGATGTTTTTGGCTTGCAAGTTTATGGAGCAAACGACAAGCCTACAAATGGTGAATTTATCGCACTTGTTGCGGATAAAATGCTAATTGAGTCTGCATAATAAATTTAAGACACATTCCTATCATTTTTTTGGCATAAAGTCACAAATTTTTGTCGCTTTCCTACAAATATTTAACATTTAATTGCATTTTTATGAAAAAACTTTACCATCAAAGTAAATAAAAAAGTTGTGAAATTTTCACGCTTTTTTTAGTTTTTGTATAGAAAATAAAAAAAATGGTAAATTATTTTTAAAAATTGCTTAAAATTAGTGGACTTTTTTTTTACATTAAACTATAATAAAGCCAAATTAAATTTTCGGAGGTGTGTTTTGGATAACAAAGAGGAAGGTATGCAGTATATCAGATGTCCAAGATGTGAACTTAACTTTATTTTAAAAAAGGACAAACTTTGCTCTGTTTGTAAGCGAGAAGTGGAATCAGCTTACCGAAATGGTGATGAAGATGGAGATATAGACCTAGGCGTTGATTTTGAAATATGTCCAATTTGTAAAACCAACTACATTCGTGAAGATGAAGATATGTGTGCAAGTTGTGCCAGAGAAAGGGATTTGGATCGAAGCCTTAGTGGTACAGATGCCTTAGATGAAGATGAAAATGTTGATGATTACGAAAACGACAGACTCAAAGAAGATGATGAGTTTGGCGATATGATGGGTATCTCAGACGAAGATGATATTAGTGGTGACCTTGATGACCTTGACCTTGATATTTCAATGGACGATGATGACCTTGGTTTTGACGACCTTGATGACGATGATGATGACGATGATGAAGATGATGACGAAGACGAGGACGACGACGATGACGAAGATGATGAGGAGGACGAGGAAGATGATGACGATGACGAGGACGACAAAAAGTAATATCACTATGCTCTAATTTCATCGAACTAATTTTAAATTCATTTTGGTAGTGACAAATTTAAACAAGCATACAAGCAAAAGTATTTTAAGGTTTAAAATTTTTCGCTCTGTAAAGCTTAATTTATAACATATGCCACCAACTTTCCCCATTACAAAAACGCTAGCAGTTTTGCTAGTGTTTTTCTGTAATAGTTGTAGTAATCAAAACTAAGGTAATTCCTGTACCCATAATGCTGTATTAATTGAATGGAAGTATAAAGATTGTGAAATTTTTTAAAGCTCAGTTACATATCATTTTAAAGTTAAAATGATAAACATACTATTTTTTTGGTTGAAACTAATATGTAAGATAGTATACAAGAAGATATACAAGCTGTTAGTTATTTATAAATAGAAATATATGTAAACATAGAAAATTTTACTAACAACCAATCTAAAATAAAAAAATAACATTTTTTCAAAAATCTTTCTTTTTATACAGAATGTAATTTTTATGCTAGTTTAGTTGTAAAAAAAAAATTTTTAGTTTATAATTATAATTGAGGTTTTTATGAACAAAATTATTATTATAGATGGAAACAGCTTAATAAATAGGGCGTATTATGCGCTTCCAGCACTGGTTACAAGGGACGGAAAAGTTGTTAATGCAATTTTTGGTTTTATAAATGTTTTGGTAAAGGTGATAACGGAGTATAGTCCATCGCATATAGTTGTTGCGTTTGATTATGGTAAAAAAACTTTTAGACACGACATTTATCCGGATTACAAAGGCACGCGAAAATCAATGCCAGAAGAACTAAAAAGCCAACTTTCACCGCTAAAAGAACTTCTGCAGAAAATGGGAATTAAAATCCTAGAAAAAAGCGGTATAGAAGCAGATGACATTATCGGAACACTTGCAAAGAGGTTTGATTATCCAAGTATTATACTCACTGGAGACCGAGATTGCCTTCAACTTATTGACGAAAAAACTGAAGTTTGGCTAACAAAACACGGAATTTCTGAAATACTAACTATGAACGCAAGACAGCTCAAGGAATCTGAAGGGCTTTCACCTTCGCAAATTATTGACTTGAAAGCCCTTATGGGTGATGCAAGTGATAATATTCCAGGGGTTGAAGGCATTGGGGAAAAAATGGCAAAAAAATTGCTTGCCGAGTACCAAACTTGCCAAGGTGTATATGAAAACATTGACAAAATAGGCGGAAAACTTCAGGAAAAGTTAAAAAAAGATGAAAAGTCTGCAAAAATGAGTTATATATTGGCTACAATAGACACAAATGTAGATATAGATTGTAGTTTGGAAGAATGTGCTTTTACTTTGCCATTTTCAAAAGAAGTCTTTAGTATTTTTGAGAAATATGAATTTTCAAGTCTTACTCGGCGCAAGGAACTTTTTGATACAACTGAGTCAAAACCAAAAGCAATTGCGATTGAAACAAAGCCTCTTAGTAATTTAGATGAGCTCAAAGGAAATATTTTTGCTTTTTATGAATTTGAAAACAAGCTTTTTGTTGCTACAAATGAAAAAATAAATTTTGAATATCAGGGCAATATTGAAGATTTTACCACAATTTTTGAAGATGAAAAAATTACAAAGATTTTCTATAAAATAAAGCCACTACTTCACGCATTTGACGGAAAGATTAAAAACGCGCAAAGTGTTTCGCTGATGGCGTATCTGGTAAATTCAAACCTGAAAGATGATAGTTTAGAAAAGACGCTGAAATATTTGGATATTGTTCCAGATGAAAATGCTTGTACTCTGCTAAAAAGTTATTATATCCTTAGTGAAAAAATTAAAGAACTTGAACTTGAAAACTTGTATATGAACCTTGAACTTCCAATTGTAGATGTTCTTTACCAAATGGAAAAACAAGGAATTTGTGTGGATGAAGCGGAATTAGATAAGCTTGGAAAAGAGTTTTCAGCAGATTTGCAAGAAATGACAAGACAGATTTACTATCTTGCTGGCGAGGAATTTAATATAAATTCTCCAAAGCAACTTGCCGAAATTTTGTTTACAAAGCTTGGACTTAATCTAAAAAGCAACAAAAAACAATCTACCGCTGTTGACAAGCTCGAAGCAATCAGAGATAGACACCCAATAGTGGAAATTATTTTAAAATATCGAAGTATTGCAAAACTGCAATCAACATATATTGACGGAATGAAAGCGTTTATTAAAGACGGAAAAATTCATACCACATTTAACCAAACACAAGCAGTAACTGGTAGGCTTAGTTCAAATGACCCGAACTTGCAAAATATACCAGTGCGTACAAAGGAAGGAAAAGTTCTTCGAAAAATTTTTATTGCTAGCCCAGGTTGTAATTTGCTTTCGGCAGATTATTCTCAGATAGAACTTCGACTGCTCGCACATTATAGTGGCGACAGAAACTTGATTGAGGCATACCACCAAAACAAAGATATTCATACCACAACAGCCTCACAGATTTTTGGAGTGCCATATACTGAGGTTACAAAGGAGCAAAGGCGTAAGGCTAAAGCAGTAAATTTCGGAATAATTTATGGAATTTCGCCTTTTGGACTTTCTGCAGGAACGGGTATTTCGGTTTCAGAAGCAAAATTATATATTGAAAAATATTTCGAAATGTATCCAACAATCAAACACTTTTTAAATCAATCGGTCGAAAATGCAAAGAAAATGGGTTATGTAACCTCGCTTTTAGGCAGACGCCGAAACATAACAGAAATTTTTTCAACCAATCACAACATCGCGATGTTTGGTGAGCGAGCTGCAATGAATATGCCACTTCAGGGCACTGCTTCGGATATAATAAAACTTGCTATGAAAAAAGTAAGCAAACTAATTAAAGAAAACAATCTAAAAAGCAAACTAATTCTTCAAATTCACGATGAACTCATTTTTGATGTTCCAGACGGGGAAAACAAGATAATGGCTTCGCTAGTAAAAGAGTGTATGGAAAACGTAATCAAGCTACAAGTTCCGCTAGAGGTAGAACTAAAAATGGGCAAAAATTGGCTTGAATGTGAAAAAATAGTATAAGGGAAAAAAATGGAAATATTAGCAAAAACAGGTAAAATTGTACAGTTTATGAAAGAAAAAAATCTTTCCGAAGCTGAATTTGCCAAATTATGTGACATAAAAGAATCAGCACTGAAAAAAGTTTTAACAGGCGACATATCAGAGCTTCGCTATTCAGTAATTGTGAAAATTGCTACAACTATTGATTGTAAAATTTCTGACCTTGTTTAAGACTTAATGGGGAAAATAGGAATGATTCTAACTTTAAGAGCAAAGGTTTTGCTCTTTTTGTGGTTTATAACTTTAAATTTGTCTATAACACTGAAAGATGTAAAAATGTCTTTCACGACTAGGTGTGAGATAGTGTTGAGTGTCGTGAATTAAGAATATTTGGGTTGATGATAGCTTAAAAGGGTATTGATAAATTTTTCAGCTAATTTGTGGGAGTACTGCATTTAAAATTTTTATTCAAGCACAAATATTTACATTTTTAAAATATGAAAATTCTTATGCCTTTCTAGTTTTAAACGATTGTAAAATTATATTAGGGGAATTTTTTGTGAAAAATTAATTAATGTGGATTTGTCATATTGACAAAAGAAAAACTATCAAAACACATTTTTCAGAGCTGAAAATGGTAATAATTTTATACAAAAAGAGCCTAAATTTGAGTTAAATTATTTATTTATAATATAATTATAAAATCTTGAAAAAACTATTGACATATTGGCACTTTTATGCTAAACTTATCTAGCACTGACCGAGAGGGGTGTTAATTTTTTATTAAAGAGGTATAGAAATGAGAACTAACATTACTCTTGTTTGCACTGAGTGTAAAGAAAGAAATTACGACACACAAAAGAACAAGAAAAACAATCCAGACCGTATGGAAATTAGCAAGTTCTGTCCAAGATGTAACAAAAGAACATTGCACAAAGAAGGCAAATAAATTTTTTGTAGGAGATAAGAATGGCACAACCAAGGCATAAAGGTAAACAAAAACAAAAGAAGGCGAAAGTTACAGAAGCGAGCTTTAAGCCTGTTTCAGAAGTAGCTGAGCAAGCTGAAAATGCTGAGCAAGTTGAAGCTCAAGTTGAAAAAAAACCTGAGTTAAGCGAAAAAGAGCAAAAAAAGCTTTTGAAAGCGGAAGAAAAGAAAAATAGGCAAATTCAAAAAGAAAAAGACAAGAAAAAGCGTGCCGAAGCTAGGGAGAAAGCGGGGAAAGTTAGCCTAAAGGAAAGGGTTAAAGAAACTGGAAGCGAACTCAAGAAGGTAACCTGGCCTTCTTTTAAAGAGGTTATGAAAAAAACTGGCGTAGTAATCGCTGTGGTTTTGTGTTTTGGTGTTGTGCTTTGGGCGTTCGACTATCTTATCTACTTCCTTCGCGGACTTATTGTATAGGAGAAAGCTATGGCAGAAAGTAAATTTATAAGCACCGAACCCAAATGGTACGTTTTGCACACTTTTCATAGTTATGAGGCTGTTGCAAAAGAAAACTTAGAGCAGGTTATTGAAAATGGAAATTTGCAAGATCGCATTTTTGACATTGTGATACCAACTGAAGATGTTATTGAAGAAGTAAACGGAAAAAGAAAGTTAATTACTCGAAAGTCTATGCCTTGTTATATCTTTATAAAAATGATTTATGGTGATGACATTTGGCACACTATCACTCACACTCGAGGAATTACAGGTTTTGTTGGGCCAAAAGGTAGGCCACTTCCTCTTACTGATGAGGAAATTCGAAAAATGAAACTTGAGTGTGTCCCTGTGGATTTCAAGTTAGAAGTTGGAGATGATGTTGAAATTTTGTCAGGTTCACTAGTTGGAACAGTATGTACCGTGCTAAAAGTTGATGAAGAAAATCAGCGTGCAAGAGTGAATGTAAATATGTTCGGGCGTGAAACTCCAATTGAAGTTTCATACTCTGATGTAAAAAAACTTTAATCATAGTGAAATGGGGGAGTAAGATTACAAAACCTATTCTACATAGAGAAAAACTTGTTAGAAATGAAATTAATATGACCATATTCAAATGCTTTTAAAATCTAAAATGACATTAAAAGAAAGCAAGACAAAAAGTTTAAAAACAAAGAAACTAAAATTATGGAAAGATAAAATTGGTTTTAACCTTTGGCTAGTCAAATGACTAATCAAGTTAAAATATATATGTGGGAGAACTGATAAAAATCTATTTAATTATCGTTCGTTATTACCACCACCGACAAAAGGTCGGAAGGAGAAGAAAAATGGCTGAAAAAAAAGCAGTAAAAATCATTAAACTTCAACTTCCTGCTGGAAAAGCTACACCAGCTCCACCAGTTGGAAGTGTGTGTGGTGCTGCAGGAATTAACATTCCAAAGTTTGTTCAAGAGTTCAACGCTCTTACAGCATCACAGGTTGGAACAATTGTTCCTGTTGTAATTAGTATTTATGCAGACCGCAGTTTTAGTTTGCAAATCAAAACACCACCAGCTTCAGTTTTAATCAAAAAAGCTTGTGGAATTGACAAAGCAAGTGGAAAATGTAACAAAGACAAAGTTGCACAAATCACAAAAGAGCAAATCAAAGAAATTGCTGAGCTCAAGATGAAAGACCTTAACGCAGCAAGCCTTGAAAGTGCTGAAAGTATGATTGCAGGAACTGCAAGAAGTATGGGTATCACGGTAAAAGATGACAAGGAGGGGTGTTAGTTATGAGTGGAAAGAAATATCAAGAAAAATTGAAGCTTGTTGACACAAACAAACTCTACTTGCCAGAAGAAGCAATGAGCCTTATTTGTAAAACTTCTTATGCAAAATTTGATGAGACAGTAGAACTTCACGTTCGCCTTGGTGTTGACTGTCGTCAAGCAGACCAACAAGTTCGTGGCGTTGTTGTGCTCCCTGCAGGAACAGGTAAAAAATTGAAAGTTCTTGTTATCGCAAAAGGTGATAAAGCAGACGAAGCAACAAAAGCAGGCGCTGATTATGTTGGTGCTGAAGAAATGGTTGCAAAAATCGCTGGTGGTTGGTTAGATTTTGATGTTTGTATTACAACTCCAGATATGATGGGTGTTATTGGTAGAATTGCAAAAATTCTTGGACCAAAGGGCTTGATGCCAAACCCAAAGAGTGGAACTGTTACAAACGATTTAACAAAAGCTATCAACGATGTTAAAGCTGGTAAAGTTGAATATCGTCTTGAAAAGAACAATATTGTTCACTGCCCAATCGGAAAAGTAAGTTTTGGAGAAGAAAAATTAATGCAAAACTACAAAACCCTTATGGAAGCTTTGGTAAAGGCAAAACCTTCTGCATCTAAAGGAACTTATTTAAAGAGCGTAAGCCTAGCAACAACAATGGGGCCAGGTATAAAAGTTCAAGCCTAAGTATAATGATTTTTAAAAAGACCGATTTTGGTCTTTTTTTGTAATATAAAACCACAAGACTATCTGGTGGCTTTGTTTGGGTTTTCCGATGAGTAGATTTGATTTTTTCTTTTAATGTACATTTGTTTTGAACCTAATAAATGTAAAATGAGAAAGCTAAATGAGAAAATTAAATTAAAAACAAATCGACAAACAATTTTAGTATAAGAAAAGTTTTTGTTGGGTATGGTTTTGAAATAGTAAATCAATTAACAGTACTGTGAACTATATTAATAGAAGAGTAAAATTATGCTTTTTAAAGTTAAAAATGCGAACAAATTCTTGGTCAAATGAGTCTATTTTATTGAAAAATCTTCATTTTTATGTTATACTAGATAGAGTTTTAAGGAGTTTTTATGGATATAAAAAATGTAATTGCACAAAGCATAGCCTTTGAGGGAAAAAGCATTGATTTTTTGCCTTTAATCACAGAAACGCAAGACAAATCTAATGGTGATTATACAATTACCTGTTTTTCACTTGCAAAAATTTTTAAAAAGTCGCCAGTTCAAATAGCAAACGAAATTAAAGAAAATTTTAAGCAAAATAAATTTATAGATAAAATAGAAGTTGTAAATGGGTATGTAAATTTGTTTGTAAATAGGCAAAATTTTATCAAAGAAGTTCTCGAAGAGCTTTCGTCCGAAAAACTTTTTGAAAAAGACCCACAAAATAAAGAAAAAACAATTTGCGTTGAGTACTGCTCAATAAATTTAGCGAAATATATGCACATAGGTCATCTATCTACTACAATGATTGGTGAAAGTTTGGCTCGAATTTTTACAGAACTTGGATATAATACAAAAAGGCTCAATTATGTTGGCGATTTTGGAACACCTTTTGGGAAAATGGTTTATGCTTTTCTTGAATGGGGAAATGAAAAAGAGCTAACACGCGGAGTTGATTATATTCAGGAGCTTTATGTAAAGTTTTGCGCTCTTGCTGAAAATGACCCAAGTTTGGAAGAAAAAGCACGTGAATATTTCAAAAAGATTTGTGAAAAGGAAGAACCCGCGTATTCTATCTATCAAAAATTTATTGAGATTTCTAAAAAAGAAAACGAAAGACTTTTGGATATGATGGGTGTGCACTTTGATTCGTGGAAAGGTGAAAGTGCTTATAGTGACCAACTAGAAAATGTGATAAAGATGTTACAGGACAAAAAACTTCTTGTTGAGAGTAATGGGGCAAAAATGGTTGACCTTGACGAGTATGGACTTGGAAAGTGTTTGGTGGAGAAATCAGACGGAACAAGTTTATATGCTACTCGTGATATTGCTGCTGCAATAGACCGATATAATACATATCATTTTGAAAAAATGTTTTATGTAACTGCAGTTCAGCAAAAACTTCACTTTCAGCAGTTTTTTAAAGTACTTGAACTTTTGGGGTACCAGTTTAGTCAAAATTTAACTCACGTTCAGTACGGTATGTTCTCACTACCAACTGGAAAAATTGCTTCTCGAAAAGGTAAACAGGCAGTTCTTGTTGACCTAATAGACTATGCTTTAAACAAAGCTAGGTCAATGGTTGTGGATAGGTCGTTTGATGAAAAAACGCAAGAAGTAGTTGCTCAAAAAATTGCTTTCAGTGCGCTGAGGTTTAGTGCAATTAAAAATGAACGCATCAAAGACACTGTTTTTGATATTGAAAACGCATTTAGTTTTGAAGGTGATACTTCGGCATATATTCAATATACTTATGCTAGAATGTGTAGCATACTTCGAAAGGTTGGTGACATTGATTTAACCTCTATTGATTTTTCATATCTTAACTCAGAACCTGTAGCAAGTGTGATGATTGCGGTTAATAAATTTCAAAATGTCTTAACAAAATCTGCTGAGCAAAGCGAACCAAGTATTATCAGTAAATACACTTTAGACCTTTGCAAACTTATCAACAAATTCTACAGCCAAGAAAAAGTTTTGAGTACAAATTTAGAAATGACAAAAGCAAAAGTTTTCTTTTTAGTGAGCTTGCAAAAATTACTTTTGAAACTGTTCAATATTCTTTGCATTGATGTATTAGAAGAAATGTAAAAAGTGTAATTTTAAAGAATAAAAACTTGTTTAAAATTTAGACAAGTTTTTTGTTTTTGTTTTTGTGTGGCAAAATTTAGGTGAAAAAACTCAAAAAAACAGCAAAAAACAGCAAAAAACTACTTTTTCTCGCTTAAAAATTTGCAAATGCAAAAAATCGCAACTGCTTTTTGAATGTTGTAACTGGCTGTGGGAAAAGTACCTTAATTAATTTACTAATGCGATTTTATGTACTCAAGCCAGTTTAGCAAATGTTAACAAAAGTTATCCACTTTTCCACATTTTACCTCGTGATTTTAATTTAAAAAATAAATTGTTTAAATTAGAAACAGGCAACTAAAAAATAAAATCCCTATAAATATTATGGATAAAAAAACCACCTATTTGCAGTGTCCACTTCGGGATTCACTTCATAATTTTGGTGGTTTTTTTATTAAAAATTATTTGTGCTTTCGCTACTTGTTGATTTTTGCGAAGGTGCAGACATTGAAAAGTCTTCTAACCTTTTTGTTGCATTTCTTGTACTTGTTGTAGAACTTGTGCTCTTTTGCAAAGTAACGCCAGTTTCTTCCATGGTAGAAGATGAGCTATCTGGATTCATCATAACACCTGTTTCTTCATTATCGAAACTTGTGCTTTTTCCCATAGTAACGCGAGTTTCTGCAGTTTTTTGTTTTGATTTTTTTGCTTGGTTGTCAATAACTTCTTTTATTAGTTGTCTTCGAACTTTTGGTCTGTCTTTTTCGGCGATGTCTTTTTGGTCAAGTAGATAATTTGCAATGGCGCTGACTTTAACATACTCACTTTCAACAGATTTCATAAAAATATCTTTTGAAACACTAGCAACTTTTTTGTCATCGCTTTCAAAAAGGTCAAAAATTTCATTTAAACCCTCACCACTAAAATTGTTTGACTTACAAAATTCTTGTACAATAAGACAAGCATCACTAATAGAGCAAACATTGTTTTTTGTTGATTCGCCTTTTATTTGGTATTCAATCGAATTTTTACAAGTTGTAATAACTTGATTTTCTGAAAATGTAGAAATATCAATGTGCTTTTTCTCTTTTCCTAAAACATAGTATCTGCAAACTGGTTTAGCAGTTCCATTTACCATATTTGCGTAAATTTGGTTTTCTGCAGTTTGTTTTTTGATTTCTTCTTCACTTTTTGTGTATATTTTAAACATAATTTTCACTCCCTTTTAACCTTTTGTATTATATCATATTTTGTATAAAATTTCAATATGTAATTTTAAAAAAAATTAATTTTTTCAAGTTTTGCCTTTTTTGTGTTGTAAAAGCTATTAAAACTAAATTTATAATTTTGATAGTGTCATAAAAACAGTTTTAGTAATAAAATGTTATAGCAAGGAGTTTTTATGACATATAACAATGGTTACGGACAAAATGGAAACAATTTAGCACATTTTGTTGTGAATGGTTCCAATTTAGGAGGTCAACCTTTTCATATAATAAAAGGTGCAACAGGTGCTAGAGGTAAAACAGGTGCAACAGGAGCAACAGGCTCAGTAGTGCAGGTTTTTGTTGATTCGACCACAACAGGACTTCCTAACACGCCAGCAAAAGTGGAGTTAAGGCAAACAGGTGAAAGAGCCTATTTCAATTTTGTCATTCCAAAAGGTGAAAAAGGTGAGAAAGGAGAAGTTGGGCAAAAAGGTGAAAAAGGCGATGTGGGTCAAAAGGGGGAAAAAGGAGACAAAGGGGAAGTTGGGAAAACTACCTCTGTGAGTGTGGGCACTACAACGACTCTTGAACCAGGTGAAAAAGCTGTTGTTGCAAATAGTGGTGATGCAGAAAAATTGGTTCTTGATTTTTCTATTCCTCGTGGAGCGACTGGGCAAAACGGGGCTTCGGCAACAATTATGGTGGGCGATGTTAGTGTGGTAGAACCCGAAGAAGAAGCTAGTGTAACCAACGTTGGTTCGGAGCAAAATGCAATTTTTAATTTTTATATTCCACGCGGTGCAACTGGGGCAAAAGGCGTGGAGCAAAATATTAATGCAACCATTTTGAATATGGCTGGGCAGGACATTTCGACAGGTGTGCCTATTTCACTTTTTAGAACATTGACAAATAACAGAATGATAATTACTGAAAATTCAATAACAGTTCCAGATGCTGGGACTTACTTTGTGGCTTATTATGTCAATAGGGCTTCTGGCGCTGCTGGTACCGATGGAATTGCGCTAGCAATTAATGGCGTGAGGGATAACAACACAGCAAGACCGCTTAGCGAATCATCAACTTCAAGCGGACAATTTGTGCTAAATTTGCAGGCTGGAAGTTCACTCACACTTGTACCAGTTGTAATCAATGCAAAAAGAATTGACGCAAATGGTGGGCCAGGTGCAACGCTCACAGTTATGAAAATCTCATAAGTTTAGAAAATGGTTTAAAAAGAATTGTGTACACGTACAGTTTTAACTAAAAAGATGCTTGATGACAAAATTCTTATTTTATCAAAATTTTGAGATTCTTAAGATATTTTTTGATTTTTAACTATTTTGAATTAGTGAAAAACTTAATCAAATATTATAATATTGATACAAAATTAAGGCAAAATTGCATAAATTTGTATAAAATTGTTGTTTGTGCTTTTATTTATTGACAAAAATACTGTTATTTAGTATAATGATTGTGTTTTATCCAGGGGGAAATTATGGAAACGAAAGAAAAGAAAACAATGAAAAAGAGCCCTATTTTATATCTTCTTATGCTGGTTATTTGGACTGCTCTCATTGCATTTTTGTGGTATTACTTTGTAAAAAGTTTTATAGATACTCCATTTAAAGATGACGTTTCGCAGACAACAACTCTTCGAGTGTTTGCAACAATACTTCTAGTTTTAAATGCGGTATTTATTTCATACTTTTGGCTAAATGGTGTAAAAGATTTTATTTATGTTATTTGGTACGTGTGTGCTAGAAAAAAACTTAACAAAAGATTTGAAGAAGTTATTAATACCGATGTATCAAAAGTAAACGACAAAGTGCTTATGGTATACTGCACTTGCAATGATTTTGACGGTCACAGTTTAGAAAGGTCTATGCAACAGACATACAAAAATGTTCGAACTGTTATTCTTGATGATTCGTCTGATGAAAACTACAAAAAACAAGTAGACGAATTTGGGGCAAAGTATAATGTTGAAGTTGTTCGCAGAGCGGATAGAAAAGGCTTTAAAGCTGGAAATATCAACAATTACCTAATGTCCGAGCTTGTAGATTGTGGGGGGGGGTATGACTTTGTTGTTATACTTGATAGTGATGAAATTTTACCACCAAACTATGTTGTTGAGTCGTTAAAATATTTTTACGCTTATGATAATGTAGGTGTTGTGCAAGCGAATCACGTTTCAACAAGAAACCGAAATTTCTTTATGAAACTCTTTCATATTGGTGTAAATTCACACTGGCCTACTTATCAGACTATGAAACATTTTTATGGTTTTTCATCAATGCTTGGTCACGGTGCAATGATAAAGAGAGATTGTTATGAAAAAGTTGGTGGCTTTCCAAACCTGGTTGCTGAAGACCTTTGTCTTTCGATAGAAGCACGCAGTGCTGGATACTATGTTGCTTTTGCTCCAAATATTGTGTGTTCGGAAGAATATCCTATTGACTATGTTGCTTTCAAAAAGAGGCATTCAAAGTGGACTCAAGGGAATTTGGAATTTATTAAAAGATATTCAAAAAAGATAGCCAAATCAAAAATGAAGTGGTATGAAAAAATGGATATTGTTTTGTTTACATACAATTTGCCACTCACTGCAATTTTTGCGTTTTTCATTTTTCTAAACCTCATTTTTGCACCACTTCTTGGACTAGATTTGGGTAAGGTTTATGTACTCTGGATGGTAATTCCAACGATAATATTCTTTTTCTCGCCAATGCTAAATGATGTATTTTATTGGATGTTTAGAATTAATATTTTCAGGTCTCTATTTTATCTTTTGTGCGTTATTATTTTGTATGGTTCTATGCTTACAACCTCACTAATCAGTGCAATTTTGGGGCTTTTCGGAAAGAAGGCAAAATTTATTGTAACCCCTAAAACTTCAAACAAAATTAACTTAGGCTATGCACTATTATTTCAATGGAAAGAATTTTTGTTTTCATCAATTCTACTTGCGGTTTCGCTAATTTTCAGCAAAAGTCCGTTCCCTGTTATTTTGATAATTATTACAGGTTATCTCTCATTCTTTTTACTTTTCTTTTCAAACAAAAAATATAGTGAAAAGCAGACTAAGGAAATAGACCGAAAAACAACAATGGTTAGTTTAAAAATTAACACAACTTTTGCTTATACTCTAAAAGCTAACAAGGCTGTGGCTGTTTGTGGCGGAGAAAGTAATGTAGATTTAAAAAGTATTGCTTTCCAAGAAACTATAATTCGTGACCTTTTTGACAGCGAAAGTGATTTTTCTAACTATGGCAAGAAAAAATCAAAAACAATTTCGTGTGTAGACACAAATATTGCTTGTGAAAACATTGCTAATAAAAACATTCAAACTAGCGATGATTTAATTAAAGACGATGTGGTAGAAAGTCAACCAAGCGAAATTTTAGATAGTGAAACAGAAAGAGCTGATACAAAAGAATGCATTTTAAATAATAGCGGTATTGAAAGCGAAAAATCTAAATCAAACACTTCTTGTGATGAAAGTTTAGGCAAAAACGTTTATAGCGATGCTCAGCCTGAAATAAACGATGATAATGAAAATAAAGGTGACAATAGTTTGGTAAATGAAAGTAGGCCACAATACAAAAAGAAAACAGTAAAAGGTAAAACTTTAAAAATGCCAAATAACAAATTTAAAAAGAAAAAACTGAGCAAAAGTCAGAAAACTAAATAACTTTTAAAAAGACTGCTCTATAAGAGGATTACTGGGTGAAATAAAAAATTCTACAAATTTAAAACAAATGAGAAATTTTCGCAAAAATTGTTTGTAGAATTTTAAGGGAATTTTTTATAAAAATAACATCAGGTATCTGGTGTTATTTTTGATTAACCAAAAATTATTCAAACAAATTTAGTAAAAACAATTGAATTGTTGTATATGTTTTTGCTATAATTATTTTTAGTCAAAGGAGCGAAAGATGAAAAGCATTTACACATATTACAAAGAAAGATTGGTAGAGATTAGTGGAAAAAACAGAAGTCTTTTTTCCAAAAAAATTAGTCGAAAAAATAGTTTTGATATTGGCAGATTATTTGAGGGTGATTATGAATCAACCAAAGAGCTTGTAGATTTTTTGTGGAAAGGGAACAAATATGCTTTTAATATTATTGGCAAGGATAGCAGTGAACGGATTTCCAAAAATTTGGGTATTGAACAAAAATACACAAAACAAAAGGCAGAACTAGAAAATTTGGAAGGGGTGGAAAAAAGTAGTGAGTGCTTGAAGTTAGAAAGAAAAAAGCGAGAAGAAATTAAACGCACCATTTTGTCTCAAGTGAGTCTAGTTGTAAGTTTAAAAAGAGAAATAGAAGAGTTTGAAAAGGAAACAGGTAGGTACGAACTTTATGTTGGATACCCATTTGTTCAAGGATTTATTGGCAAGGATATAGAAGTAAAAGCACCCCTTGTTCTTTTTCCAGTAACAATTGATGTCGTAAATGAAAGCACTGTTAATATTGAACCTCGAACCAACGAACACGTTCAGCTCAACAAGGTGTTAATTTTAGCCTATGCACAAAAACATAAATTAAAAAATCTTGAAGAGTTGGAAACTGAGTTCAAGAGTTCTATTTCAACCAAATACAAAGATGTTGGCCAGTTGATAGAAAGCTTGAAAAAGTTTGGCATAAAAATTTCTTACAGCTCGCGAAAGGGACTTTTTCCTTACGAAAAAACAAAAGAAGTACCAGTTGGGCAATGGCTTGAAGTTAAACACTGTGCTGTACTCGGAAAATATCCACTCGCAAATAGTATTTACAATGATTATTCTTTACTTGAAAAAAAGAGATTGACAAATGACGCGATTGATGAATTACTATACGCTAAGCCAGTAAAAGCTAGCTCAAATATTGACTCTCGTACATACACTGTTAGTAGTTTGGATTACGCACAGCAAAATGCTGTAGAATGTTTGAACAAAAGTGGTAATATGGTTATTTATGGGCCACCAGGAACAGGAAAATCTCAGACAATAGTAAATATTATTACTGATGCAATAGCGAAACATAAAAAAGTGCTCGTTGTCTCTCAAAAGAGAGCTGCTTTAGATGTTGTTTACAACCGTTTGGGCGATTTGAATTCTAAAGTAATGTTTCTAACCGATGCAGACAAAAAGAAGAGTGCATTTTACGAAAGAGTGCGTACTTGCCACGAACAGGTAATTAATTCCAATTTTTTTGTTGCAAAAGAAAAATATGACGAAACTAGCGAAAAACTTTTAAATGAAGAAAACGCTTTAAAAGAAATTAGTGATGTTTTGTTTACTCCGACTGAATTTGGTTTGTCACTTGGGCAGATGTATGCAAGTTCTACTCTTATTGGAAAGAAAAGTATTGAATATGTGATTTATCAAAATATGTTACAAAACAAAAAATTGTTAGAACTAAACTATTCAAGACTAAACGAAAGCTTGAGACTGATTAAAGAAAAAAACAAGGCCGAACTTTATTACAAGTTTGTAGAAGCGAAAAAGTCGAACCCTTTTGTTGGAAATATTAGAGAAGATTTGGAATTTCATACTATCAATGAAACGAAACAAAAACTTAGCAAGATATTACAAAATAGAGTTGCTCCGTTTGATATGTCCAAATACCCAAATTCTAGACAATTTGTAGCATTTTTTATTGACAACAAACTCAAGTTTGATAACATTGATTCACTTGTTAGTTTTGTCGGAAAGACAAATTATCCAAAAGTCTATAGTTCAGTCCGAAAAAGCTATGTATTTTTGCCAACTCTTCCTTTCAAATTACACTCTAAAAACAAACTTGAAAACGAGATTAAGCAAGAATTTATAAAAACAATGGAAGAGATAAAAGAGTACACCTTAGAATACCAATTTTTACAAGATGTGCTTACCCAAAACGGTTATAGTATGATGATAGACAATATCCTAAATGGCAACACACAGTATCCAAAATATTTGTTAAAGGCTTTGGATAATTATGTTGAATTTAGAGATTTAAGTACCAATTTAAACACTCTGACCGAAGATGAAAAAACAATTCTCAAATTTGCATACAAAACTTCAGATACAAAGTTAAAATACTTAGAAACTGTTAATAAAATCAAAAATATTCGAATTTATCACGAAATAACTGCCCTAGAGGACAAATTTAAGTCCGAATTATCGCACATTCTTGACTATGATAATATCAAAAATCGTATTCTTTCACTAAAACTAGATTTGAATAAAATTTCTAAAGAGATATGCTTAGAACAATTTACTTTAGACTACCAAAAATACTATCAGAAATCTACTGATAGCAAAAACTATTTGTATCAAATTAGTAAAACTCAAAATCAGTGGCCTATCCGAAAATTTATGGAAGTTTACGGAGAGTACCTTTACAAATTGTTTCCTTGTTGGCTTTTATCGCCTGAAAGTGTTTGCACTATTTTGCCACTTGTTAAAAATTTATTTGATGTTATACTTTTTGATGAAGCTTCACAGGTATTTATCGAAAACACTTTGCCAGTAATTTATCGTGGAAAGAATATTGTGGTTGCGGGAGACTCTAAACAGCTCAGACCAACTGCTATGTTTGTTAAAAGGTTCTTGGGTGGCGATTTTGATGACACTATGGATTATTCAACACAAGCCGCGTTAGAGGTTGAAAGCTTGTTAGACCTTGCAATGACAAGATACAAAAGTGCCAATTTGACTTATCACTATCGTAGTAAAAATGAAGAGCTCATCAACTTTTCAAATGAAAGTTTTTATGAAGGAAAGTTGCAAATTTCGCCAAACATTACTAAGAATAAAAATTACAAACCAATAGAGCGAATCAAAGTCAATGGAAAGTGGATAAACCGAAGTAATACTGCCGAAGCAAATGCTGTGGTTGAAATATTAAAGAAAATTTTTGCTACTCGAAAAAATAATCAGTCTATAGGTATTATTACTTTTAACGCTGAACAAGAATCTACCATTGAAGACGCTATAGACAAAGAATGTAGTATTAATCCAAAATTCAAAGATTATATTTTGAAAGAAGAAAACCGAAAAGAAAATGGTGAAGATATTAGTATGTTTGTCAAAAATCTAGAGAATGTTCAGGGTGATGAGAGAGATATAATAATATTTAGTATTGGTTATGCACGTAATGAACTAGGTAGGGTTGTGGCTAATTTTGGGCCTTTATCACTAGAAGGTGGTGAAAATAGGCTAAATGTTGCAATTACCCGTGCAAAAGAAAAAATTTATGTTGTGACGAGTATTGAACCAGAAGAACTCAATGTAGATTCAACAAAAAATATGGGGCCAAAAATCTTCAAGAATTATCTCAGATATGTCCGTGCTGTGTCTAGTGGTAATAGTGTTGAAACCGAAATTATTTTAAATCAAGCAAGAATTCAAACAGAACAAAAACCAAAAGTAGAGCTAGGTAATATTGAAGCCGACTTAAAAGCTGAGCTTGAGCGTTTGGGTTACAAGGTTGAAACAAACCTCGGCAATACCAACTACAAAATTAGTGTGGCTGTTTATGATAAACAACTAGATAGGTATTTACTTGGCATAGAATGTGACTATAGTGCTTTTCTATCTTCTCCATCTGTTTTAGAGCGTGATGTTTTTAGACCTGCATTTTTAAAATCTCGTGGCTGGAATATTATGCGTGTTTGGAGTAGGGATTATTATCTTCACAAAACCAAAGTTCTAAATTCCATTGTAAAAGAAATTGGAAAAGCTAAAATTGCATATCAAAAAAAATCTAATAAAGCGAAAAAATAATTGTACTTAAAATTCACATCAAACCTTTCATTTGATTATAAAATGCTTGAGCGTAATTTTACTAATTTTAACAATCACTTCAAAAATCAGGAATAATTATAAAAAATCTAACTTTTTTAGAATGTTGCTTTTTAAAGTGGTTAATAAAAATTCAAATTATTTTTATAATGTTTAACAAAAAATCGCTAACTGCTTGGCGATTTTTTATTTTTTAGCTATTTTGCTATTTGTATTTGTGTAAGTGAGTAATACTGTATTTGCATTTTTAAGCAAACTCAAATATTGACGTTTTATTTAATTTGGATAAGTTTTGTAAATGTTGGCTTAAGCTGTATTGATACTATAAAAATTTTTTGTAAAAGAAAAGAATATGTATAATTAAATTAATTAATCAAACAATCTTTGATGATTTCAAATAACAATAGACATTTCCATTTTCTATATATGTTTCAAAAGTTCCTTCTATGGTGATATACTTTTTTTCCTCAGGATAATTTTTAGTTGATAATTCAAATTCTAAACCTTGTGAACAACAACCTAAGGCATCAGTTATTATTACAGTATGATAAGTTGTACCAGTGGCATCGTCATAATACACTCTATGGGTTCCGCTTGCTTTTATTGTTTTTCCCTTATATTCATTTGGATTAGATAATATATTGTAAACTTGAGAATATACCATTGTGCTATTCATATTTGTAAGGTCAATATAATTACCAGTAGTATCAACTTTTCTGCCACAAATACCAATAGAAACAAGTACGATTCCGAACATAAAGATAAGTGATAATATCATAAAAAAATTTTTCAATTTTGATTTCATACTGTTTTCCTAAAAGCGAATTTTCCTATAATGAAAAATAAAATAAAACAAATAATATCTACAAGTATAATAGTTGCACCAACCGGTGTTCCTGCCAAGATAGAAAGAATAATTCCCAAAAAAGCACACAAAACAGAAATTATTCCAGAGCAAATAATTACACCTTTAAAACTTTTAAAAACTCGCATAGCTGAAAGTGCAGGAAATATTACAAGTGCTGATACCAAAAGTGAACCAACCAAATTCATAGCGATAACTATCACAATGGCAATAATACTTGCAAGCAAAATGTTAAGTAATCCAGTTTTTGTTCCGCTAGCTTTTGCAAAATTCTCGTCAAATGTAACTGCAAAAATCTTGTTGTAAAAGAAAATGAAAAACAAAATAACAGACAGTGAAAGTCCTATTGTAAGCCAGACATCACTTGAAGAAAGTGTGAGAATAGAAGTTGAACCAAAAAGTGTTGTGCAAACATCGCCAGAAACATTTGAAGAAACATTAAATACATTTAACAAAAGATAACCTATAGCGAGTGCGCTAACAGATAAAATTGCAATTAGTGCATCTCCATTTATTTTTTTATTTTGACTTGTTTTTAATAGTAAAATTGCGCAAATAATTGTTATCGGTAAGACTATAACCATATTGTTTGTAAGTCCTAGTACGCTTCCAATAGCCATTGCTCCAAAAGCAGTATGTGAAAGTCCATCTCCAATATATGAAAAACGCTTTAATACTAAAGTAACTCCCAATAGAGAAGCACATAAAGAAATTAAAATTCCCACAATTATAGCATAGCGAACAAAAGGAAAAGATAGATAAAATGCTAATGTTTCAAAAAAATTACCCATCTTGATGACCTCCTATATGTTCGCTTATATACTTTTCAAATTGTTTGCCCAAATCACTTTCTTTAAATTCTTTAGTTGTACCGAAAAATGGTGTTTTATTTACAAAAAGAATGTGTTTTGCATATTTTATAGCTGAAGATACATCGTGAGAAATCATAATTATAGTAATACCTTTTTCGTTTAATTTTTTAATTGTTTCATACATTTCTTCTGTAGCTATTGGGTCGAGACCATTAACGGGCTCATCAAGTAATAATATTTTTTGTGTGCTACATAAAGCTCTAGCAAGTAAAACTCTTTGTTTTTGTCCTCCAGAAAGTTCTCTATAACATTTGTTTCTCAGCGTTTCAATTCCCACTGTCTTCATTATATCAAGAGTTTTTTGTTTTTCTAACTTATTATAGAATGGTCTTAGTCCACATCTATTTTGAAAACCACTAATAACAATTTCATAACAAGTTGCCGGGAAGTCTTTTTGAACTATTGTTTGTTGGGGTAGATACCCTATATCTTTTTTTGTTAAACCATTTTTAAATTCAATTTTTCCACTTATGAGTGGATTAAGTCCTAAAATTGTTTTCACTAGAGAGGACTTTCCAGCCCCATTTTCTCCAAGAATATATAGGTAATCACCATTTTCAATACTAAAAGATAGATTTGAGAAAATGGATTTTTTATCGTAACCAATGGAAATATTTATACATTCAATTTGTGTCATATTTTTACCTACATTACAGCTTTTCTAATGACTTCGAGATTGTCTTGCATAATTGATAAATAAGTCTTTCCACTTTCTACTATAGTATTTTGTATACTATTTAATATTAAAATTTCTTGGTCTTTCGTTGTAGTGTTGTTTTTAATTTGGTTTGCAATATTGTCATCTGTTGAAGTTTCAATTCTAAGAATTACTTTTAAATTTAGAGCATCAACTTTACCTGCTAAAGTGGTAATTGTGTCAAAACTTGCCTCGGTTTCTGTTGAACAACCAGAGAAAGCCGCAAAATAGTCAAGGCCATAATCATCTACAAAATACCTAAATGGGAATCTATCACCAAAAAGTAATGTCTTTTTATTTCCATTATTAACAACAGATGTATATTCTTCATCAAGATTATTTAATTCAGCATTATATTCCGTTGCGTTTGTGGTATATTTATCTTTGTTTGAACTATCTATAACTGAAAGTTTGTTTGCAATTTCATTTACAAAAAGTTGTGTGTTTCTAAGAGAAAGCCAAACGTGTTCATCGTATTCAATTTCTTTTGTGGTAGAGTTCTTTATTGCTTGGTTATTAGTTGTATTTTTATCTTCTTCCTCTTGCATACCTTCTTTTTGTTCTTCTTCTTTCTTTTTGTCACCAAGAACATCTAACAGGTTTATAACTTGCATATCTGTGTTTCTTGCATTTTTTAAAGCACTCGAAACCCACTTATCTGATTCTCCTCCTACATAAATAAATAAATCGCAAGTTGATATTTTTGCTATATCACTAACTGATGGCTCGTAATTATGTAAATCTACTCCATTGTTTAAAAGCAATGTTAATTTGATATTATTATTTTCACCAATAACTTCTTTTACCCAGTCATATTCTGGAAATATGGTGCACACAACACTAATTTTTTCATCTTTGTTATTGCTACAAGCGGAAAGATTAAAAAGTGTTCCTATACCTAAAAATATAGTAAAAATGAACAAAAATATTTTTTTTACATTTTTCATTTTTATTTTTCTCCTTAAAATTTTTTATAAAGTAAACATTTATTGTGATTTAAAAATTTTCAATTTAATAGTTTGATTTTTAAGGATATCAAACTGTCTTTCTGACAAATATTGTCTAATTTTAACCTCTTGCTTAACGCTTTTGGAAAATAATTTAAAAAAATAAATATAGTGGTAATTGCAACTAAGTCTTCCAATCCTTTTTCGCAAATTGAAATTTCTTCACAAATCTTGCAATTTGTTTCGTTACATTTATGGTCTGAATTTTCGCAAATAAATAAAATCGACAAAAAAAGAAATAACACTATAATACTAGTTGCAATAAAAATAAAAGTTTTTATTCTCATATATACTCCGTTACTTGCTTGACAATTTGCAACTTGCACATATTCCATATAAAACTGAATCTGCTTTAGAAATTATAAAATTTGTATTTTTTAAAACAAGAGATGCTAATTTTTGACTTTCCTTATCACTTAAATGTATGGAAGTTCCACAATTTTTGCAGAGTAAATGGATATGTCCTCTACAATTTTCATTATCTATGAACTGATAAAACTTTTTATTTGTTCCTAATTTTGTTACTATCCTGACTTTATTAGATTTTTCTAGCTCTGCCAAATTTCTATAAAGTGCACTTAAGCTGATATCTTTGTTTTTTAGTAAATCAAATATTTCTTCAACACTAAAAACCTTATCAATGTTTTCATTAAAAAAATTTAATATTGCTTGTCTTTGTTTTGTATCGTAACTCATTTTTACATCCTTAATTTGCGAATTATTCGCAATTTTATATTCTATTTTTAATTTTGTCAAGTGTTTATAATAAAAAATTGCTAAAAGTTATTAAAAAATAATTTTAGAATAACAATATTAGATTTTTTATGTAAAATAATTACGATATAGTATAGGTTACAGACTGATGACTCATATTTTAGTTTTGTAAGAGATTTTGTAAACAATACAATGACTGTTAGAAAATTAAGTCAAGCTATGGAATTTGGCTGGGTTGGAAAGCAAGTTGTAATAGTTGGCAAACTTGCATTTAGTAAACTTCTTTTTTAAAGTTTTGAAACCGCAGATAGATTTGAATACTTGTGCAAAAAGAAAAGCAAGAGATGAAAAGGTGTGAGAAGATTATTTGAAAGGCACAAGAAAGTCTGCGACACTCACCAATGATATATTTGTTGTGGATATTATAAAAAAGGGATTAAAATAAGCCGATTCAATCATACGATAATTTATATTTACCACATTTATCCGAAATATGAGTGTAATGTTTGAGCATACTGTGGATATGTACTTGTAAAAAACAAACTGCCAAAAAGAATAGGCCTATTGTCTGTGTTCTTATGCAGTCCAGCAAACCACTCAATGTTGTAAGTATTAAGACCAGTTCATTTGAAATAAATGAATATGTAAGAGAGGCAACTGATAAATTAAATATAAAAATTCAAGAGCACGAAAAAGAACGAGAAATAAACAAGAAGTTGATGATGACTTATTTGATAAAGAAATAGAACGCCAAATTCGTGAACTTGAAAAATTGTAAGAACGTAAACGCAGAAGAAAAGAAAAAGATTTTGAAATGTAATTTTTATTGCCTATTATTGTATTATAAACTTCAATATGCTATAATTACACTATTGGGAGAGATTATGGAATTAACAGCTGTTGAATTAATGTATATTGATACCATGTTTAATAAAGGGGGTTATGTTTTAGATTTTTCAGACGATACTTTTGCTAAGTTTGTTACAAAAAGCGTAGGTGTAGATATTAAGTCCAGATATGGATTATCAAAAGGTAAATCCTTAAATGCTTATTTTTCTGATAATACAATTTCTATAAAAGATAAAATGAAACTTTTAAAAGATTTGATTGAATATTATGAGGTTTATAAAATTAAATCGTTTAGATTTGGTTTTAAAAATGCAGATGACCCGAGTATTGCTGTGATGTTAAAACAAAACAAACAAAACTGTATTAACATTTTAAATAAATACTCTGGTATTGTGATTTCAACAGATACAAATAATGTTCAAGAAAAGGGGCTGAAAGAATTAATAGATGAAGCTCAAGCATATTATAAAAAAGACAAAAAGATAGCAACCGAAAAAATGTGGGACGCATTTGAAAGATTAAAAACATATTATATGAAAGACGGATTAGATAAAAAGAAATCTGTTGAAAAAATTATAGAACAAATTAGTTATTCTAATGAAATATATTATGAATTTTTTAACGAGGAATTTATTAAACTTACTGATTTAGGTAATAAACATAGAATTAGGCACCATGAATTAGATAAGATTGAAATAATAGACGATAACTATTATGATTATTTCTATAATAGGTGTTTGGCTTTAATTGACTTGGCTTTGAAGTTTTTAGTTTGACAGCAATTGACAGCAAATGTGCACTTTTTAATAAGTTTATGTGGTCTAAAACCATATAAAACTGCCTAAAACTTTTTATTGCTTTCTAATAAAAAAGTGTTTTAATACAAATAAAATAAAAGTAAAAATTTGCTAAAATTGAATACAAATAGTTATTGTTTATGATATAATCAAACCATAGGAGAAAATGTTATGTCTAACATTAAGGTTTTTGAAGATAAGAAAATTAGGACCCAATGGAACGAGACAGAAGAAGATTGGTATTTTTCTGTTGTTGATGTAGTTGAAGCATTGACAGATAGTCCCAACCCACAAACTTATTGGAGAGTTCTAAAAAAGAGATTAAAAGATGAAGGAAATGAAACCGTTACAAATTGTAACGGTTTGAAAATGATTGCAAAAGATGGCAAATCAAGATTAACAGATGTGGTTAACACAAAAGATTTGCTTCGTCTTGTTCAATCTATTCCAAGCAAAAAGGCAGAGCCTTTCAAAATGTGGCTTGCTCAGGTTGGCAGTGAAAGACTAGATGAAATTGCCGACCCACAAAAAGCCATTGACAGAGCCGTTGAAACTTATAGACAAAAAGGCTATCCAGAAGAATGGATAACCCAAAGAATGATGACCATTAAAATGCGAAAAGAACTCACTGACGAATGGCAAAATCGTGGGGTTACGCAAGAAAAAGATTATGCAATACTCACAAACGAAATGACAAAGGCTTGGTCAGGAATGAGTGTCCAAGAATACAAACAATTAAAAGGCTTGAAAAAAGAAAATTTGCGAGATAATATGACCAACATTGAACTTGTCCTTAATATGCTTGCCGAAGTTACAACAACAGCCATTTCAAAACAAGAAAATCCCAAAAATTTTGAAGAAAATAAAAAGATTGCTCGTCGTGGTGGAAGTGTTGCTAGTGACGCCAAGAAAAGATATGAAGAAGAAACTGGCAAAAAAGCCATCTCCCAACTCAATGCAGACAATAAAAACCTACTTAAAATAAAATCTGATGAAGATAAATAAAAAATAAATGTATATAATTGAAAAAATAGCACTAGGAACAAAGCCTAATGCTATTTTTTATTTGTGAGAAATTGTATATATTTATGAATATAATATTAAACAAAAATATTTTTGAAAAAATTAAAATTTTGTATAAGATTTCTTAAAATATATGCTATAATAAAAATAGAAATTCAATTTTAAGGGGGAAAATAAATTGAAAAAGAAATTATTGAGTTTTATTTTTGCTTTTTGCTTAATTATTCCTTGCATATTTTTGTTAAGTGCCTGTGGAAATGATAAAAAGTTAAATTACATTCAAGTATCTTTGGCTGATGGTGAATATTCACCATCAATTTACGAAACCAGAGATTTTGGTAATACTACTGGACTTAACAATATAAAAATAAAAGCATATTATTCAGATGGTTCTAATGAAAATGTTGAATTGACTAATGCTCAAATAACCGTAAGTTTTACGGCTGATGGTTTGGAGGAAAGTAGAGTTACTAAAACTTTTGAAGAATACACTCAAATGTGTGAGGGTTCAAATCTTACAGCTGGCTCTTGGAGGTTAACTTTAAATTATAAAGACAATTCTTGTGAAGTTAATATCTATGTTTCAAAAGTAAACGATAATAGCAACTACACTTTAAATGTTACAAGTAAAGTGAAAAATATTGGTAAAAATCAAATTTACTATGGAACAAAGTTTGAAGGTATTGACTATAGCGTTTTTAATGGCGACACTCAATTAGATGATAGTATGATCGAGAAAAAAATTTATATTTTAAATAAAGATGATAATTCATTTTATGACATTTCTTCACTAACACAAGAAGAAATCAGCGCTTTACCAAAACCAAGCGAAATTGTTGATTCTGGAAATTATAGTGAATTATCATATCTACTAGAAGATATTAACCCAGGCAAATATTTGATTTTTGCTGAAATAAAAGAACAAGAAAATTACCTTAAATCATATTCTGATTATCAAACTCTTGTTGTAAAAAGATCACCAATCGTTGCAACTGCAGAAAATTTTAAGATTGATTTCACCTTTATCCAAGATTTTTGTAAAGGTGTCACTCTTGATGAAATGTTGCATGGCATATCAAATGGTAATGGTTATTCACGTTTCGGTAATTCAAAAATAAATGGTAAACTATCATTACTTTTCAATTCTGACCTTAAAGACGAAAATAATAATTTAGTAAATGATAACAAATTAACAAGAGAAACATTTATATGGCATAATTTTGAAGATTCCGATTGGGATTTCAGTACGACTGGTGGAATTGACGATAGAATTGCTATTTATGGCACTCTTGCGGAAGTCAATCCTAAAACATATAACTTTGATAGCTCTAAAGGTGAAACAAACACAATAACAACCAAGGTTAAGTTTGTACCTAAAGGGGATGAAAATTGGTATGAAAAAGTTTATGCTGAATCTAATGAATTTGATATTACAATTATTCTTCACAGAACTGCATATAAAGCGCCTACATTAGCTGTTAGAAGCGATTTAACCGACTTTAAGTATTCAACCGATTCTAGTGGTAATCCTGAAAAAAAGAAATTCGAACTAGATGTATCAAATTATGCATTGATTCCTTATGACGCAACGCAAACAGAACTTGCACAATACTTGACGGACACAAAAGCGAATAGAGCTTATTGTATTTATACTAATGCTAAATTTGAAAAACAAGAAAACAATGTAAACTATTATGTTTGTTTTTCAGCTGTTGGTAGTTATTTTATAAGATGTTATATTAATCCAAATTTATATTATAATAATGAAAATTTAACTCATTCTAATAGTAATATAACAATCACAAAACACGATAAAACAAGCGAAAATGAAGGATATATTGAATATAGCTGGACAATTTCTAAAGGAGATATTACTGAACAATCTTGTTCTTCTGCAAACGGTGGCGAACAAATTAAATTCAATACAGATAATAAAACTGTTGAATTAAAATTTGGAGCACTTGATCATAATAATTATAAAGATGTAAAATTTAAGTGGGAAGCAATGGAAGTTGGAACTTATAAAGATAAATACAATACCGATATTACAAGCAATATTACTGGAAGATTTGAACCAATAGAAGGTAAAAATTCAAGTTATAAAAAGTTTACTTTAACAACCGATAAAAGCACAGAAAATTATTGTAATTTAGTTATAAAAATTTCTGTTTCTAATGATGACAACTGGAATAATTTTGAACAATATTTACTTGTTCAAATATATAAGAATAACTAACAATACAACAACTTTTTATCAAAGCAAAAAAAATACAACCGAGCAAGGTTGTATTTTTTTGTGTTTTGTTTTCTTATTTAAAGAAAATATGCATTCCACCTAATGCAAAGAATAGCACACCACCAACCAATGCAATGGTTGGTAAAACATTTGCAAGAATCAATGCCGTAGTGCCTTTCCCATTGATTTTTCTTTGTTGTTTGGCTAAATTGATTGCTTTTATTTGAATTGAAGGTGTAAAAATCAAAACCAAAACTAAAACAAAAATACCCAAGCCAATATTTACCTGCCATGAACTAGTAACCAATATGAATGCAATTAAATAAACAATGGTGCTGACAATAGTTACAACAATAGATAATTTCCCTTTTTTGTTATCTTTTAATTCTTCTTCTGTTGGATTGCGATTGATTTCGGTATCTCTTTTTCTTTCTATTCTCCAAAGTTTTCCGATAGCTTCAAATGTTGTCTTTAAACCTCTAAAAAATTTCATAATTACTCCTTTATGTAATATTATAAATAAATTATATCATATTAAATGAAAAATCACAATAAAATTTATTTTCATAAATACAATCTGTTATATAAATTTAAAATAAAAGGAGGAAAACAAAAATGCCAAGTGAAATGTCAACATTCTACCTTATTAACAGAAACGGACAAAATGTCGCAATTAAATTATTGCACTATGTAAACAATAAGTACGCAGCAGAAAGAGCAATGATGTCTGCTTATGGTTTATCAAAGAGTGATATTCAATTGGAGTCTGGTGATAACCCTATTTGGGCTAGAACAAATGCTTGCTCTACTTTTGATGGAAGAAATTCACATTAGTTTTATTAAAATTACTAAGTAAAAAAAATATCCTTTTATGATTAAAATCGTAAAGGGATTTTTTTATCAAAAAATGATTAAATGCTTATTATTATTTATTGAATTAGAAATATATGTTATACTATCCATAAGGTAATAGAGATTATGTGGTATTATGATGATGGTTTGGATTATCGCAACCCTGTTGATAGAGAGAATATAGAAAAACGCAAACAATTGGAGAGAGAAGAACGAATAAAATATATAAAAGCTCAAAGACGCTCGTATCTTAAAGGCAAGCGTGGCGTAAGGCTTTATTATGATAGAGATTATTTTGAAGATGAAGAAGCACAAATCAAATGTGTTTTCACAAGAGATTTGCGTAGAGAAAAATTATTTGCATATCTCAAATATTTGAATGGTAAAAAGGTTTTTGTTAGAGATTTGGCGTGGAAATTTGCAGTAACTGAAAGAACAATACAAAGTGATTTGAAATTTTTGATTTGTAATGGTTACATTGAAAGGCAAATAAACAAAACTTTCAAAGGCAGACAAACCAAGAACTCATACATAGTCCACCCTGAAAAACAAAAAGAACTTGCCTATGGTGGTGATAAATCAATTATGCCAATCTTTGTTGCAAAACAAGTTGATAATTATTATATTTGCGTTGAAATAGGTTGTTATCCCAATGATGAAAGAAAGAATAAAGTTAAAATTGATGATTATGACTTTTTTTTGCATGAAAGACTTTTAACTGACAAACAAAATCCAGAGAAAATTACAAAAGAGTTATCCAAAGAATATTTCAAGCAAAAAGTAAATGGTAAGTATATGGGTGTTATTTGTGATTATTTAACTCATGGGGAATACTATGATGAAGATGAAAAAAGAAATCGCAAATATAGAAATAAATATTTCTTTACACTAACCATTTTAGATGAAATGTATCCAACTAGAACATTCTCAAAATGGATTAGTTTGAAAGTTGCCCCAAGACGAATTAAGAAGTATTACATTAACAAAGGAATACATCAAGCGATGAGAGTTTTAGGGGTGAAATAATCCTTGAAAATGTATGCTTTTTTATAAAAAATTAAAAAATTTTTTGAAAAAATTTTTGAAAAGTCCAAAATATGCTATAAATAAAGGAGTTTAGGCATATTGTTTGGACTTTTTTTATTGTAAAAATCATTAAACCTAACAAGAAAAATCAAAAAAATGAGTGCAAAAACAGCCGAAAAACCTATATAGGTGTAGGAAAATACAATGTTTTGTTCCCGCATTGTATTTTTTGTTTTTGTAGAAAGAAAATAATTTCTAACAAATAAAAAATGATACCAACTTTGCGTTCCTAACCAGCAAACCTAAAAAACACAATTTGATATCTAACAAAGGAAAAATGGTTGCCCATACTTGTATATACAATAAATATTAAAATATATATTTTTCTTGCTTTGTTAGATAAAGAAAGAAAATTTGATAAAGAAAGAAATTTCGATGTGAGAGTACATAAGAGATTTTTTTATATTTTTTGTTAAAATACTATAAGATTTCATCAAAATATGCTATTATATAAACATGGAGAACATATCACAAATTTTATATAGATTAAAAAATTCAAAATTTAGGAGTTCATTTCATTTAAAAACCAAAGATTTTGATTATATTGATAAAAAAGGAATTAATATGATTGAATCTCATGCTTATGATTTTGTATCCAAGCATCTTAAAGATATTTCAACATTTAATGACGGAAAACAAACACCAATGAAAGGACATCCGGTATTCATAGCTCAACATGCGACAGCAACATGTTGTCGTGAATGTTTAAAAAAATGGCACTCTATTGAAAAAACACATATCTTAACTGAAAATGAGTGTAATTATATTGTAAACATTATAATGGAGTGGATAAAAATTGAAATTAAACATTTAAAGGAGAAGGATCTGAGCAGGAACAAGATTTAACAGAGAAGCCCACTTGTGGAGGTTATGCTAGAATACATCATTTTAAAAGACAAATAAAAGACTGGATAAATGATCCATTGCCAATAGATCCCGCCAATAAATATTTTGGTTTACCATATAATGAACCTCAAATTAATGTACAGGTTTTTCAATTGCCAATTTGTAATATGAATTGCTGGTATTGTTTTGTACCTGACAACCTTAAAAATTTAAGTGATCAAAATTCTAAATGGTTTTCAACGAGTGAAATTGTTGACCATCTAGAAATGCAATGTAAAGACAAAACTGTTATAGATTTATCTGGCGGCAATCCTGAATTAACACCAGAGTGGCCTTTATGGTTGGCTAGAGAGTTGAAAAAGAGAATTTTGGATAAAAAATATTATATTTGGTCAGATGATACTTTATCAACAGAAAGTATGTTTACATATCTTAGTGAAGACGAAATTAAAGAATTGGCTTCCTACAAAAACTATGGCAAAGTTTGCTGTTTTAAAGGTTTTGATGAAGAATCCTATGAATATAATTGTATGTTGAAAAAAGAATTCTATTACAAATCTTTTAAGACTTTAAAAAAATATATAGAATATGGATTTGATGTTTATGGTTATATTACACTTACAACAAATAGCATCAGAAATATAAAAGAAAGAATTGCTAATTTTATGGATAAGGTTCAAAAAGAAATTTCTTTTTATTTCCCTTTAAGGATAATTCCACTGAAAATATTTCAATTTACACCAACTATGGGTCGAATGATAAAAAATCCAGATAGCAAAAAAGCAATAGATAATCAAAATATTGCAATAAAAGCATGGTGCGATGAAATAAAAAAACGTTTTACAACAGAGGAAATTCAACAAAATATTTGTGAGATTAAGATAAAGGATTAAATCATATGGATAAGTTTTATGAAGAAATAATTCATAAATCCCTTGTAAATAAAACTACTACAAATTTACAAACTTTTATTAAAAATTGCAAAGGATGTTTTATTGTTGATTGTGTGAAATTTTTAAAAGAGAGTAATCTTAATAATAATAAAAAAACGAATATTCTTTTAGAAACAACAAAAAACAAGCACATTTATAAAAGAAGTATTTATAAATATGTTAAATATAATCCAATTCCGCACATGTTAGATTCCGATTGGAGATTTACATATAAAACTCAAAATTATTTATTCAATAAGATTTCAAAGTATTGTGATCATAATAACAGATTTCTTTTTGTTGGTACACCCTCACTTATTTACAATAAAAACGCATTCTTAAAGAAAAGAGATGTTACATTTATAGAGAAAAATATTACAAGTATAAGATTTCAAAATAAAGTAGTATCGGATATTATGACATATTCTACAAAGAAAAAATTTGACGCGATTATTTGGGATCCTCCATGGTACAAAGATGCTTATCTGAATTTTATCTTTAAGTTTGGTAAACTGTCTAATATAAATGCGTTTCTTTTTGTTATATTTCCACCTTTTGGAGTTAGAGAATCTATTGAAAGAGGAAGAACTGATATAATTAATTTTGCTAAAAAGGTTGGATATGAATTGATTGAAGAAGATGTGGAAACAATCAATTACATATCTTCCCCATTTGAAATAAATAGTATTTTGGACAACAAAATAACAAATTTTCCTATTGATTGGAGATATGGCAATTTGCTAATTTTTAAGTATGTTCGCAATGAAACAATCAACTTTATTTTTTCAAATAAAAATGAAGAAATTAGATGGCGTGAATATACGATAAATAACATTAGAATTAAATTGTTGCCATCACAGACATGTTCAACAAAAAAAATATTTGAAAAAATTTATGATTCGGATATTCTTCCTACTGTAAGTATGCGAAACGACAAATTAAAGCTTGTCAATTTTTGGACGTCTGGGAATAGAGTATTTAAATGTAATAATACGAAACTGGTGAGTGAAATATTAAATTTAAGAAGCAAAAAATCTTATCGATTTTGTTTAAAAGTATATAAAGATAAAAAAGAAATTGTTGATTTTATAGAAAATATTATAAGTTTGGAGTATAAAGAATATGGAAAATATTGGGACAAAGCTTCTAAATGAATGTGTTTTAAATGATATAAAGATATGTGCTGGTATAAATTTACACTTGGCTATTGTTGCACAACCTTTTTATTCTTACATGCTTTCTGGTAAAAAAACAATTGAATCTAGATTTTCAATTAACAAATGCTCTCCGTACCTAAAAGTAAAAGATAAAGATATTATGTTTATTAAGGATTCAGGAAAACCTGTAACAGCATATTCAATAATTGAAAATGTTAAGTTTTTTAGTAAAGATAACGATTTAAATTTAGATATTTTAAAACAAAAGTATTCGAAAGAAATTTGTGCCTTTGATGATGTATTCTGGGAAGATAGAATTGAGAAAAAATATGTTTCCTTAATGTGGATTACAAAACCTATTACTATACCACCATTTAATATCGATAAAAAAGACAAGCGAGGCTGGATAGATTACAATTTAAAATATCCTAATGTGGTTATTTTAATATCTGGTAAAATTGGAAGTGGTAAAACATATTGGGCAGAAAAAATTTCTAAGATGTTTAATTGTAAAAGAAATAGTTTTTCAGATTATTTGAAATTGCTGTGTTTAAAACAAAATTTGGAAATAAATAGATTAAATCTACAAAAAGTTGGTCAAACAGTGATACATAACAATTTTGAAGATTTTATGGAGTATACGATACTTAATAATTTTATAAATGATAATATTTTGGTTGTAGATGGTTTAAGACACAAAAAATGTATAGATTATTTTAAAAATATTGTAAGAAAAGTAATTCATATTAATGTTAATACTTCAGAAGAATTTAGAAAGAATAATATCATTTTACGAGATGGTCAATATTGCGAGAGCCAGGAAAAGTTTGAAACTGAAAGACAGAGCGAAGAACTAATCAATGACTGTGATTACACTATTAGCGAAAAAACAAATGAATGTGACTTGTACAATTTTATAAATAATGCTATTAAATACAAAACCAATAATTTACAGATGAATATATTTGAAAAATAATATCTAGTGAAGATAGCTTAAACAATTTGAAATCGTTTTTTGAATGTTCTAAAAGTAGTAAAAATACCTATTACCCCGATAGGTATTTTTTCGTGTAAGTAAATTCAAACAAAAGGAGGATTTTAAAAAATGTAAAAGCAAACAAAAACAATCATAGCCCCTTTAATTAGAAATAGAAAGAGATGTAAAAATTCTGCGAATTTTTGGTACGGGTGGAAATATCTCAAAATGTGCAAACGAGATTTGCCCTTTTGCGAAATTTCCTACTACATAGAAAGACTAGAAATAATTAGGAGGCTAAAATGGCTAGAATTAAAACAAAAGATTTGAAAACTCAGTATATGATTAGAGTTTACAATCAAGATGAGTATGAAATTTTTAAGCGAGCACTTGAAAAATTTAAGGACAAATTTGATAGCCTAAACGACGCT
>DLKQ01000039.1:3717-5651 GCA_002477805.1 Christensenella sp. UBA7584 | reverse complement strand
AAACACCTTTGGTATGTTTTAACGAGTTGATGAAAGCAACCGCACGGTCGGCAAGTGTTTGACCTTTTTCTTGCAAATTATCTTTCATTTATACACCTCATTTTTACAGCAAAAAAGGAAGGTATTTTGCCTTCCTTTCGTATGTTTTATTAAATTTTATTTTGCATTTGGACTGTCTATCAATTCCACGTACTTGCCGATTATTTCAAGTGCCTGGTCATAACTCTTTGCATTTTGCTGTATCTCGTTGTAGATCTCTCTACCTTTTGTCTTTCCTACTAAGTTGTAGAGAGCACCTATTATCCAGAATATGTTTCCTGTTTCTCCTACACTGTTAAATACTAACATTGGTTTCTCTTTTGTCATAGTGCCTCCACATTTTCATCTGCAAGGACAATTCCCATGCTTCTATTTTTGAAATCTGCAAGAAGTGTGAGTTCGTGATCTAACACTTTGAAGTTCAATTTATATTCTTCTTTCTTGATTGATGCTTCTTTTAGTTCATCTCCCTGCTCACTTTTTTCTGTAATTATCTTTGCAAATTCCATTCCAAGTGCAATGTTAAAATCTTCATTTTTGCATAGTTCTGATACTTTTTTGCTATGCCAAATTCCTTTTTTCATAGTGCCTCCTTTAAGTTATTACAAACATACCGCAAATGCGTTTTTAAGTCCAGACTTAATCCTTAATTATTTCAGTTTCTTCAACTGGTATTTCTTTGCCATTTCTCAATAGATAAATGTCTTTTGAACCAAATGCTTTTATAAATCTTTTGATTATAACATCGCAATATTTTTCATCTAGTTCAATACTGTATGACACTCTATTAAGTTGTTCACACGCCATCAATGTTGAACCGCTTCCACCAAAGGCATCATACACAATTTCTCTTTCCCTTGATGAGTTTTGTATAAGTTTTGCTATTAGTGTAATTGGTTTCATTGTTGGGTGTTCTTTGTTTCGTAGTGGCTTATTATCGTGAATTACATCTGTTGGTGTGTTCTCAAAGATATCTTGTAGCATTTTTACAAGTTCTTCTTTCTTCATCTTTCCAAACTCTTTGGAATCATTAAACAATGAACTTTGAGTTCTGTCGTGAATAAAGTAATGTGGTTTGCCATCCACTACTTTCCAACCATATAGGATTGGTTCAAACTGCCACTGATAATCTGACCTACAAGGGTGAATCTATCTTTGGCCCAGATAAGTGTTTGAGATAATTTGAACCCTGCATTTTTAAGTGCTGTTATAAAGTTCACACTCTCTTTGGTTGAATGGAACACATAAATTGGACAACCACCTTTCGCCATCTGGTATGATGTTTTATAAAAATCTAGTAAGAATTTATAGAAATTTTCATCATCCATATCATCGTTTAGTATAATTCTAGCTTCCTGGTCTTTGCCACGAGCCTTTGACCTATCCTGTTCAGAAGTTCCATAATCAATGTTGTATGGTGGATCGGTTACTATAAGGTCAGCAAACTTGTCGCCAAATAATAATTCAGCATGGTCAAGTTTTGTGCTGTCGCCACAAAGCAACTTATGGTTTTTAATCTTCCAAATATCGCCTTGCTTTGTGAATGGTTCTTTTATTTGTTCAATCTCTGTTTCAGTATCAAAGTTATCTTCTTTCACATCATAAACCGAACCAGCGAACAAGTCATCAAGTTCGTTTAGATCAAAACCTGTGAGTGAAGCCATACCATCGCCATCCAACTCTTTGAGTAAGTCTGTTAAAAGTGCTGTATCCCACTCGCCACTGATTTTGTTTAATGCAACATTAAGTGCTTTTTCTTTTTTCATATCAATGTCAATGACAACGCAATCAACTTCTTTATGTCCAAGGTGTTTAAGTACTTCTAGTCGTTGGTGTCCACCAACTACATTGCCTGTTCTTTTATTCCAGATGACTGGCTCTACATAGCCGAATTC
>DLKQ01000039.1:0-3593 GCA_002477805.1 Christensenella sp. UBA7584 | reverse complement strand
TATTCTGCTGGATGCAGTTCTTCGACTTTCATTTTTCTTATTTCCATTTTGTCTCCTTATTTGGATATGAAAAAACCACACTCGTTTGAATGTGGTTTTTGTGTTTTATGTTATTTAATTTTCATTTTTATCGTTTAATAGTTTCGCTTGTTTTGTATCAAGCAATTCTTTTTCATTTGCATTTACAGGAGAAATAACCGAATGTCCAATTTGTTTTTCTATATCCTTTCTTGCATTTCCTGCCACCTTGCCACCACGAATTGCAACATTTTTGTTTTCTTCAAAAGTTTGTGGTTGTTCTTGCTTTGAAAATGTGGTTGTTGTTACTTCGGCAAGCATATTAAGGACTAGTTCTAGGTCTGTCATATTATCTCTTAGATTTTCTTTTTTCAAATCTTTAAGTTGCTTGTATTTTTGAACGCTTAATCCAGACCATGCCTTTATCATTTCATTAGTGAGTATTGCATAATCTTTTTCATCTGTTATACCGTGGTTTTTCCATTCAGCTGTAAGTTCTTTACGAATTTTAATGGATAATAATCTTTGAGTTATCCAATCTTCTGGATAACCTTTTTTGCGATAATAATCAACACCTCTTTGAAGTGCTTTTTCTGGATCAGCAATTTCATCTAATCTTTCACTTCCAACCTGAGCAAGCCATAGTTTGAAAGGCTCTGCTTTCTTGCTTGGAATTGATTGAATAAGTCTAAGTAAATCTTTTGTATTTACTACATCAGTTAATCTTAACTTGCCATCTCTAGCAATCAATTTCAACTGTCCGATTTTTTCGGACAGTTCACTTCCTTCATCTTTTAACTTGTTTTTTAAATCATTCCAATACTTTCTTGGCTGGACACTATCTGTTAGTGCTTCAATAACATCGACAACAGAAAAATACCAATCTTCTTCTTTTTCGTTCCATTGTGTTCTAATTTTCTTATCTTCAAAGACTTTAATATTTGACATTTGGTTTCTCCTAACTAACATCTAGTTTTATTATACCATATACCAGCCAATCTTGTATCAATAAAATGCAATTTTAATCTTTAATTTTTTCCCAAGGGAATTCTTCTCTGCCAAAATGCCCGTAGCACGCTGTTGCTTGGTATATTGGTTTTAGAAGGTCTAATTCTTCAATAATGTTTGCTGGACTGAAATCAAAGTTGTCTTGAACATCCTTGAAGATTTTGTCCATTGAAACTTTTTCTGTGCCAAATGTATCAATGTTAACTGATATTGGTTTTTCAAGTCCAATGCCATACGCAACTTGAATTTCGCACTTATCAGCAAGTTTGTGAGCAACAATGTTCTTTGCTACATACCTTGCGTAGTATGCTCCACTTCTATCTACCTTTGTTGCATTTTTGGAACTGAAACAACCGCCACCTACTCGGCCAACACCACCATAAGTGTCAACTACAATTTTTCTTCCTACACAGCCACTATCGCCAAAGCTTCCCCATATAGTGAACTTACCACTTGGGTTGACAATTAAGTCTGTGGTTGCTGTGATAAGGTAAGCATATTCTGCAAGCACTGGTGCAATTACTTCTTCAGCAATTGTGTTTCGTATTTCTTCTTTTGTTAAGTTGTTTGAATGTGAAACTGATACAAGCACTGTTTCAATGCCAACAGGATCGTTATTGTTATATTCAACTGTTACCTGGCTTTTTGCATCAGCAAAGTATCCTTTGTGAGTTTTTCTAAACTCTTCATACTTTCTCATAAGTTTGTGTGCAACTATGATTGGTAAAGGCATATATTCTTTGGTTTCATTGGTAGCATAGCCATAGACCATTCCTTGGTCGTTGGCGCATATAACTTTTTTATTCACTGCCTGGTTGATATCTGGACTTTGAATACTGATTTGCTTGATAATGTCAAACTCACAATCATAGCCAATCTCTTTGAGTATCTTCCTAGCAATTGAATCGTAGTCAATTTGCGCTTTGGTTGTTGCTTCCCCATAAATAAATAATTTGTTATCTTTAATGGCACACTCTACTGCCATCATTGAATTTGGATCTTGGCGAAGAGCTTCATCCAAGAATGCATCTGCAATCGTGTCGCAGGTTTTGTCTGGGTGTCCTATATTGACACTCTCACTTGTAATAATTGTTTTCATAGATTTACTTCCTTTTTACTTTTTATTTCCATAAAAAATCCCATCATAACGATGGGACAGAAGCACACTATTCTATGACCATCGTTCCAAACTGGAGCACCTTGTCTTATGCTAGGTTGCTGTGTGGTCATTGAGTTTGGTCTCTCGCACACTCTCTATGGATGGTTCTATTATAGCATACTTTAATTATTTTTTGTCATCTTTTTTGCCATATTTAATTTTTAATTTTATCTTGCGTAGATATTCGTTTGTATCTTTCTCTACTGCTTGCTTATAGTCTGGTCTTTTTCTCTCTTGTTCTTTGCATTCCATACAAATGCAATCTTCATTGAACATTGACATTATGCGACCTTGACTTAGGTCTTTGCCACACCTATCGCAAACTTTTTTCATAAAGAATTCATCGTACATTGTTATTCCCTCCGACAACAAACATACCGCATAAGGCTTTGCAAGTCCAGGTTAAAGGAATAGATTTTTGAAGATTGCTTCTAACACTGTTACGACAATTCCATTTCCTGCTTGTTTGTACATTTGAGTGTTGCTTATCCCTGATGCTTTGACCTTTGCAATTTGTTCATCGTTCCAGCCCATAAGTCGCCAACACTCTGTTGGTGTTAGTTTTCTGATTCTTATATAATTTGTAACTGCTGTCACTGTTCCGTGATTTTCCATTACTGTTGGTGCAATTCCATTTTCATCAACGATTCGGCTAGCACTATGTCCACTTGGTGAATAGTTACCAACCACCTTTATTTTATCAATAGGATGCATTTCTGCTTTCAGCACTGTTGCTGTGCTTGTATCTATTCCACACTTGGTTGTTTGTGTTGGTGCAATGTCTTTTATTTCTTTACCGTGATAAGGATTGAATAGTTCTGGAATATAGCCATTTTTGTCTGTAAACTTTTTGTAGCCACGACACACCAATTTGTTTGGCTTTTCCATAACTAGGTTATCTTTTTGCACTGTTGTTAAAGCATTGCTAGTTCCTTTATCATTTGATTCTATGACTTGACCTTGCTCTCTGCCACGAATTGCAATTATCTTTGTTTCTGTTCCACCACCGCCACCAGCCATTATAGTTGGACTTATTCCATTTGGATCGAACACTTGTCTTATTTGATTGTATCGCTTATCCCAAACTCCGCCTTCGAGTTTTCCAACAGCAATGAGTTTTGGTTCTCTATAATCCCTGGCGCATAGTGTTGCACAAACATCGTTGCCACCGTGCAATAGTCCTGCTCGCTGATTGAATGTTGTGTTTAGTATGCTGATTATTGTAGATGCCTTTAAGTAATACTTCTCTTCAACATTTTCTTCCAAAATGTCTTTGAGCCTTATTTTCAGTTCTCTTGGTTTTGGAAACTCATAAGGTTCGTGATCGCCAAGTATTGAAACACCAAACACTCTTTCCCTGTTTTGTGGGACACCAAAGTCCTTTGCGTTTAGCACTTTTGTGTAAGTC
>DLKQ01000031.1 GCA_002477805.1 Christensenella sp. UBA7584 | reverse complement strand
CTAAGTAAAAATGATTTGTTGCAAAGGTATGCCTTAATTTATGCAGTCCAGCATTAATCCTATATGGCGCCAAAAGTTCTCTGAATTGTCTATATACATAATCAGGTTTTAAAGTAAAATCAATTTTTTGAATAATATTAATCATATTATCTGTTATATCAATAGTTCGATATATCTCTTTATTTCTTTTTTTCTCACTTAATATACTAATTGTTTTAGCTTTAATATCAAGATGTTTTTCTATATCGAATGTTCGTATTTCGTTTTTTCTTATTCCAGTTCCCAAGTAGAATAATATATGATTTTCAATATTTGTCCCTTTAATTAGCTTTAATATAAGTTTTTGTTCTTCCAAATTATAACCTTGTCTTATGTTGTTTATCTTTTGTTCTTTTACTATTGCTCTAAAAGGGTTCTTTTGTATATAATCCAAATCAACAGCTTTCTGCAAACAAGCTTTAAAATATAGTGTTATAAATTCTTTTTTTCTACTGGTTTCGAAGGTGTTTAAAAATTTTTGTATTTGCGGTGTTGTTAATAAATTTAATTTGGTATTTTGAAAGCTTTGTTTTATTAAATTAATAACATTTTGTATTTGCCTGGCTGTTTCATAGCATACAAATTTTTCTTTATATGTATAATACCATTCGTTTAGCCAGTCGTGTAGCATATAGTTTGTTTTTTGTTCTTTGATGTTGTTTATGTTTCTTTCTGCTCGTTTAAGTTTTTGCAAGCACTGTTTTTGTGTTTTTGCATACACAGTAATACGTTTGCCTTCAATCTGAACTCTTCCCATAAAACGTCCATCAGAGCGTATTGTTATATTTTTCAAATCTATGTTCTCCTTGTTTATATTTTGGAAAACATAAGTTTCATCAGTGTTGTTCTTTTGGGCTTCCAACATTCCACGTAAAAACTCAGTTACCGCCAAGTATTTTTTTTAAAACTATCAACAGCTTTTTTCATTTCCTCGATTTCGAGTCCCCATTGTTCTGCAAGCTGTACATAAAACTGCAGAATTTTTTTGTTTTGCATAATAATCTCCTTAAAATTTATTTCCTATTTTAGAAGATTATAACACATTATTGCCCCGCAATTAAACCACTAACGTAACCAATAGCCTTTACCAGATTAATTTCGTTGAGTTCTTTTATAAGTTTTAGTAATGTAATTTGCTCTTCGTTTAAATAGCCAATGTCTTGTTGATGTTTTGTTCTGTGGTTGCACAAATAATCAAGTGATACGTTGTAGTAGTCTGCAATTTTAATTAGTTTTTCTAAAGGTGGAATGGCTCTGTTATTCTCGTAGGTTTGATAAGTTGATTGTGTCATATTTAAATATTTCCCAACTTCAGTTTGTGTTAGATTATTATTTTTTCTTAGTTCTCTTAATCTTAAATCCATATTTATTCCCTCACTTTTTGTTTTTAATATATTATATTGTTTTTTGCAATACTTAAATTAATATTATATTTTTTGAAAAAATAGTAAAAAAATCGTTATTTTTGTTGACAAATAATAATTTATATATTATATTTAGTATAAAATTAGTTATATTGTTATTATTTTCGAGGTTGTAATTATGGAAGATTATTATGTAGATGTATTTGATTTTTATAGTTCACGAGGTGTTATTCTCACAGACACTCAAAAAACCTACTTACTTAATCTTGAGAAGATACTCACAGGAAACATTCGAAACGACTTTGCCCTGCTATGCAACGTGTATAACCTATATATGACCACTGGAAAGAAGCGCACTGTAGATAAGTATTTTAATATGATTCCAATAACTTCCGGCAAGGTTGGCAATACAATGCGATTCACCGAAGTTCTGGCTGAGAAGTTCGGCTTGTCCGAAAAATACATATACACCTTGCTAAAAATTGCAGACAAATTTATAGATTTTCTCGCCGGCGAGAAATTTCGAATATCAGAGTTAAACAACCTTACCATAAGTAAAATGCAAGAGTTATTACCACTAAGTATTAACACAATCCAGGAAGCTTTTAGGACTAAACAGATAAGCTATAAATCAACCAAAAAAGAGCTAAGACAATATGTTCAGTCTATAAAAAAGCCAAACAGTGAAGATAATAAAGTTCTTGAAGATAGTCCAGAGGAACCTTTAGGCGAAAGCACACCAAGCCAGGTGTATATCTCACTGCCACCAGATATATTAGAATTTTGTGCAAGCGAGTGCGCAGAGAAACAGCTTCCTTTAGCTGATTACATAATTAGTCTTATAAAACAAAAAATGCGTTCTAAATCGAAACGCAAAGTAAAAAAAGAAAGTGAGTAAATCACTTTTAATATGGTGTTGAAAGTTTCTGGTTTTTTACCTCCTATTTTTTGGCCATTGAGGTGCAATTCCTCATAACACCACCAGCCCTAAAGAGTGGGCGTAAGAAATGTATAAGGAGAAAAGAAAAAATGAATGTAAGTAACATTGAAGCAACAGTCCTAGTTGCAAGTACGTATGAGAAAAAGGACAAAGACGGAAATCTAACAGGAGTATTTGCAGGCAAACTTTGTGTGCTAGTTGATGCTAAAGAAGAAGTTTCTACTGGTGAAGTAATTGACTTCTTTACTGGTAAGGAATTTGTGGGTGATGTGGACCTAATCAACACACTGCAACGTTTTGACAAAATCTTATTAGACATTGCTCTTGTAGATTTTGACGGAAAAACATCTAAAAGGCTTATTAATTTTAAATTTGCTTAAGAGGTGTGCTGTGAGAGACAAAGAATTTGTTGTAGCAATACCAACCAAAAAATTTAAGCTACTTAGATTGTTAGACGCAATGAACTTGTACAACGAGTTCAAAAAAAGAGAACAAGATGTAGTTCTCTATGTGCAAGGGTATAACAGCAAAAATGTTTTTAAACGTGATATTCTTGCAATTTCAACGATGGTATAAAGTGCTACTGTGCATTTTATATAAATATTTGTGAAGGAGGTGTGAGTATGGCATATATCACTCGTACAGGTGACGTATTGTTGAACCCTAGTGAAAAAGGCTTGAAGTATGCTTTTGAGCTTAAGCACAAACGTGCTGTAACTAATGATTTTAAGCGAAAGATTGACCCAAAGACAGGACTCACTAAGCGTTTAACAAAAGAGCAACTTGCCTACCGTGCTGGCTATCTTGAACACCAGAAAGATAGTAACCGTGCCTTTATGTCTAGCCATAAGTCTTATAAACGAAAGACTAAAAGTTGCAAGTTATAAGGGAGGGAATGTTTGAGTAATAGGAAAAAAGAGTTTCCAAAAGAATTTCCATTTTGGGCTAGATTTAAGCCAAACAAGAATAGAACTACATTAGTTATTGATGAAGAACGTGTATTTAATGAAAAAATAAAAAAGAATGAAGATATGTATGTTCACAGAGAGGCTACTCACTCTTATAAAAGTGAATTTGAAAAGATATTCCCGAACCCCGACAATTCTGATAAGAAACCTATGTATTTGAAGAGACCAACAAAAAAGCCCAAACGAATGTTTGCGCCACACAACAAAAATCTTAATATGCCTATATATTTAAAAGATAAATATAGCAAAAATAACAAAAAATAGGCATAAAAAAAGAATTACTGTTTAGACCTTTCGTCTCAGAGATAAAATCTCAGTGCCTTATAGAAATAAGGTTAAAGTAATTCTGAATTAATTATATCATACTCAAAACAAATGTCAACCCCTTTATAGAAAAAAATAAGAGTTAAGAGGAGGAAGTAATGCGCAGAAATAGTAATTGGTTTTCTATATTTTTGAAGGTTATTGGAGTTGCTATAGTTTTGTTTGCTATTTATTGTGGTATA
>DLKQ01000020.1:40585-43854 GCA_002477805.1 Christensenella sp. UBA7584 | reverse complement strand
AGTTTACAAAGCCAAAGCCCCTAGAATTACTACTATTTTTATTTTAGCACAAAAAAGTAAAAAAGTAAAGTGAAAATACTAGTTTTTTGTGCTTTTAGACCAACCTGCAAGCATTTTTCGAACTTCTACAATATATTTTGCGATATTGAACATCTGTTTTTGTGAAATTGCCTGCATTTTGAACGCGATTTCGGCATAGTGGTCTAAAAGTCGGAGCTTAACCCCTGCTCTCTTTTGGTAAAACAGCCTCTGCTTCTGTTGTTCAAAATTTGCCTGATACAAGTTGTCAATCACATCTATCGAAGCGGATTGCAGTTTTGAAACAATACTCCACCTATACTTTTTTGGTGACTTTTCGGTAACCACAAACACATATTCTGAAAGTTTTTTTGCACTTGTGAAAACAGCCATTTCTCGCTCCTTATCTTTCGCCACATCAAGGCTATTTATTACAAATGGCTTTCGTGCAACCACCTTTAAAGCTTTTTCTTTAATTTTTATTTGTTCCATTTTTTAACTCCTTTGATTTTTGTATTTCTTCAATTTTTATTCTCTTAAAAAGTTTTTGTTCAAGTTTGTAGCAATTCCCGTGCTTTAGATGCCCGTGATATGCCGAAAGCGAACATCTAACTCTTTCCGCGTCAATCGCACCGTCTGCAAAAGCTCTATTCAAAAGTCTTGCCCTTGCACAAAAACGCCTTGTTGTCTTTCGTGAAACCTTTTTTAGCAATTTTCCATTAACAACCTGATACCGAAAACCAAGATAAGTAAAACCATTTTTTAATGGAAAAATTTGCGTTTTGCTATTTAGTTTTAAGTGAAGCTCATTTACTAACTTTTGAATTTCACTCAAAGCCTGTTTCAACACTTCTTTATCCTTATGAACAAGAATGAAATCGTCCATATACCTTGAGTAAATTTTAAACCTAAGCTTTTCTTTAATAAACCTATCCAAGTCGTTTAGGAAAAACATTCCAAACACCTGACTTGTTTGATTTCCAATTGGTATCCCCCGATTTGTAACGAAAACTCCTTTAGTTTTTGGGTGAGGCTCACCACTACCCAGACTAGAAATTCCATTTTTTTCAAGGTAATTTGGGTGAGTATGATAACTATCTATTATCATCGAAATAAACGCTTTTAACTTTTTGTCTTTAATATGCTTTAAAACTAGTTCTTCAAGTTTTTTATGAGGAATTGAAGGAAAATATTTATGTATGTCACACTTAAGCACATATCCCGAATTCCAGTTTTTAGAAATAAATTTTCGAAGCATAACTTCAAGACGCCTAAGCAAAAAATGTGTTCCCTTGCAAATTTGACATACTCCATTGTCACAGATAGCGTGCCTTGTAAAATATGGAGAAAGCAAACTATCGCAAATTACGTGCTGAACAACCCTATCCGAATAATGTAGAGTTTGAATTTCTCGCTTTTTTGGCTCATACACAACAAAACTATTATAATGTGAAATTTTATACGAACCACTATGAAGCTCGTTATAAAGTTTTACAACATTTTGAAGTAATGACATTTCATAACGAACTATAGGCCGTTTTGCTCTTTTTGATAAACGACCTTTTATATGAGCTTTGTAAATATTCTCTAGTGAAAACAATTCTTCAAATTTTGTACTTATCATATAAAAAAGCATATTGAAGTTTTTGCTTAAAGTCAATTAAAGCAAAGCACTAAACGCCAATATTCCAAAGTTTTTTTGTCAACAATTTTCAATTTTTGATTAAAAAGTCGAATTAGTGTTTTTTAAGTCTAAAAATATCAAAACTTTATTTAATAAAAAATTGTAAACCTACTTTTTAATATTTATTCATATAAAAATAGAACATATAAACCAACTTGTCCACAAACCCCCTTTATTCACATTATTTATCAACTTTTACACATCGAATATTTATAAATTTAGTTGAATAATTATATATTTTTTGAATATTTACACAATTTTGTGCATAATTACGCATTTTATACAAAGTTATCCACATTTTTAAAAAGTTATCCACAGCAACCTTGACAAAATTACATTTTTTCACAAATTTTTTGAAACGAAATTTTTTGCTAAAATTTCTCTAAAAACGCGGTTCTTTGCCATATTAAAGAAAAAACAAGGGAAAATTCCTTGCAAATCATAAAAGTTATCCACATACTTATCCACTAGAGCCCAGCAGATAAAATCATACAAGCTAGATAGCTAGCTACCATTAATGCTCCAATGGTAATATATAACCACGAACTTTGTGCAACTTTTGCTTTTTTCCTTTTTAAGATATAGACCAAAGAAAATGCCACTGTTGAAAAAAGCATAAACCCTGCAAAATAAATTGACTGCAACCCAAAAGTAAATACGCTTCCACTAAAGTAGAAAATATCAACCAATGTTAAAATGAGGTAATTAAACATACAAGACCCAAAGAGGTTACCTACTGCCATATCAAAGTTCTTCAATCTGACAAGTTCTATACTACTAACAACTTCGGGCAAACTTGTAGCTATTCCTAAAAGTAACGCACCAGCAATCCCTTTCCCTATTTCATAGTTTTCCGCGATAAATTCAGTTGCATAAGTCAGTCCAACAGATGAACCAACAAGTAAAACAGCAACAATAACAAAACAGAGTACTATTTTCTTGACAGGCATCTTTTCAAGCTTTTCACTAAGTTTTACTTCTTCACCATCAATTTCATCACTTTTTTCTTCCTTATTTTTCCTAGAAATCACAAGAACAAAGACATAAAAAGCAAGAATAATTAATGATAGAATATTAATATTTATTCCTGGAATTACTACTTGCCAGTTAAATATATTAAACACAAGTATAACCGCCGAAAGTACAAAAGAAAGCCATATAAAGTAACTTGTCGATTTACTAACACCACGCGATTTTACGATAAAAAACATTGAAAGCATCAGTACTCCGATTATGGTTATATCAAAGAAATTTGACCCCATAATATTCCCGAAGGTCATCTGAGCATCGTTAAAAAGTAAAACTGCTGTAAATGAGGTAATCAGCTCAGGCAAACTCGTTACACCCGCAAGAAGAACCCCTCCAAGAACCCCATCAGACATTTGAGTTTTTTTATCTAGAGCGTCAACATATCTAGCAAGTAAAACCGACAAAAAGGTAACTACAACAAGTATTAAGACATATACAGGCCAAATCCACCACATATTTTTCTCCTTATGAATATTATACTAGCAGTAAAAAAATAAGTCAATTATTTTCTCATATGTTGTTTCCTATAGGATATAGG